>CALKAR010000253.1 GCA_937988745.1 uncultured Peptococcaceae bacterium
ATCCTTGCGGAGGTTGCCCTGTTCCTTCTCAACCATAGCAACTCTGCCTTCTACAGCAGTAATACGGTCTTCCATGCTGAGGAAGAGTTTCTCGAGAGTGTTGACACGAACACCCAACAGAGCGAGCTCGGTCTCAAACTCATCGCTCAGAGCATAAATAGCATCTGTGAGTTCAGCAACCTCTTTGTCCAGAGCAACGGTCAGAGCGTTAACATCAGCACGCAGAGCGTTGATCAGGGTGAGGTGGCGGTATTCAAGATCAGCTACATCGCCAGCAAGGGCAGCTTGGTCAGCAGCCATCTTGGCAAGTGCTGCATCAACGCGAGCGTCCAGGTCAGCAGAAGCGCCTTCTTGAGAAGCATATACCCGCTCAAGCTCAGCAGCGAGGATAGCTTCAACGATTCTGTTGACATCTTCTTCTGTCAAAGCATCTTCAGCTTCAACGATGCGCTCAATGATCTTGGTTTCGGTTACAACCTCTTTTGCACCAAGTTCAGCAGCAGCAATCTCTTCCTTGAACAGGTCAGCAACGAGAGCTGCAATTACCTGCTCAGCTTCAGGTGTGAGCTCGAATGGACGCTCTACAGGCTGAACTTCAACAATCTTTTCGATTGGCTGTTCAACAACTACTCTTTCAATTGTGTGTTCCACAACGGGAACTTCAATGTTTGCAAGTTCCTCTTTGATGAGGGCTGCCAGTTCAGCTTTAGCACCTTCGATATCAGCTAAAACTTCGGCTACTACTTGCGCACGCAGGTCAGCGTTGGTTGCGTATACTTCTTCTTCAACCAAAGCTTCGAGGCGAGCAAGTGTTCTTGCAAATACCAGAGCAGCCTCGTAACGAGTCATCATGCGAGTGCCGCCATAGGTACCATCAGGATACCCTTCTACCAAGCCTACGGCTGCTAATTGAATAACAGCATCGTATGCCCAGTGATCAGCTGGTACATCAGAAAATGGATTAGTGTTGGCCAATGCTGTTGCAGCTGGGCCGATTACTAAGGCGATGGCTAGTACAAGCACAAGGCTTCTTAGTTTCATATTCATTTTACCCCCTTAGTGGTTTTTCAGATGTGTTCAGAAATATGTTGGAGAAAAACCCCCGTTCGGCCCTCTGTCATGAGTCTCCATGTTGCCTCATTCCTCGACCGGACGAAGGCCTGTGCTCACCACTGCAGTATCTTGAGCTCGGCGGTAACCACGGGCACCTCCTTCCTAACCATCCTTACTCAAATTCTACTGCGGCTAAGCACAAAGATACTACTTGGTACTTCGAGATTCTCCCTTAGAATCCTTCTAATGGAAAAGTGTTTTTGCGGGGGTTGGACATAAATTATCTCATTTTTTTCGAGGTAATTGCTGGTTCGTCTCTGCAAAAACAGCTCTCCGTACCAAGTCATATTTACAGCATATAATTCCGCAGAATGAACAAAATTCCTGCAAGACCAAAAATGGGAGTTCCTGGTTTGGAAACTCCCATTGAAAGCATGTCATGGCACAATATGCAGTTCTAAAGGCACCGGTGCATCTGATCGCCAGGTATCTTCTGCTACCACTAATCTCAACCTGACTGGCTCTGTAATCTCTCGTGAAGCGAACAGAGCTTCTAAGAAAATGCTTCCTGGCAGCTGCACCGCTTCAAGCTGTTGACTTACCGCCACCCCGGCATCAATTGCCGCGATATTGGCCTGACCCAGCATCTCCAAGATAGTCCGGTCGATGGCGCTATCATTCTGCGGATCCCAAGCTCTTTCTACCAGCACGGTATTTTTCGCAAACACCAGCTGATCTGGAAAAATCTCCAGATAAACAACTACAGGTATCCCGGGAATTGTATTGCTTTCGCTGACCGCCCTGACGATAACGGCTCTATCAGCTAGGTAAAGCTCCTCGACGACGACGTCTGTCACCCCAGGACGCACATAGATGGCCCGGTAATCTCCCTCTGATGCCCGTGCACTGCGCCGGTAGGCGATATCGTCGACTTCCGCCAAGAAATCCTCGATAACCAGGCGGATCTCTTCACGTGTCTTGTTCGGTTCAATCACAACCGCAGAAATAACCTCACTTGCATTAAAAGCTATATTGGCACCCTGCATCTGATGGAAAGCAAAATAATAATCCATCAGGGTAGCAATATCAGCTTCTAAACGCTGGGCTTCTGCCTCTAGCTCTGTAATGTACTCGACCATACCTGCGATAATCTCTTCGTTTTCCGCGATAGCCAGTCTCTGGCTTTCCACATCTGCCATAGCCTGTTCTAGATCACGGATGACCCGGTTATAGTCTTCCTGGGCCTGCGCAAGAGCGGTTTGTGCCGTCTGCAGATCCTGCTGAGCCTCATCCCGCTGGTAGCGCATTTCTTCATAACTAGTTTGCACAGTCACAAGTTCTTCTTGGATTTCTTTCATCCGGAAAAGCGCCGTGCGCACGTCCTGAGATACAATAGTCAGCACCCCAATAGAAGCAGAGGCGATAATCACACCAGTAACGATTGTAATCAGAATACTAGTGTGCCTCGGTCTGAGTCCGAATAAGGTGAGTTTCTTGCGGCCAATCTTCATACCAAGGCGATCGCCAATATACGCGATAACTCCGCCTACGATTGCCAAGGTAAAAATCAGCGCTAGGCCGTACATAAACTCACCACCCTATGCTAGTCTGACTAAAGAGAGAAATTCGAACCTAAATAATACTTTCTGGCCAACTCGTTCTCGGCAATTTCCTCCGTTGTCCCCGATACTAAAATTTCCCCTAAATGCATGATATAAGCCCGATCTGTGATGCGGAGCGTTTCGCGCACATTATGATCAGTAATTACAATACCTAGACTCCGCTTGCGCAGCCCCGCCACAATTTCTTGTATTTCTCCAACTGCAATCGGATCAACACCTGCAAAGGGTTCATCGAGAAATAAGAAAGATGGATTCAGAGCAAGCGCCCGAGCAATTTCCGTGCGGCGCCTTTCTCCACCAGATAGCTGTGCGCCTAATTGATGCCTGACCTTTTCTAAGTTAAACTCAGCTAAGAGCTGATCCACGATCCGTTCTTGCTCTTCCCGTGGGAGCCGTCGGTTTTCCAGCACCGCCCTTAAATTATCTTCTACGGTAAGTTTGCGGAACACAGATGGCTCCTGCGGAAGATAACCTAACCCCAGCCGGGCCCGTTTGAACATCGGCATACGTGTCACGTCGACTCCGTCAAAGCAAATTGTCCCAGCATCAGGCCGCTCCAAACCTACGATTAAAGAAAACGTCGTTGTTTTCCCGGCTCCATTTGGGCCTAACAGGCCCACAATTTCGCCCCGGTGAAGCTCAAGGTCCACACCCCGGACCACGGTGCGCGAACCGTAGCGCTTTTCAAGCCCCTGGGCTGTAATCGGCATTACATACCCTCCCGCCTAGCTGCGGCAGATAAGATTATGTCCGCTGCCCGGTCCACAGATCCAGGTTGACCCAATTCTTCTTCCAGTTTAGCGAACTTAGCCAACATAGCTTGGCGAGCGCCGCTGTCTGTCAAGAGCCGCCGCATTTCATCTGCAATCCGACTGACACCAAATTCACTTTGGATAAACTCAGGAACAACAGACTCTTCTAAAACATTATTGACAACCGTCATGCGCGGTTTGTTGGCAAAGAGCTTGTCAAATAAATAGGTAGTGGTCGGAACCCGGTAAACAGCCATACAGGGAACACCCATTAACGCAGCTTCCAGAGAGACCGTCCCAATGGAAGTTATGGCTAGATCAGCTTCTTCAAGAACTTCTGCCGTATCGCCCCCCACCTTTACTGGGATGTCTTTGACCTTAGCAAGAATGTTCTCTACAAATGAAGCCCGCACTGTTGGTGCCACTGAGACAATGGTCTGAGTATGAATCTGTGCTTTGTGCAGCTGACCGATGGCCTTCAGCACTGTTGGCAGCACATTCTTAACCTCGACTTCTCGAGCCCCAGGAAGAACTGCGATTACTGGCGTGCCATTGACTGAATGTCGGGGCTTTCTCGGCTGCACTAAATCTACCAGTGGATGACCCACAAATTCAGCATTAATCCCTGCCGCACGGCACGCTTCTGTTTCATAACGGCTGATACCGATAACCTTATTGACTAAACCAGCAAAGCGCTCAGTCTTAAAATCTACTAAGCCCCTGCTGAGAGGCGTATAGTAATACAGAGTTGGCAGTCCCTTACACTGGGCAATCTCCAGCAGGCGAAGACTAAATATTGGCAGGCCAATCTGCACTACCACATGGGGCACCTCTTCGTCCATTGTCTCACTGACTCTCTGTATAAGCCTCTTAACTATATGAGCACCCTTAAGAGAATCGAAGACCCCCAAGCTCACCATTTCTGAAATATCATAGAGTAAACGCACTCCTGCATCAGCCATCTGAGGGCCACCTATGCCAAAGACCACCCCCTGCGGCCGTTTCTCTAACAACTTTTTTGTTAAGGCCGCACCAAACCGATCGCTGGTATTGTCGGCTCCGATGAGCATAATGCGCGGATTAGACACGTCCCACTACATCCCCTCTCTTGGCGAGCATGAATGTCAGCTGCCCCTGTGCACAGACATCCTGCTCCACTCTGGCTTCCGCCTGAACCTTTACAACTCCTGACCGATGAGCCAGAACTTCAGCGGTTATCACCAGCTGGTCACCTGGGCGAACCATACGCTTAAAGCGCACCCGTTCAACCGCAGCCAGCAGAGGAACTGTACTGCTGTCAGCCGCTCCACCTACAGCTAACCCGCCAACTTGCGCCATGGCTTCTACGATCATAACACCTGGCATCACCGGAAGCTGTGGGTAGTGCCCCTGAAAAAACGGTTCATTAATAGTAACATTTTTGACCGCCACTATGCGTTTTCCCTCTTCAAGTTCGAGTACTTTGTCAACCATCAGAAAAGGATAGCGGTGCGGAAGCTTCTCGTATATGTCATCGATAGAGAGCACCTGTTCCCACCTCGCAAGATAATATGGCAAATGAGCCGAGATTCCCTCGGCTCCATTGACACAATTCGGCACATTATAGCTATTCTCCTGCTTTTCTCCTTTTCAGCTGGCGAGAAGCTTCTTATATTTTATACCAATTTCGGAAATTGGATCGGCGAAAACAGTGTCAGGTGGTCCTTCCTCTACAATCTGGCCCTTATCCATAAGAACAATACGATCTGCTACCCGCAGGGCAAATGAGACTTCGTGTGTCACGATGATCATGGTAGTACTACTGGTTCGTACCAGCTCTTCCATGACCTCGAGCACTTCCCACACCAAGATAGGGTCCAGCGACGCAGTTGGTTCATCCCAGAGCATAAGCTCGGGACCGGCAGCCAATGCTCGAGCAATGGCCACTCTCTGCTGCTGCCCACCACTTAATTCATCTGGTTTGCGGTTGTGCACTTCGCCTAGGCCCACCTTTTCTAAGGCTGCAGCAGCTCGCACCTCAGCCCAGCTGCGGTCAGCTCCTGCTAAAACAAGGTGAAACATGACATTTTCCAAGACAGTCAGACGGCCGATTAAGTGAAACTGCTGAAAAACAAAACCCACACTGCGGCGGAACGCCATTAGTTCAGTATCGGAAAGCTCAAGGATGTTCTGTCCATGAACTAGAATTTCCCCTGAATCAGGTTCTGTCAGACGGTTTATGCAGCGGATGAGAGTCGATTTCCCGCATCCAGAGGGTCCCATGATAACGACTGTTTCCCCCTGCTTTACATCCAAACTCACATTATCCAGGGCGGTGGTTTTTGCGTAACTCTTACGTATATTCTTGATTTCCAGCATGTCAACACCTCCCTAAAACTGCTGCTTCCAGCGGTTAAGGAAATTCATCACGCCTGGCCTGCTGCTGGGTATGACAATTTCCCGCATTATCTGTACATTCGAAAGCCCTAAAGCCTGACCCGCCATGATCTCTTTCGAGTTGACAGGACTAAAACGCTCAGCAAAACACGCAACAAGAACTCCAATTATTACGCCTGTCAAAGTGACACTGCCCAGTGACATATACGGAATCTGGGCTCCACTCATACTGTAGACGGCACTTAAAATCACGGCTCCTAAGATTCCACCTAAGATGTAAACCGGATCCAACAGACGTTTCCAGGATTTATGCTTGGCTTTCCCTGCTCTGCTCAGGTACTTCAAGGTACTGAATAAAGTGGAATGATCCAAGATCAGAATAGCAGCGGTAAACACGATGGCCAATAGTCCTGCAATGATCGCCCTTACTTCTGTCAATAGACGAATGATTTCGGAACGAGCATCGGGATTAATTACACCCACTGAGGTGGAGTAGATATTGAGATACGGATTGTCAAGGCGCTCTCGCAGCAGTTTTTCAACCTGCCCTTCGTCAACGGAACCGTCCTCAACCAGGATCTGAATGCGCTCACCGGGAATGACCTGACCGGCTATATACGTGTTGATTAGTCTGATGGAACGCCCGATCTCTTCATCACCCAACATCGGCAGAGTATCCCGCACATATTCAATCTGACGAATAATAGCCTGCACATCTATGCTCTGCACATTGGCAATCTGTGTGCTGATCTGCTCCAAGCTGGCACGCATCGCAGCCACATCAAGGTTTTCGAGCGAATCCAGTGAGTTTTCACCTGCCTGAACTGCTGCTTGAGCGAGGCTTTGGAATAGTCCATTTATCAATAAAGACATGAGGAGCTGCTCGCTCGATGCATCGCCACCACCAGCGATGCCCTCATTTAGCTGGCGCATCTGTACCTGCAAGACTTCGAGCTGTAGTAGTGCTTCTTGGAAAGTATTTAGAACAGCATCGGCATTATCCACGGCATCAGCCGCTTGAACCGCAAGTACTTCCAACTCTTCTAGGAGCCGCAGACTCTCATCAATCGCGTATGCGAGGCGGTAACGCTCATTTTCCACCTCTACCTCACCAATCGGGCGAGCTATTTGACCGTCAGAGAAAACCCGGTAGCCGGTCTGCTTAAGACTGTCCATCGATGGGGTGATTTCCCCGCGGATAATCATGCCCTCCGCAGATCGGCCGCTCACCGCAGTGATTTCGATCACCACGTTATCATCTGACAACTGGCTTCCCTCTTTGAGGGGAGTGCTGCTGTCAGCTTGAATGGCGATCTGCTCACCTAGAATCAGATGAGCTTCAGGGTCGGCGGTAATGCGCACCTTAGAGGCATAGCTCATCAAGAAATCCCGCATCTCCACAAGTGTCTTTAAGAAGGCATTTAGGTCTTCACCATACTGAGCCGCCGTGACATTGCTGTATTTCCTGCCCGGCAGCATATCTTTCAGAACTTGAATTGCTTGTGCTCCTACCAGCTGGGTATCAACTTCAAAACCCATCGGAAAACGCAGTTCTACTAACTGATACTCATCGATAAGTTGTTTCGCTTGAGCTTCAACAGACTTGGAAAGACTGGGGTCTTCCAAGAGAACAATTATGTTGCCCACATCTGAAAAGGTAAAGCGCACACCTGGTATCTGCTCGATTTTTTCAGCAAGGTCATCTGCAACACTGGCGTGGACATTACGAATCAAAAGGCTGGGATCAGAGATTATTGTGTGGCCATTCAGTCCAGGCACAGCTGCAAAATAAGAAGCTAAGTTTGACATGATCTCCTTTGTGCGGAATTCTTCCGGCAGGCCAAAGAAGAAGTTTGCCTGTCCTGCAAGTGAAATAGTTTCACTTAGGCGAGCACCGGGAAACTGCTGTTTTTGAATGCGCTCTAGCTCACGGTAAGCTGCCTCTTTAGCGTCTTCTTGAATATGCAAAATGATGTCGTACTGACCATATTCACCGATCATCTCATTTAAGGTATCACCAAAATAGGCATCCAGCGCCCAGGCAACGCCTGCGGAAAACACTGTGCCCAATAATACAGTCAGAATCACCAGTACTATGAAATCTTTATAAAATCCATCACGAAAAAAAGAGAACATTACCTCTTCCTCCTCACCCAGTGCCACATCATTATATCATGGGCTCTAGCTGGGATTTAAGTGGTAATGCTCTCATGAAATGTCACTTACTGGCTGGATTGGAAACTTCCTTGGAAAGGACCAAAGAACTGCATCGTTTTCTCTTCTACTTTGAACAGGAATTTTTCACCCGTGAAAGCGCCATCGCTGAATTCTACTCTTACTCCCTCTGTAAACAGTGCTTCATCAGTATCCTCTGTGTACACTAAGTGCTCCGCATAAATTACCGCATCCTCAGTCGTGGCTTTGACATTTCCCTTTGCTGTGAGGACCTTAGCTTGACCATCGTATTCTAACCAATCAGCCTCTAAGTCCAAATCTTCCCGCCAAACACTGACCGAATGGGAAAAGGTTAAGTGTTCCTCTTCGGTGAGCCATTCCAGCTGCAGGCCAGAAAGGCGCATATCATCGTAAGTTACTCGGATGATGGCATCAGGAATCTCACGCACATCTGCAGTAAACCGCTTAGCTGAACTGTCATAATTTCCTGTGGGAATCTCTGGAGGAACCCCAATGATTTCTAAGGTACCAGTCCGTTCCTCAGCCAAGCTTCCGGGAGTATACAACAGCAAGAGAACCAGCAGTAATCCAAAACAGCGCCTCGCTTTAATCATTCCCCACCCTTCCTTTCCAGCAATAAGGTAGCACTTCCGTACACATGCATAATCTCTGTATCCAGTTCATAGAGCAGCTCCGGCATCTGCCAGACCAATCCATCCTCTACGATTTGTACGCTGCCGCTCAGCTTAACACGCTCTTGATTCGGATACGCGTACATTGTATCAGCGTGCACAACTGCCCCCTGATAGTGAAGAACCACAGGCTCAGGAGCCCACAACAGCTCATCACTAGCCTTCCAGATGAGTACTGTGGTCTCTAAATAAAAGTCATCCGGGCCAGTGGCAATAATCTCGCCGTTCAGTTCGAGATCATTAGTAGGCCGGTGCCAGCGCCCCTCATCTGCATCTACATAGAAATAAGGCTCAGCATCGTGGAAAATAATCACTTCGGAAATATCATTCATATCCACATAATCGCCATCGTCGAACACACGAGCACTGGCAATTTCCCACTGGCGCTTCCCCTCATGCCTGCCGACCAACCGAGAACCAGCAATATGAATACCTTGTTCAAGCGGTAGTTCAGCACCGCTCTGCACCGCATCTGCCTGCTTGCGCTGCTGGCCGTGCCACATGAGGGTTCCCGCAGCGGCCAGGAGCAAGGTGACCACTATAATAAGCAGCGTCCATTTCGGCAGCTTATACATTACTGCTCAACCCCGATCAGATCGTACACATCGTCTAAATCAAATAAGCTGACGCCGGTATCAGAGCCCCACTTGAAGGGTAGAGTTGGGAAGGCATTTATAGTAATGCCCAGCGCTACATTCTGCTTGACGTGATCATAAGCTAAAGTTATAGAACGGCAGTGCAGATCCTTTTCAATGGTGATCTGACCGCGGCTGAATTCTTGTCTCTGCGGATCGTAAATCGCATCATATCCAACGACCCACGTCTCACCCAAAGGAGCCTCTACCCGAAGATCAATGCGCTCCCAGAGCTGTTTTTCCACATGATACATACTTCCCAGCTGAAATTCAATGGGGCGGTCCAGATGATCGCGGGAGGTATACCGTACCCTCGGGACAACTCGTCCAAAGACTCCATTGTTGAGGTCATAAGCCCCAGCGACGCTGATAGTCAGCTGGTCTGTTGCCTGCCAATTACCGTTCAGACTCAACAGGCTGAACTTTTCGGTAAGAAAATTATAGGTTGTCCGAGCACTCCACGTAAAAGGAGCACCCGTCCGATTCAGCTGCAGACTGAGTGAGCGAACCGGGTTCACACGATCAAATTGGAAAGGCGTACTGCCCCACACCTTTTTCTCGGTAAAGCGCGTCGTAAAACGCAAATTGCTTCCCAGCTGCTGACTCAGACTTACGGTTCCACCGGCAGTGATTTGATGACTCTCCAGATCATAAATTGCGGTACTCAGTTCGCCACCATAAGTCACAGAAGTCCCATTCATAGGCCGCCAAGTTCGGTTCAGCAGGTTGACTGTCCCTTTAAGACGCAGCGCTTCGGTATTCGACGGAAACTCGTGGTAACGGCCAGCTGCAAGCTCAAAGCGAATGGGAAGGACTCTACCAGTGATCTTGGGACTATTCACACGCCAGGAAAGTTCCGGTAATCGATTGACACTGCGCCATGTGGGCTTCTGTACTTCATCATCAAGCAGATCTGGGTTATACTGCTGTTCCACAGCCAAAGCCCAAGTGTGGTTCCGGTGAGTATAGGTCGTCTCCGCTAAATAATCCACCATCCGCAGCCGTTCATCGCCCTTTTCTTTGCCGCTCACACTGCCATCGAGATTCAAACGCCAACCTTCTGCCAGCTGCTGACGCCAGGCACCACTATAATCCCATGAACGGTCCCACCTCGTACCTGCATTTTCCTGATAGGTACCTGTCAAATGTGCTTGAATCTGATTTGTATTGAGCGTTAGACGGCTGCGCAGGTCGATGCTGCGTTTCTCGTCTTTGTCGTTGTACTTATTGTTCGTGACGAACCGCCACGGTCCCCTTTCCCACTCGTGCTCGAACCCAGCAGATAATCTGCGGCCTTCGGTAAAGGGAATTTGGTAAGCTTCAATCTTACCCGAACCGAGTACACCCAGCTTGTAGTGGTGCGTAAAACCATAGCCTACGCCCAGCTTCGAATATAAATCGAGATTCACGGCACCATACGAATTCTCGTTAAAATAATAGTCAAAGGTAGTTTTGACATAATATCCTTCGTCGGTACTGTATCCAATTACAGGCAGAGCCATCAAGGTATCCTGCCAATCACGGTCTAGGGGAATCACCAAGAAAGGCCAGTAGAAAAGAGGAATGGAACCTTCGTAATAGGTCGCTTTGCGGATAATCAGCTTATCATCGGCAGTCCGCTCAATTTCTTTGACCGCTATATGAAAGTGCGGATCATCTAAGTCGCAGGTAGTAATTCTCCCATCGACTATGGTGTAAGTCTCTCCATCAAGGAGAACTTTGTCAGAACGGAGGAAGATCGGACTAGCTGCTTTTTCAGCCTCGATTAAGGTCTGAATATCGTAAAACTCACCCTGGTTTTGCGCGAGATTATAAATGAGAACCTCACCGGTCAGCTCATTGTCTCCCTGCTGAAAGATGACATTTCCTGAGACTACCAGTTCTTCTGTGGCGGCGCGCCACTCTACATAATCTCCTGCGATACGAACATCCTCTGCTTCGATAACTACATCGCCCTCGCCGACAAACAGCTGCTCATTCACATCGTACCATCCTGCCCGCGCCACAGTGATGCGGACGCTGCTGGCTGCCGCCGCATGTCCACTTTGAACAAGCCCAATAACAAGGCTAATCACTAAAATGATGATAATTCGCGTGTGGCGCATGACTCGACTTTCCTTTCCAGAGCTGCCTATGCCCGGTCCGAGCGGAGAATCAGTGTGAGTCCTATCAGCGCAAATACTCCGTTGACCAGCCAGGCAGAGACTAGTGGTGGAAGCACACCGTTTACCCCGAGAGATCTTGCGACTGACGTGCCAACATAATACAGCAAAAGGACAATCAAGGTCACAGCCACACCAAATGAACGTCCAGCACGGCTGTGCAGAGTCATTGGAGCTGCAAATAATGCAAAAATGAATGATGACATGGGCATCGCAAGCTTGATATGATAGTCCACCACAAACGAGAGCACCTTTAATCCGCTTCTTTGGAACCGCTCAATATGCTCACGCAGTTCGCGACGATTCATTTCATCTGTGGTACGCTGATTCCCCAAAAACACATCGGCACCCTGATCGGTAACAATCTCCAGCTGCTGAAAGCGAGTTTCGTGTGTCACAAACCCTTCATTGTCCATTTCCTGCACAATTCCGTCGTAAAGGACCCAAACGTTGTCCTCAAACCTGCCTCGCTTCGCAGTAGTCAATCGAGGGAAGGCCCCGTGTCCCAGCTCATACACGAGTATGTGCCGCAGTTCGCGGGTATCGTTGGCAACCTCACCAATATAGAAATAGCGGTTCTCACCACCATAAAAGAATACATTTTCCTCAATGAGTGGAATCCCTTCAGTAAAAACTATCCTGCGCAGGGTATTTTCAAACTTATGATTAGCCTCGGGTACGATTTCTTCGCTCGCCCAATAGGTCAGAACGCTCACCAAGAGGCCGAGTACCACCACGGATAGAATAATCCGCGGAAAAGAAAGGCCGCTGACGCGGAGCACCTTCATCTCGCTGTCCTGCACCAAGCGGCCCAAAGAGACCAAGGTCGCAAATAAGACGGCGATAGGCAGCGTCATAACGGCCATACCCGGAAGTTTATAGAGAAGCATACGGCCCACAGTCTTGACAGGAACGCTCTTCACGAAGATCAAATCAGTCAGCTCGAACAGCAGCCCACTGATCAAGATCACCGTAAAACCAAAGACGCAGAACAAGAAAGGGCCAAGGAATTCACGTACAATGTACCGATCGATCCGACGCGGAAAGACCATGTTTATCTCCCCTTACGGCAGCTGCAGGAACCCCTAGAAGGAAAAGCGATAATTCAAACCAGCTCCCAGACGCTGAAAATCCGACAAATAGAGATGGGCACTGAAATTAGGGGCAAACTTGGCTGTTATCCCGGTATTTAGCCCACTGCCATCATACTCTACACCTAGACTCAACAGAGGCGTATTCTTGTTAACTTGAACAGGGTTCAGGACGTAGTTCAAACCAACCATACCCTTAGAAAAGCGCCCACTGCCAAACGCTATGTGGCCGCGGATACCTGCTACCAACTGCTTACTGAGCACCCCGTAGAAATCGATTCGAGAATCGGTCATTTCCATCCCTAAACCAACCCCAGGAACTTGAGCCTGCTCTTTTACAAGAGCCAGCTTCAGAGCAGTCCGAAGTTGGGTTTTAGAGCTAAAGATTCCTCCAACCTCAGCCTCCATGACATCGAACATGCCCACCGTGCCGCGCAAGTGAGTTTTTCCTCGATGATTAAACAAACTCAATTCGATGGCACCATCTCTCAGTACATCTGCTGAAGGTACCGCGATAATCCTTGCCTGCACCTGTGCTGTTCCCAAGAGTGCGAAGAGAATAAGTACAGTTACTGCTAATTTTGTTCTGTGCATGGATGTAAAACCACCTTTCTCCAGTCTCCCAAATGTATTCTCTCCTAGTCGGAAAATTACCTCCCCTTTAGCTCAGGGATTTGCTGGAACCAAAAAAGGACAGCACCACGGCTGTCCCCTTATTTGAGGCGGGCAATCACTTCAGAACTTATGTCGACGCCTCCGAATCTTACCACATCACTGTCCACTACTAAAGCTATTCCTTTATCCTTTGCAACCTGCCTTACCGCTTGGTCAACTTCGGCCTGGAGCTGAGCCTCTAGCTCTTGACGATATGCTAGATACTCGGCATAAGCCTGCCGCTCTTGGTTTGCTAACTCCTCTTCTGGCGTTTCCTCATCTACCGCTGCGGTCAGCTCTTCGACCAACTCGTTGTAACGTTCCATCAGCATCCGGTTGAGTTCTTGGGCCCGTGGACTCTCATCGACTATCCGTATCAAATCGATAACCCCAACTTGCGGTTCCGAGGCTGGACCCCAGAGAAGCCACGCCAGCGCTGCTCCCAGCAGAATTACAGCGATCCAAGGAAGATATTTTGTCAAGCTTTCACCACCTCTGCTCTCTTCGTTAGTATTACCGGTTAACGAAGGAGTTACGCAGACTGTGTTCGAAAGCCCAAAGGAAATCAGACTTGAAGGTAGCATACTCTTCGGTCAGTCTTTCTTCAATCTCTTGACTCACTGCCAGCTGAAACTGGGAAAATCTTTCTTCCAAAGTCTGTTCAAATTCTGTCAGCCGTTCCTGCAGTGCTGCTTCCTTCTCGGCGAGAAGGTTTTCCATCTCCTGCTGCAGTTCTGCCATAGCTTCTATGCGCTCAAGTTCTCCGGCTTCATCAAGGGTCAGCAGAAGTAATTCAAGCTGCAGGCGGAGGAGCTTGGGACCATACTCTTCCTGAAGGGAGGCAGCATATTCCTGCCCTTCTTGTTCTAGTTGCGCGAAGAACGCTTCATACTCTTCATCGAGCTGGGCCTGGAACTCGTCAAGGCGCCGACTGAGCTCTGCTTCCCCAGCCTCTTGCAGCATCGTGAAATAAGATGAAAGCTCTCTGTCCATTTCTTCGAGCATGTGGACGATTGGTTCCTGTTCTGCACATGCTGTTGCGGTAGCTAAAATGAAAAGCACCACTGCAATTGTGATACGGTGCTGCCAATGTTTCATCAGTCAGGTTCACCTCAACGCAATTATATCAAGGAGGCCTTGCGCCGAACAAATGCAAAAAAAGCCAGGCAGCAAGTGCTGCCTGGCTCCACTAACTGATTCTAGAAAGTATGACCAATACCGAAGTAGAACTGGCCGGAGCGCTTGTTCTCCTCATTCTTACCTAGACCGTAGTCAAATCGGAGAAGTCCGAGAGGTGTGTCAAGGCGCACACCGACACCGAAGCTGTTGTTCATGTCGGTCAAGTTGAGGCTCTCGCCGCTGTCCCAGGCCTTACCCCAGTCTGTAAAGACTACACCTGTAATCTTCTCAACAATTGGGAACCGGAACTCTGCATTCAGGACCAACATGTTATCTCCCTGGAGAGTGTCACTAGAGCCACGGGAATAACCGCGCAGAGTGTCAGCTCCGCCGATTCTAAAGCGTTCACTTTCAGGAAGGTCACCAGCTAAAGTACGTCCGCCAAGACCGCGCACGGCAAATACGTAACCGCCATCAAACAGTTCGAAGTAGCGGCTGTGATTTAAACGCAGCTTGACAAACTGTGAATTACCGCCGAACAGCTTTGTTCCTACTTCAACGTAGGCATCATTGCGGTATCCTTCAGTAGGATTAAGCGGGTGGTCGGTAGTGTTTGTGTTTACGCCAATACCCACGATCCTGCTTCTTACATCATCATGCTTCAGATCGTATTCAGCCTTCTCTGCCCGCAGAGTGAGCCGGCCGCGAGTAAACTCGGTAAATGGACGGCCCAAGGTCAGATCTCCACCACTCTTGGTCTGCTTAATCTTGAGAGGCTCGCCTTCTTCGTCCTTATCATCAATAGTGTCATGTTTACGATAGAGGTTGACACCTAATGAGGTTCCACCCGAATCAATGTAGGGCTCATAGAAACCAAACTCATAGCTGCGCATGTCTTTGCCGAGCTGCAGCATGGCATTGACACGTTGGCCGCGGCCGAGGAAGTTATCATCTGCAGCTTCGACGAAGCCCACCAGACCCTCCTGAGGACTAAACGCTACTCCGAAAGTAGCTGAACCAGTCTTCCGCTCCTTAAGGTTGATGGTCAGCACAGTCTCATCGGGGTTTTCTTCCTCAGAGAACTCACGGCTGATCTCATCAAAATAGCCTAGCATCAAAACGCGGCGCAGACTGCGGTCAATTTCATTCAGGTCAACTGGGTCGCCGGGCTGAAAAGTCAACTCACGCTCGATGACGAAGTCTTTGGTCTTTTCATTACCAACAAGATTAATGCCTTTAAGAACTGTGTCAGAAAGTTCAATGACAATCTGCCCCTGGGTATCAGCTTCGAGATTAGCAATCCGGGTCAAACGACCATAGTTCTCGAGAACCCAAGGCTGAAGATTCTGCAGATCTTCCATGAGATCAAGAACGTTCAGCACCTGACCCCTTTGTGTCTTCATCTGCCGTTCAAAGTCACGCATCGCATATTGACCAGCATTGCGGAAGATTATATCTGTAACGACAGGGTTTTCCACAACATTAAAAATTACTGCAATACTGCCGTCGTCCAAAAGTTCCTTGGTTGCCGAGGCATCTTGAAAATATCCTGTATCGTAGATCGATCTCAAGTCATCAAGGATCAGCTCATCGACTGCAGGCTGACCAATTTGAGTTTTTACAATTGCAGCTGCAATGACGCTGTCATCAAGATGTTGATTACCTTCGATTATTATCTCTTTGATAACGGGGCCATTGAACGTGCTCGCATCCTGCCCATATACTGCTTGAGAAAACACCCCAAAAAACAATAAGCAGATAAGGACGGCTGCCGCTGAAACATATCGTCTGCTCATTTCACTGCCTCCCAATCTTTACGGAATCCTTTAACTATCCTTCTACTAATTCATTCGCAATCCTGTCCAGCTCTTTGGGTATTTACTGTCTATCTTTCCATTTCAATACTCTGGTGCCACGACCTCGATGTCAAAACTGGCCATTCCTTCCATCACGTATTGAGTAGAAAGTCTGACACTCTGCATTTCGGTGGTGGTATCATTCCAGCGAAAAGCAGGAATGCTGAGGGTTTCCTCAACTTCGCCAGAATCTTCCTCTCCTATCTCGTCAGCAAGCGTTCTGGCGGAAGAGGTAAATGAATCAATAAATGGATAGAATTCAGCTACGATCTCATTATTTTTCTCCCGATCCATAAAATCGGTAATCAGCGTATCTAGACTTTCGGCTCCCGTAGCAACAGTGTGTGGGACCTCTTCATCGTCGTCATATTCAGTGGCTAAAGAGACATGTACCGGAGGTTTTGACACATAATATCCTTCAGCTCCACTGCGCACCGTAACCGTTAACAGTCCGGGCATGGTATCTTCGGGAATATCAATCCGCAGGATCCGGGTTTCTGGCTCTTGACGGTAGGGACGAATTGTGACTTCGACTTCTAAGCTATCACCTGGAACAACAGTGGAAAGACGAGGTACCGCTTTCTCGATGGAGGCAGTCTGCCGCTCCTCGGCGAGCTCAATCACAACGGTAATCTGGCTCAATTCGATCTCTTGGAGACTGTTGTTGGCGAGCAGCTCTAAACCGTAGTTGAGATCAATAAGCGACCATACCGCAATATCTGAATCGCTGTAATAAAGATTCTCCCGAATCATGGGATAGGGAATATCAGGTGAATCAAACTGCAGCCGTACATAAGCGGTCCCTGCACCTACCCGATCAAGAGTCGCATCAACGCCCTGGTAGGCGCTAGACAGGATAAGCGGAATCATTAAGGAAGGTTCTGTAATAACCTGCACATTATAAGTCCGTTGCAGGTCATGATCCTTGTCGTGAATGATAATTTTCACTGGTACATACTGCGGTTCCTGACCTAAGCGGCCTGCCACTCCTGCCGCGCGATCTTCAAAGACACCACCGATTGGCTCTCCCACAGACAGAATCTTATAAGGAAAATCAATGCTGGGCATAGTGTAGTGTACATAGGCGTCGGCTGCGAAAAACTCAACACTGCCCAAGTGGGTAAACGGATGACCGAAGCCCACAAAGCGGCCGTCTTCATCTACATGGGTTACAGTACCAAACGAAGCTGCCTGAAAATCACCGCGCATCAACTGCACCGCAAACGCGCTGCCTGGTTCAAGCCTGCCTGGCTCAACATCGACCCGATGAGCTAAAGCTGGCACATCAGCAAAATGCAGCTGCGGCAGGGATTCCCTCAAATAATTTAGAGCACGACCCCCGATGCCTGACACAACTACCGGTGATTTCATCGCCACCATTTCTTCGGAAACATCTCTGTAAACTTCATTACCCGCCTCTGCATAAGGCAGCCGATCCATGAGATCCAGCATAGCCTGAGCAGGGGTCAGCATAGCGATGCGATGATCAGCAAGCGAGTAGCCGTAACTGACCGCTCCCAATAAAGCTCCATCAATATAAACAGGGCTCCCGCTCATTCCGGAAGCTATTCCACCTGTGCGGTCGATCACTTCTCCACTCAAACGCACGAGAATCAAATCAGGTGTAGGCGGGGTCTGAGGAACAATTCCCAGAACCTCTACATCGAACTCTTCGATGTCTTGTCCAGCAACAACGGTCTTACCTATACCCATTAACCCCGGCACTACGTCGCCCAGGGGAAAAATCTCTATGGCATAGCATCCTGCGGAAAAAATAATAAAGCACAGTCCGATCACTAACAATCGGGAGAATTTGGTCATTTAAAAAGCCACTCCTTACCTTCGACTCTCAGGCGTGATCACCACAATAGCGTTGCTGACTGCTCGTTCAATGCCGTCAGATGGCAGATTCAAGACCCGGTCGCGAATCACCATAGTGGTAGATCCCCCGCCGTCAAGGTTCATCGCCTGGACCGCGCCTAACTCTATCATCAGTTCAGCCAGCTCAGCCAAGGTCATACCAACACTGATGCCCGGCTGCCGCCCATTAACGGTAACCAGCAGAAGTTTGTGATCGGCCGTTAATCCTAAAGCTGTCCGTGGAGCGCGCCCCACAAGTACATCTGGTTGGAAGAGCTCAGCCTCTCCTGTAATATGTACCATTCCATCACGGACTAGACGCGGGCCTCCACCGATAATCTGCTCGACTCCCAGAGCAAACCAATCAGGCTCAAGTAAAAGATCGACCTCAACGGAGTCGCCAACCTGCAGTTCCGCGAGAAAATCTCGAGCGGCACCGTGCCCCGAAAGAACGAATCCATTTTCTGGAATATCTGCATTACCCTGGTATATACCTACAACGGTTCCATCGACAACTACAGCGTCCCAGCCGTACACATTGGTACCGGTACTGGTTCCGTAACGGCGGGTATACACAATCATGTCATCCTGCAGCCGTGGACGATTAATTCCTGTGACAGGATGTTCCTTTCCATCAGGCAAACGGACAGTCCCCTGGAAATCGACTGCGTCAATGAGCGCAACTCCAGGCCCAAGCCCAATAGCCGTTCGTTTCGCATAAGGTTCACTAATCAGATCACCGTCGATAGCAAAAAGTCCTAAAGGACGCCCATCGCCAGCAAAAAAGGCTCCATTGACGGCAGCGATAGCTTCAGAACGAAGGGCCATACTGCTCACTCGTTCCCGGCCGCGTACTGTCTCTTGCGCAAGCACAAGCTTAATCTCAACACCCGGTCTAAGTGCATCGATCTTGAGGTAGTTAACGATATTAGGCCCAGCCGAACTAGCCCTACGCTGGTGACCGTACCGAACTCCAGTACTAACCACCTGTTCAGATGATTCCACATACTCTTTCGCCACTTCTATAATCAGGCGATCCTCTGTTTCACTCACAAGTGGCGCTGGCAGACGATAGTCAAACTCCATAACGAGGCGTGCCGTTCCATCTGCGTGAGCAGACCAGCGCACTACCTTTAACGCCACATCCTGGACCTTGATCTGCTGAGCAGGTCCCCAGGGATTCTTCTCCGCATCGACTACGACCTTCATAGGATTCGTAGTGTGCCACACATGGTAAGACTGACCCTCATCCTTAGTTAAGGTAAGCGTAACTTTGCTCGGCTCGACCTGCAGGTCGAGAGGCAGAGCCGCATGCCCTGAGAAAACAACGAAAATAAGCAATAAAAAAGTGCACAAGAGAGTCCGTGCTAGCTTCACTGGCCAGTCCCTCCGTTCAAACTTATACATTCTGGAAACATAATCATTCTCCTGCCGATCAAAAAACTCTGCAAGTGAAAGCACCTGCAGAGTTCTATTGCCCTTAACATATGATAACACTAGTCCTCATCAGGCACGTAGCGCTCCATCTGCTCGTAAATCATCTTGGCTAAACCGAGACTCTGGCTCCGGGCAGCATTATCTGCGATTTCTTGGTCGAGCATTGATTGGAAGATCTTCTCCGCACGGCCTCCACCAAACAGCTCGTTATCTGGAACCGTCTTACGCATTTCGGACAAAAGAACGTTCAAGAAAAGCGCTTCAAACTGTTCCGATGCTTCCTGCAGCGCTTTCTTAGAAGAAGACAGGTTCTTGCGTGCAGTCTGCTCGGCCTTGGCCGTTAAGTTCATGCCTGGATCCCATACTGTACGCATGGTCAACCACCGCCTAAATAATAATCAGCTCGCCAAAGAGTGCGCCCGAAGCTTTCACTGCCTGCAGTATAGCAATTATATCCCGAGGCGTTGCCCCAATGGCATTCAGAGCATCTACTAAGTCCTGAACACTAGTACTGCCATCTAAGACTGCAGTTTGATGGATAATTTCCTCACCGATGATGGCAAATCCTTCGTCTATCTGCTGAACCTCAGGTTCAATTGTGATACGGATGCCTCCGTGGGATACGGCCACCGGTGCAATCCTGACTGATGAACCCATTACCACCGTTCCGGTCCGCTCATTGATGACAACTCGAGCATTAGTATCGGGCCTGATGGGCAGTTCTTCTATCTGTGCGATAAAGCCTACAATATTATAGCGATACTCTAAAGGAACCTGAACCTCGACCGTTGATTGATCACGAGCAAACGCGGTCTGATTACCGTAAACCTGGTTAATCACATCGACCAAGCGGGCTGCAGTAGTGAAATCAGGCTGGTTGAGCACAATGGAGACAATGTTATCCTGACTCAATACCGAATCAATTTCCCGTTCCACAATAGCTCCATTAGGAACCAAGGCAACTGTCGCATGGCTGTTCCCTGTGCTTCCCCGTCCCTGTAGTCCGCCGATAGACAGAGGACCCTGCGCTACAGCATAAATCTGACCATTAGCTGCCTGTAGCGGTGTCTGCAGCAAAAATCCTCCCTGTAGACTGCGGGCATCACCGATGGAAGACACGGTCACATCAATGCGATCCCCCGTCCGAACAGACGTTGGAATATCAGCTGTGACCATGACCGCGGCTATATTCCGCATTCTTAAATCATTGGCGGATACCGAAATTCCAAAGCCTTCAAGCATATTGGCGATCATCTGGACATTGGCTCTAGAGCCGCTGCTGTCGCCTGTGCCCTGGAGGCCAACAACCAAGCCTAATCCATAAATCTGGTTGTCTCGAACTCCATGAAGCCGGGCAATGTCCTTCACCCGCACAACAGGAGTGTCATAACGCAGGCTTTCCACCTGCTGGGCAAAACCCTGACCTGTCACGATCAGCACCACGAGCAGCGCTGCCGTCCAAATACGCCTAGCCATTATGACTCCTCCTTTTAAAACAACCAGTTGAAAATCCTGGTGATAATCCCAGGGTCATTCTTATCAGCAACAATCCCGGTGCCGACGAAAGAGATCTCTGCATCGGCTACAAAGAGAGATAAAACTGTATTATCTGCAGCGATATCCTGACTGCGAACGATACCCCGCAGAATAATCTCTTGTTCCTCTCCATTGATGACGATGGATTGACGTCCCTCAATGCGAAGCGTATCATTGGGCAGAACCTCGACAACCTTCGTTGTTACCTTGGCTGTTAAACTTCCGCCGCGGGTTGTCTGGCCTGAAGCGGTAAACGAATCGCCGCCGCCCATACCAAACAGCGGAATTAGGTCTGCCAAAACACCCAAGCCAGGCCCCACCTGAACCTGGGAGTCCTTGCCGGTTGATGTATTGGCACTCTGTCGAGCCTGAGCCTGCTCTACAATGATTACCGTGACTAAGTCGCCTAGGTTCCGTGCTTTGCGGTCAGCGAACATTGAGCCGCCATCATCAAGGGGGAAGAGGGAAGAAGCCAAAACCTGGCCAGCTGCCGCAACACATATAATCAGAAGCAGTACTGCTGTCCTGCGGTATTTCACTGTCCTTGCCCCCCTACATTAACGAATACAGTCTCTGAATCCAAGATTTCACCATAAACAATCTGTCTAGAAGTGGTGTTCTCTACAGGAATTACTTCGCCCAAACCACCAGAAGCTCTTGCAATGCCGGGCGCTGAGACTTGGATCGAACCGGTTTTAGAAATAATTGTGACTGCACTTCCCCTCTCAATTAGCGGAGGAACTTCAACCCCAGCTGGTGTGAGAATAGTCCCGCTGGAGAAGCTGCGTACGGCCCGCTTACCGATGAACTCCTCAATGCTGCCAGCATTCCACTGGACACCGGGCCGGTCCTCATAGCGCACTTCGAGATCATCAACAGTAATGATGTGCAGCCGGGGAATATCTCGAGCTGCTACCACCACGGGGTAACCCCCTGCTGCAGCTTCTACTTTAGGCACCTCGGAGACACCCCTGAAGACTAAGACTTCAGAAGCTCCTGCGAACTCCAAATCTCGCGGATTTATACCAGCCCGCCGCAGACGCACCTCAATCTGGCCGATAGTAAGCCTGCGGCTGGCTCCAGCGATGGGTGCAGTTCCCAAATCGACTTGAGCCAGCACTTCGATAACCTCCGGGTCTCCTTCAATATCTGCAATTTGACCCAAGAGCACTGCAGCCGTATCTACCCACGCTTCCTCCATAAGAGTTACAACCGCTTGGGCAAATACCTGTGCAGGTATCAAGCAGAGGAAAAGTACAGCCAACACAGCCTTTTTAATCACTGCTCTTACCTGCGGAGGTTGTTGGCGGTCTGCAGCATATCATCTGCAGCCTGGATAGCTTTGGAGTTAGTTTCGTAAGCCCTTTGAGCCACGATCATATTCACCATTTCCTCTACTACCTGCACGTTAGACATTTCAAGCCAGCCTTGGGCTAACTTGCCAAATCCATCAAGTCCAGGAGTACCGATCATAGGCGCGCCACTGGCCGCCGTTGCAGTAAAGAGGTTGCTGCCCTCGCTCTTCAACCCGGCGGGATTTACAAAGCGAACCAGTTCAATTTGACCGATGGTCTCAGGCTCATTCATCCCTGGGCGCAGTACTGTGACGGTACCATCGGAACCAACGCTGAAATCAATGGCATCTGCGGGGACGATGATCTCAGGTTCCAAGGGGAAACCATCTGAAGTAGTTATGCGCCCATCGCTGTCCATCTTGAAGGCACCGTCACGAGTATAACGAATGCCCCCATCAGGCAGCAGGATCTGGAAGAAACCGTCTCCCTCGATCACAATGTCCATGGGGTTATCAGTCTGCTGAAAGGTTCCTTGGGAAAAGATTCTTTGGGTAGCTACTGGACGCACACCATGACCGATCTGGATCCCAGTCGGCACCTGCGCACCAGCAGTTGTGGGTGTACCAGCATACTTATGTGTCTGGTAAAGCAGATCTTGAAAATCAACACGACTCTTCTTAAACCCAGTTGTGTTTACGTTGGCCAGGTTGTTAGAAATAGTGTCGATCTTGAACTGCTGCGCGGTCATTCCTGATGCAGCAGTCCACAAAGAACGCATCATTATTAAACCCTCCTTGTGTATAACACACAACGGCAGGGGGAGTGCCGCCATCTCCGTCGTTCGATGGCAGCTAAGGCCTCTGTAAACCAGTCCAGCCTGTTACCCCTGTTTGTGTATCTTAAATATCATTTACAGCCTTGCCAAGTGTCTCATCGTAAGCCTGGACAACCTTAGCATTCGCCTCATAGGCACGCTGTGCCGAAATGAGATTAACCATTTCTCGAATTACATTGACGTTAGCCATTTCCACCGCACCCTGAACTACAGTTGTATCTGTATAGCGGAATGGAAGGCCTGCTTCCTCAGTGGCCTCATAAAGGTTAGCTCCTCTGCGGATAAGCCCATCGCGGTCATTGAACTCAACTATCAGGAGCTTGTCCACAAATTGACCGTCAACATAAATCTGTCCCTGCTCATCAATGGTTACTTCGTTTCCATTGACCAAGATCGGTCCCCGTTCACCCCGCACCCGATTGCCATCTAAAGTCACCAGCCAGCCGGATGCGTTAACGGTAAAACGCCCATCTCGGGTATAGCGGGGGCCATCGGGCGTCTCGATCCCGAAGAAGCCTGCTCCTACCAGGGCAACATCCAGGGGATTGCCTGTATTTTTTAGAGCACCAGGTGCAAACGAGGAGCGATCGCCATTTACTAGAGCTCCAGTGCCAAGGCTCCCGATCGGAGTGCTTTGCCCATTATGTACACGCGAAATCAATATCTCGGGAAAAGCGTAAACATGGGGTGCCTGGCGCTGAAATCCTGCCGTAGAAACATTCGATAGATTGTTGCTTAGAACATCAGTCTTGGCCTGCTGAACCAACATACCTGAGGCCGCGGTGTATAAACCTCTCAGCATCCTGCCACCTCCTTTGCCCGGTCATACTCTTGATCATGTTATCGGAGGATTTCTCCAAGTCTTTAGACTACTGATAGAAAAATTATCTTCTCCGGGCTGAAAGAGTGGTCAAGGCAGCACGCTTTGTCAGTTCATCTAAACGTTCCAAGACCTCACCAGTACCGCGAGCGACGCAGGTAAGGGGATCCTCGGCCAGTTCAACGGGTACCAAGGTTTCCTCTTGAATCAGCTGAACCAAGCCATCCAACAGTGACCCGCCGCCAGTAAGAACCATACCTTTGTTTACTATGTCAGCAGCTAATTCAGGCGGAGTGATCTCTAAGACGCCCTTAATGGCATCAACAATAGCGCGCAGAGGCTCTTCCAGAGAGGTATAAATCTCATCGGAAGATAGCTCAATAGTTGCAGGCAGTCCCGTAACCAGGTCTCTCCCTCGCACTTCCATAGTCTTGTCCATTCCTGGTAGAGCTGTCCCGATTGTAATCTTGATTTCTTCTGCAGTGCGATCGCCAATGGCTAGATTGTGGACGCGGCGAATGTAGCGCACGATTGCTTCTTCAAAATCGGCGCCTCCTACCCGCAGAGATTCGGATACAACTTCACTACCGAGGGAGATTACTGCGATGTCAGTCGTGCCGCCCCCGATATCAACTACCATGCTGCCGTGAGGAGCGGCAATGTCTAACCCACAGCCAATCGCTGCAGCAATAGGTTCAGAGATCAAATAAACATCTTTAGCACCAGACTGGATAGCTGCTTCAAGCACAGCTCGCTTCTCCACAGAAGTAACACCAGAAGGTACACAGATCACAACTCGCGGCCGGAATAAGCGGTTCCGGCCGACAGCCTTCTTAATAAACGCCTTCAAAATTTCCTCAGTAATCTGATAATCTGCAATCACACCATCACTAAGGGGCCGAATAGCTCTAATATTGCCCGGCGTCCGCCCAATCATCTCCCGAGCTTCTCTGCCGATAGCACACACCCTTTGGGTATCTATATCCATGGCCACAACGGTAGGTTCGCTGATGACAACCCCTTTGCGTCGTACATAGACCAAGATATTGGCTGTACCTAAGTCAATTCCGATGTCAAGTCCTAACATGTTCATTTGCCCCCTTAGTAGACGAATCACTTCACTAGTTTTCGACAAACCTGGGGCAAATCCTGTTCTCTTTGGCATAAACTTCTTAGGAGGCTTCTGAGCTCTTACTGTATTTCTGCCGGGTTGCTTCTCCTCCACGAATATGCCGTTCGGACTTATTGAGCTCGAGGACCTTCTTGACCTGCCGCGACAGTTCCTTATTGATCCGGGGCAGCCTTTCGGTCACATCCTTATGGATCGTGCTCTTACTGACACCGAATACCGAAGCTGCCTGACGTACGGTCGCATTTGTCTTTATTATATAGTGGCTGACATCCACCACCCGTTTGCGGATATAGTCCCTCATGTTCGCTCCCCCTAGCAGCTTTTTGCTACATTTATATGCTAGGAGAAGGCGATTATGCTTAGGCTACCGCAGAAAGGCTTGGGGATTTACAGGCTCGCCATTATGCGACAAGCTGAAGTGTATCGCTCCATCTGCTGCCCGGCCGATAGTTTGATTCTGCTTCACTTCTTGACCGGGCACCACTGTAAGGCCTTCAATAGACCGATAGCGGCTCTGCCAGCCTCCGCCATGATCAATAACCAACTCGGTTTCGGTATCGCTGGAAGTCACAGATACCACCTTACCAGGCAGAACAGTCCGCACGTTATCGTCCTCTACAGCCAGTTCAACACCGGAGTTAAACCGCCAATCGTTATAAACAGGGTGCCGATACCAGCCGAACGGTGTCGAAATCTCTCCTTTAACTGGCCAAATCAAGTGATCAAATGATACTACCTCTACAGCCTCCGGACGCTGTTCGGTAGGATTAGGCAGCGACGGAGGGGGTGGTTCTACCGCGACTGGAACCGCTGGTTCCTCCAATACCCAAGGGTACGATTCCTCCAAAACGCGATGAACCTGGTCCCGCACTACAGCTGCAAGAACCTCTTCTTCAAGTAACTGAGGAGCTGTAGAAGGAGCTGGCTCCAATACAGGTAAGTTGAAATACACTCCCGCCGAAATACCAACAATCAAGGCGGCCACAGCCACCGTAGCAAAACGGAGGAAATTCCTCCAAGAAATCCTGCGCCACCAGTATCCAAAACGATTCTTATATTGTTGAAATCGCCGCATACGGTCACCACCTCGGTGATAGTATGCACCCATATAATGCCCAATATGCAAAAGAGAGGAAGGACTCAGCCTTCCTCTCTTTATTTCTTATTGCGGTTGTTGTTTGCCACCCGGATGCGCACTAGGGCTTTCTTTAGTGCAATTTCGGCTCTCATGAAGTCGATGTCCGCTTCTTTTTGAGCTAGCCTCCGCTCTGCCCGCTCTTTAGCAGCTTCGGCACGCTCAACATCGATCTCCTCAGCCCGCTCAGCAGTGTATCCCATTACGGTTAAGGTCTTGCCATTCATTTCGGCGAAGCCGCCCCCCAAAGCAATCTGCTCGCGCTCACCTTCACGTGGGCCGAATTCCACGACCCCGATATCTAAAGCGGCGGCAATGGGAGCGTGATTGGCCAGAATTCCAAACTGACCACCCTTACCTGGCAGTGAAACATACTCCACATCCTGCTGCACCACGATGCGCTCCGGAGTCACCACCTCAAACCGAAAGCTGGCCATTAGACATTCTCCTTCGCGATGGCTTTGGCTTTTTCTACAGCCTCGTCGATGGTTCCTACCATGTAAAACGCGTTCTCCGGTAGGTGGTCGTGCTTGCCTTCTAAGATCTCCTTGAAGCCTCTGATGGTTTCTTTCAAAGGCACATAGCGCCCTGGCTGGCCGGTAAAGGCTTCGGCCACAAACATGGGCTGCGAGAGGAATCTCTCTAAGCGCCGAGCACGAGCTACGGTAATCTTGTCTTCTTCAGACAGTTCGTCCATACCGAGAATGGCGATAATATCCTGCAGCTCAGCATAACGCTGCAGTACCTGCTGAACACCTCGAGCTACCCGATAATGCTCCTCACCGACAATATCAGGGCTGAGGATGCGAGACGTAGATGCCAGGGGGTCTACCGCTGGATAGATTCCCTTTTCAGCGATTCGCCGCTCCAAGTTAGTAGTAGCATCTAGATGCGCAAAGGTCGTGGCTGGAGCCGGGTCAGTGTAGTCGTCGGCTGGTACATAAATAGCCTGAATCGACGTAATTGAGCCCTGCTTTGTAGTCGTAATCCGTTCCTGGAGCTGACCCATCTCTGTCGCCAAAGTCGGCTGATAACCAGCTGCTGAAGGCATGCGGCCCAGCAAAGCTGAAACCTCTGAACCAGCCTGAGTAAAACGGAAGATGTTGTCAATAAACAGAAGCACGTCTTGACGCATGACATCGCGGAAATACTCGGCGATAGTAAGCGCAGTCAAGCCCACCCGGAGACGGGCACCAGGAGGTTCGTTCATCTGACCAAATACCATGGCAGTCTTATCAATAACGCCAGATTCACTCATCTCGGTATACAGCTCATTACCTTCTCTGGTCCGCTCGCCCACTCCGGCGAAAACTGAGAAACCGCCGTGTTCTTGAGCGATGTTGCGGATAAGCTCCATAATAAGTACGGTCTTGCCTACACCGGCACCACCAAAGAGCCCAATTTTTCCACCCCGGGCGTAGGGAGCCAGCAGGTCAACGACCTTGATTCCTGTTTCTAGAATAGTAGTAGCAGGCTCGACCTCGTCGACAGCAGGAGCCGGGCGGTGAATAGCCCGATGCTCTTCAGCCTTAACTGGACCAGCCTCGTCGATCGGTTCGCCCAATACATTCATAACCCTGCCCAATGTACCCGGGCCGACTGGGACAGAAATGGGCTGGCCGAGGTCAACCGCCTCCATGCCGCGCTGCAGTCCATCTGTCGAAGCCATTGCAATGCAGCGCACCACGTTGTTGCCAAGATGCTGGGCGGCTTCTAGTGTAAGATTTATTCTGCCATGCTGCCCTTCTGTATCGATCTTAATAGCATTCAGGAGATCGGGCAGTCTATCTGGTTCAAATTCTACGTCCACAACGGGTCCAATTACTTGGACAACTCGTCCTACATTTGCACTCATTCATATCCCCCTCATTTAACGCGATTCAAGGGCATCTGCACCGCCCACAATCTCTGCGATTTCCTTAGTAATTTGTGCCTGACGAGCACGGTTATATGATAAAGTCAGCTCTCTAATCAGTTCCGATGCATTATCACTAGCGTTGCGCATCGCTGTCATACGTGCACCAAATTCGCTGGCCTTCGATTCCATCAAAGATTGATATATAGCTCCATCAATAAACAGCGGAACAACCGAATCTAACACCTCTGCCAGCGATGGTTCATAGAAATACACCGCATCGAAGCTCTTGTCGCTGCTCTCATAATCTGCGGTATAAGCCTGCGTAATCGGCAGAATAGGCCGTATCTCTACCCGATGAACCACAGTGTTTATAAACTTGGTATAAAGAATGCTTGCTTTATCAAAGAGATCATGTACATAGAAATCATAGATGACTTGACCGATCTGATGGGCATGCCCTGTGGTCAAATCGTCGCCCAAATGGACGAACTCAGCGAGAATATCGTAATTCCGCCGACGGAAATAGTCGCGCGCCTTCCGTCCGACCACAATCAGCTGGGTTTGAGGGTTATGAGTCAGAAACTCCGAAGCCCTCCGCAAAACGTTAGCATTGTAACCGCCTGCTAAACCCTTATCAGATGTGATAACAACTAAGCAGTGGCGGTCTCCCTCGCGGCTTGTGGCGATGGGCGGAAGTTCTTCGCCTACCCGCTCCGCGGCGGCCAAAGCTCTGGACAGCGACACCTGAAGCCTAGCAAAGAAGGGGCGCGTGGCTTGTGCGTTAGTCTGAGCCTGCCGCAGCTTGGAAGCAGCGATCATTTCCATGGCTTTTGTTATCTGCTGAATACTGCCGATTGTGTTCATGCGCCGCTTAATTTCTCGGCTGGATTGTGCCACTCTGCCACCCCCTATTTAACAAAGGAACGCTTAAATGTCTTAATTGCATCTTCTAGTTCTGCCCTGATTTCATCGGTAATTTCTTTCTTCTCGTCTAGTTCAGAAAGAATGTGAGCTCTTTCCCGTCGAATATAGGCCAAGAATTCCTTCTCGAATTTGAGCACATCGTCCACAGAAATATCGTCGAGATGGCCGTTTGTAGCTGTATAGATTGAAACTACCTGCTCGGGCACTGGCATGGGTTTGTACTGTTCTTGTTTGAGGATTTCAACCATGCGTTCACCCCGAGCCAAGCGTGCCTGAGTTGCTCGATCAAGGTCAGCACCAAACTGGGCAAATGCAGCCAACTCACGGTACTGTGATAGGTCTAGACGGAGCATACCTGCTACCTGACGCATAGCCTTCACTTGAGCTGCGCCACCAACACGAGATACGGAACGTCCCACACTGATAGCTGGCCTGACGCCCGCGTAGAACAAGTCCGACTCCAAGAAGATCTGTCCGTCTGTAATCGAGATAACGTTAGTAGGAATGTAAGCGGAAATGTCTCCAGCTTGAGTCTCAATGATTGGCAGAGCAGTCATGGAGCCGCCGCCTAATTCATCATTGAGTTTAGCCGCCCGCTCGAGGAGACGAGAATGAATGTAAAACACGTCACCCGGAAAAGCTTCCCGACCGGGAGGTCGTCTCAGCAACAGCGACATCTCTCGGTAAGCTGTGGCATGTTTACTTAGATCATCGTAAACAATCAAGACATCCTTGCCGCTGTACATAAACTCTTCGGCCATAGCTGCCCCTGCATAAGGTGCTATGTAAAGCAGAGGTGCAGGCTCACTCGCAGTAGCCGAAACCACGATGCTGTACTTCATTGCACCATGTTTTTCCAAAGTGTCAATCACACCTGCTACTGTAGAAGCCTTTTGGCCGATAGCAACGTAGATACAGATAACATCTTGATCATGCTGATTCAAAATAGTATCGATAGCGATGGCTGTCTTACCAGTCTGCCGGTCTCCGATAATGAGCTCACGCTGCCCCCGACCTATAGGGATCATCGAGTCAACAGCTTTGAGACCTGTCTGCAGCGGCTGCGAAACAGCCTGCCGGTCCACAACACCTGGAGCTTGAGATTCAATCGGTCTAAATTTCTTGGCACCGATCGGCCCCTTACCGTCCAGCGGCTGACCTAACGGATTAACTACCCGTCCAATCAGCTCTTCACCTACGGGAACCTCTACGATGCGTCCGGTGCGCTTGACCGTGTCACCTTCCTTAATGTGTTCATAGGGACCAAGGATAACGGCACCAAGGTTATCATGCTCTAAGTTGAGGACCATGCCATAGGTATTACCAGGGAACTCCAACAGCTCACCGGCCATGGCTTCCTGCAGGCCATATACCCGCGCAATTCCATCGCCTACTGTTAATACTGTACCTTCTGCTTCGACTTTTAGATCTGAATCCAATTCCTCAATTTGACGACGCAGAATCGCCACAATCTCATCAGGTCTCATTGTCATGCTTGTTCCTCCGTTATACCGAATATTTCTGCTCAAGAACGCTGCATATTCTATGAGCTGCCCGGCCATCACCATAGGGATTAGGCGCCTGGGCCATTTTACTATAAAGCTGAGCATCTGTTAAAAGCTCAGAAACACTTTCATAGATATTGGTTGGCGAGGTCCCTACAACTCGGCAGGTTCCTGCGGCTACCCCTTCTGGACGCTCTGTCTGCTCACGCAGCACCAAGACAGGCACATTCAGCGCAGGTGCCTCCTCTTGAAGGCCGCCAGAATCGGTCAGGAGCAGCTTCGCCCTCTGCATAAGATTTGCAAATTCCCGATAATCGGGAGCATCAATCAAGTGAATTCGGTCGTGTCCCGCCAGCGTGTCGAAAAAGACCTTCTGCAGTGCAGGATTGCGGTGCATGGCCACCACAATCTGGCAATCATGGTCCTCTACAACCTTCTTCAAAGCCCGGCAGATTCCTACTAAGGGCTGTCCCCAGTTCTCCCGCCGGTGCACTGTCACAACGATTACAGGGCGGGAAAAATCGAGTTCGGCTAATGTGGGGTTATTGAATTTGTAGTCTCTTTCGACCACACTCAACAGTGCATCTATGACCGTATTGCCTGTTACATAGATCTCCGCCGTTCCTCCCACCTCACAGCGCAGATTTGCGGCAGCCTGCTCGGTCGGAGCAAAATGAAGCTCGGCGAGAACGTCTATCAACCTGCGGTTAGCTTCCTCAGGAAATGGGTTGTACAGATCGGCGGTACGCAATCCGGCTTCCACGTGGGCTACCGGCACTCCTGCATAAAAGGCAGCCAAGGCCGCTGCAAAGGCAGTAGTCGTATCACCGTGTACTAAAACTAAATCAGGAAGCCATTCAGCAAAAATGCGGCCCATTCCGTAGAGAACTCGGGAAGTAATGTCGGTCAACGTCTGTCCATGGGCCATGATATTTAGGTCATAATCGGCCTTGATCTGAAACACATCCAACACCTGGTCCAGCATTTCACGATGCTGACCTGTGCTGATCACCCGCACATCCCACCCGGGCTTATCCTGCATGTTCTTTATGACAGGCGCCATCTTGATGGCTTCTGGACGAGTTCCAAAGACAACTGCAAATTTAGGCATTATCATAATCTCCGCTCGTACTTAAACTTAGATGATGGAACTTGAATCATCCCAACCCGCGCTGAACCATACAAGAAAGCTGCCCCCACTAATGGTACTAAAATAAAGGCCGCCCAAGCGTACCGCGCGGTAAAGAGCGCTGCACACGCTGATACACTGGATAAGAAATATGCTACAAGAACCACCTGGCGCTGAGTAAGCCCAAGCTTCAGCATGCGATGGTGGAAATGATCTTGATCTGCTTGGTAAAATGGAACTCCATTCTGGGTTCGGCGCACAATGGCACAGACAGTATCAACAATGGGAAGGGCGAAGATGAGGATTGGAACAGAAAGACCAATGGTGGCCGCCCCTTTCAACGCACCTTCTGTTGAAATAAGGGCTAGTAAGAAACCAAGGAGCATGGCACCCGAATCGCCCAAGAACAGCTTGGCTGGATTGAAGTTGAAAGGCAAGAAACCTGCACTCACTCCAATCAAGACTGCAGAGAGTACCGCCGCTTCAGAGCGGCCCAAATCCCACGCCAAACTCAAGAGCGTCAGGGCAGCTATTAAAGTAATGCCTACAGCGAGGCCATCTAGGCCATCAATAAAATTCATCAGATTAATGAGGGCCAAGAACCAGAAGATCGTAACGGGAATCGACAGCCAGCCTAAATAAAACATACCGCCAAAAGGATTGCTTACAAATTCTATCCGGCTGCCCCACGTCACATAAATTAAGACTCCAAGAAGCTGACCAAGAAACTTCCATGAAGCCTTTAGACCTACTCGATCATCAATCAGGCCAATGACCAAGATCACTGCAGCAGCTGCTAAAGTTGGGAACATCTCGGTTACTCCAGCAAAGAGCGCCGCCACAGCAAAACCGGCAAACACAGCAAGCCCGCCTCCAGTCGGCATAGGCACCTTGTTGATCCGCCGTGGATTTGGCTGGTCAACTAGGCCAAGCTTCGGAGCCAGGCGTTTAATAAGGGGGGTAACTGCAAAGGTTACTCCAAATGCTATCAGAAACGGAAGCAAAAGATGGGATGGTGTCATGTCATCCCTCCTCGTGATTGGTCCACCGTTCCACCACTACATCTGCCTGCTGCAGTAATTCCTGAGCCAAGGGATCGGGATAGTCCCCATAATATACAATGCGCTTTACTCCTGCATTGATGAGCATCTTTGTGCACTGGGCACATGGCTGAGTCGTACAGTACAGTACGGCTCCTTCGGTACTCACTCCATAGAGCGCAGCTTGAATAACAGCATTCTGTTCAGCATGAATACCGCGACAAATTTCATGTCTTTCTCCCGAAGGAATACCCAACTGTTGTCTGAGACAGCCTACTTCAGCACAGTGAGGCAATCCACGAGGCGCCCCGTTGTAGCCGGTGGCGATAATCCGCCGCTCTTTTACTAACAGGGCGCCAACTTGTCGGCGGAGGCAGGTCGAACGGCTGCTGACTAAGTCAGCAATCTGCATAAAATATTCGTCCCATGATGGACGTTTGTGCACGCTATCCCTCCGCACTGCCTCGTTATTTGGTACCAAAGAGACGGTCTCCCGCATCTCCCAAACCGGGAATGATATAACCATGCTCGTTCAGACGCTCATCCACTGCGGCAGTAAAGATCTCCACATCTGGATGTTCTTGTTGAATCCGCTCAATTCCTTCCGGAGCAGCCAGCAGGCACATCAGCTTGATGTTGTGTGCACCCCGTTTTTTCAAGTAATTAATGGCTGCAACAGCAGAACCACCAGTAGCCAGCATGGGGTCGATAACTATCAGCTCACGTTCTTCAACATCAGCTGGCAGTTTGCAGTAATACTCTACTGGCTCGAGAGTCTCAGGATCGCGGTACAAACCAACGTGCCCTACTTTTGCTGTAGGAATTAGGCGAAGGATACCGTTTACCATACCCAGGCCTGCCCGCAGGATAGGAATAATGCCCACCTTCTTGCCAGAGATGGTATGTCCTTTCGTGGTGCAGATCGGTGTTTCTACTTCGACTTCTTCAAGAGGCATGTCCCTGGTTACTTCATAGGCCATCAACAGAGACACCTCTTCAACCAGGTCTCGAAAATCCTTCGGCCCGGTGTTCTTATCACGAATCATTGTCAGCTTGTGCTGAACCAAGGGGTGCCGGATAATATGTACTGTACTCATTGTCATCTCCTCTTTCGTCTCCTAGTTCGCTGTGCCCTACAGATTTTCGATCTTTCCTACCCGCCGAGCATGACGCCCGCCTTCAAACTCACTCTCAAGATAGGTTCGGACTATATCAGCCATTAGTCCGACTCCTAAGACCCGTGCCCCTAGGCACAGCACATTGCTGTTGTTGTGTTCTCGGGCCATGCGGGCAGAATAGGTGTCACTGCAGAGTGCAGCCCGAACTCCAGGTATCTTGTTAGCGGCAATGGATACGCCAATACCGGTTCCGCAGATTAAGATTCCCAGATCATACTCTCCATTAGCGACTGCTCGGCCTACTTGGTGAGCGATGTCCGGATAATCACACGACTCTGTCGAATGGGTACCCATATCTGTCACTTCATAGGGCCCCTCGCTGAGCAGCTTGATAATCTCCGCCTTGGCGTGAAATCCACCGTGGTCGCTTCCAATGGCGATTTTCATTGTTCTTCCTCCTCATTAATCCAGCTTTCGACGATCGCTTGAACCGCCTGCGCAAGTTCATCGCGCACTTGCCGGTACACGTCGCGAGACTGGCCAAAGGGATCCGAAACTTCTAACCCTTTCTCCTTTTCGCTATCCAGTTCCTGCCGCGACTGTTGATCTTGGGCAAATTCCAGCAATAAGTGTACTTTGTCAGCAATTTCTGGGAAAAACTCGACCACATACTGTCGATGACTGTTGGTCATAACCAGGATCAAATCATACTCTTCGGCTAGCTCTGCACGAAACTTTCGCGACCGATGACTCTTTAGATCCAAGCCTATTTCAGACATGACTTCAACGGCGTATTCGGTTGCAGGATCGCCAGTGAAAGCCCCTAAACCAGCCGAAGAAACTTCCACAGGGATCCCTGCTTGTTCCGCATAATGCTTGAGTAAGGCAGCAGCCATAGGACTGCGGCATGTGTTGCCTGTACAAACAAACAGAACTGATTTCAAAGCCATACCTCCTGCTGCAGTTCTAAGCGAGAATAATCCGCTCTCCCGCTGCCCGACGCAAGCGGTTCATGATGGCCATACCTAGGCCTTTTTCCGAGATACCCTCCACTAACAAGATATCAAGCCCCTTTTCATCAGCCTCTCGAAGCAGACGATACAAACTAGAGGAAATCTCCTGGAGATTTTCTATGGAACCCATGGGAAGTACAGTAAACCCACTGTATCGAGCAGCATGCTCAGTAGGAACCATCACACCTACCTTGCTGCCAGCATTTGTATACTGTTCTGCCAGCTCCTTAATGCGTTCCTCAGTTTGATCGCCCACTATTAAGAATACTTGGGCATTAGGGGCATAATGCCGATATTTCATTCCCGGCGAACGAGGCGTTTCACCCTGCTTTAGCTCCCCATACACGCCAGGATCAACTGCTACAGGACAGACCGAATTTAGCTCTTCCAGCGTAACCCCGCCGGGACGGAGCAGGCGGAATGGCCGACTCACACAGTCGACTACGGTCGATTCGACTCCCCAACCAGTCTCTCCCCCATCGATAACGGCGGCAATGCGGCCACCTAAATCGTTCATCACATGCTCTGCCTTAGTCGGACTTGGCCTGCCAGATAAATTAGCACTAGGCGCAGCTAAAGGGCCGGCCAGCTCAATTAGTTTCAAAGCCAGTGGATGGCTGGGAATCCGCACAGCCAGGGTATCCAGCCCAGCACTCACTACGTCCGGAACCTGCGGTTCCTTCGGAAGGACTAACGTGAGAGGACCTGGCCAAAAGCGATCCATAAGCGCGGCCGCCTCGGCAGAAATCTCTGTCACCAATTCTGCCGCCTGCGCTTGACTTGCACAGTGTACAATTAAGGGATTATCCTGCGGCCTACCCTTGGCGACAAAAATTGCTTCTACCGCCTGCGGATTAAGAGCGCTGGCACCCAAACCATAGACCGTTTCAGTAGGGAAAGCAACACACTCACCCGCTTTCAGTAGGGCAGCGGCTTTATCGAGTTCATCGGAAGTCAAAAGAAGCGTTCTTACCGCCATACAGCCACCACCACCCGGTCATGTCCCTGGTAATCGGGGATCACTTTTTCTACTTCAAAACCTGCTTGTTGGGCAATTACTTTGACTGCTTGTCCTTGATCCGCACCGATCTCAACCATGACTTCACCAGGAGGCTCGAGATAGTGACGGGCTTCCCGGAAGATGCGGCGGTAAAAATCAAGGCCATCTTGTCCTCCATCAAGTGCCTGCACTGGCTCGAAGGACACCTCAGGCTGCAGTTCCTGCATTTCTTTCTTTGTTATATAAGGCGGATTAGAACAGATAAGATCGAACAAGCCATTTATTCGGGAAAAAAGATCGCTTTCAACAAACTCTATTTGCTCAGCAACCTCAAGGCGTTCTGCGTTCTCTTGCGCTACCGCTAGAGCTTCAGGCGAGATATCAACAGCGGTGACATGAAACTCTGGATCCTGCCTTGCTACAGACACAGCTACGGCCCCACTGCCCGTACCTAAATCCAAGATGCGCACAGGTCTTTTGCCAGCAGCCAATCGGCTCAGGCCGGCCTGAACGATTTCCTCTACCAAGAGTTCTGTTTCAGAGCGGGGGATCAAAACGGCGGGAGTTACCTTGAATTCGAGGGAATAAAACTCCTTTGTTCCTGTGATATAAGCGACAGGGATGCGCCTGCCGCGGCGCCCGATGCACTGCCGGTAGGCATCCACTTCCTGCGCAGTCAGTGGCTTCTGCAGATTAAGGTAGAGATCTAGACGGCTCATCCCCAGCACATGACCAAGAAGCAGTTCGGCGTCTAGACGCGGCGAAGCACACCCCTTCTCATCAAGGTATTGTGTGCTGATCGCCAGTAGTTCTTGAATAGTATACTGTTTTCTCACTCCAAAATTACTCCAACGTCTGCAGTTGTTCTAGCTGGTCTGCTGTAATGAGTGCATCGATCACTTCATCTAGGTCTCCATCAAGAATCGCATCCAGTTTGTAAAGAGTAAGCCCAATGCGATGATCGGTGACCCGTCCTTGAGGGAAGTTATAGGTGCGCACTCGTTCACTGCGTTCTCCAGTACCTACCTGGGATCTGCGCGCCTCAGCCTGTTCCCGGTCTGCTTCCGCCTTGGCCATATCGTAGAGTCTGGCCCGTAGGATCTTCATCGCTTTATCTCTGTTCTTGTGCTGGGACTTTTCATCTTGGCAGGATACAACCAAACCAGTAGGCAAGTGAGTGATACGTACCGCTGAGTCAGTAGTGTTTACGCTCTGTCCACCAGGGCCCGAAGAACGGTACACATCGATGCGTAAGTCATTCGGATCAATCTCGACCTCCACTTCCTCTGCTTCCGGAAGCACAGCCACCGTGGCCGTGGAAGTGTGAATCCGGCCGCCCGATTCAGTGGTGGGGATTCGCTGCACCCTGTGCACGCCGCTTTCATATTTCAGACGGCTGTATGCACCTTTACCTTCAATCATGAAGATTACTTCTTTAAAGCCACCCAATTCAGTGGGGCTGCTGCTCATAAGCTCTACATTCCAGCGTTTTTCCTCCGCATAGCGGCTGTACATTCTAAAGAGCGAGCCAGCAAAAAGTGCAGCCTCATCACCACCTGTACCGCCGCGGATTTCCACAATAACGTTCTTTTCGTCATTGGGATCTTTGGGAAGGAGCAGAATGCGAAGCCTCTGCTTAAGCTGCTCCACCTTATCTTCTAAGTTACTGATTTCTTCCTTGAGCATAGCCGCCATATCGGGGTCCTGCTCTTCTTCAAGGAGCTCCTCTGCCGCCTCCAAATCCTGTAGAGCAGCTTTATAAGAGCGAAATTCTTGTACTATTTCTTGTAAATCGGAATGGTTCTTAGCCAATTTTTGGAAAGTAGCTTGATCGCTGATCACAGCTGGATCACTTAATTTTAGGTTTAACTCCTCGTACTTCTCTTCCAAGGCTTCTAGTTTTTCAAACACGCGTTATCGCCTCCTACACAGTGCTGCTGGATCCGGGAAAAGGCCTAATCTTCTGCTCTTCCGTATGGCTTGCGTCCTTGGCAAGCACAGATTGCAGTGCTTGAATAGCAACTTCAATCTGTCCATCGTCCGGTTCCCGCGTAGTAAAATACTGCAGCGCCATGCCTGGTTTAGCCAGCCATTTAAAGATAGGATGACAGTCATCGCGGCCGGCCTGTCGGATTATTTCATAGGACAAACCTGCCACGAGCGGCATGATTGCCAAATGAATTAAAATGCGCTGCAAGAACGGAGGACGCCCGAAAAATGAGAACACTATTACACTGGTAAACAGCACAATTAAAAGGAAATTCGTGCCGCAGCGGGCATGAATGCGGCTGTGACGGCGCACTTGCTCAACCGCCAGTTCGCTGCCCGCTTCATGACAGTTAATGGCCTTGTGTTCAGCACCGTGATACTCAAAAACTCGCTGAATGTCCTTCATCCATGAGATTCCTATAATATAAGCAACAAAAAAGCTGATCTTAATCAAACCTTCAATAAGGTTGAGAAGAAAGTTCGAACTAATAGACGATTGAATCAGCCGAATAACATAGGCAGGTAAAATAACAAAAAGGCCCACAGTAAGAAGAAGCGCAAAAGCCATTGTCAGCACTAGCTCTTTAGCAGTCAGCTGCTCCTCTTCTGATTCGCTATATTCGGCCGCGGAATAACTCAGGCTCTTCAGACCTATAATCAATGTCTCAATCAAGGCTGCGGCCCCTCGAATGATGGGCTTCTTGAGAATAGGAAACCGATCAGACCAGGGCTTTAAGGCGTCCACTTTGACTGTAATATCCTGGTTCATCTTGCGCACCGCAATCGATGTGAAGTGCTTACCCCTCATCATCACGCCCTCGATCACAGCTTGGCCGCCATAGCTAAATTTGCTCACCTAATTCACTCCCCTTTACCAAGGATAATAGGGTGCTTGCTTGCTCCGCAGGGAGTACCACGGTCAGTCGATCTGTGGGCAGAATAACATCTTCACCCCGCGGCGAAATAACCTCTTGTGGCGTTCGGAAGATCGAGAGCACCCGGATACCATAAACATTGGCGAGCTTCAGCTCAGCCAGAGTACGGTAGGCAACTGGCGCGTGATCTCCCACCTCTACCTGCATCACTATCATATCATCACCAAAACGGGTCACATCGCGAAAGGATTGCAGCCAAAGCGGCTTTTCATAAGCGCTGCTTCGCACACTGCGAAACCCTCTTGGAAGAAACAGGCGGGTAATGACCCCCACCACTAACCCAACAAGCCATCCCATGACAAGACCCACAAAGGTGCCATACACAACCTGGAGAATCGGACCACCTAAATCGAACCACCACTGCTCACTGAGCCCCTCCAGGCGGACGATTTCATCGAACAAGAACAGCGCAGAAATCATGCCAACATAACTGGAAATGTTTCCCTTAATGTTCTCTGCCGCGCTGTAAGCAAGGCCGAGAGTGAGCACCGCCCCAACGACTACTGGTAGGCCCAGTTTTGTCAATCCTCCAAACAGAGCTCCTAGAGCCAAGCCTGCCGTTAACGCGAGGGCTGTGGCACCAAGTCTGGGGAGCAGCACTACAATCATCTGCACCCAGTGCTTCAGGCGTAGAGAAAACTTGGGCATGGCTACGATGACGTCAAAAGCAAGGAAACCTGCAAAAATCGCCACAAAAGATGAAGGTAGACTCGGGATGTTGCGCACCAAGTAATAAGCTACCCCTACCACAATTGCTCGACAGGTCAATATGAACATGACGGTAAGCTTAAAGCGTCTACGGGCCATATCACTCCCCATCCTATGGGCGCCCAGGCACGCTGTGGCAGCGGTTGCAGCGTGCCTCGTAATGTTCGGTCGCTCCTATCAGTATAATTGGGTCATTATAGCTTGCAGGTTCACCATTAATAATACGTTGAGTGCGGCTCGCAGGTCTTCCGCAGACCACGCAAATAGCATTCAGCTTTGTAACCTCATCAGCCAAAGCCAAGAGCTGCGGTACTGGACCAAACGGCTCACCACGGAAATCCTGATCAAGACCTGCGGCGATTACACGTTTACCCTGCTCTACTAATGACTTGCAAATATCTATGATGTCATCAGAAAAGAACTGTACCTCATCGATTGCGACTACATCGCAAGCATCGTTCACATGGGTTAGAATCTGTTCCGCATCATCGACGGGAATACAGTGCACCGCACTGCCGTTGTGGGCAACAACCTTTGTCTCGTCATAGCGGTTGTCGATGGCGGGCTTGAAAACTATTACCTTTTGTTTGGCAATGGTCGCCCGCTTTACTCGGCGGATCAGCTCTTCTGATTTACCCGAAAACATGCATCCTACAATAACCTCAAGCCATGAGGCCTCACTGTATCTCATTTCTTCACCTCAACCGGATCTCTACTGCGTCACTTGCTTAACATGTTGCTTTTCTCTTCGCAGCAGCGTAATCCTGCCTGAGATTTTTCTGATATTAGTCCACCCTAAAGGCTCTCATTAGACCAGCGGTGGCTTTGTCAACCTCAGCAGTGATCTTTACTCCGGTCTCGGTAAAGCTCTCTTCAAGGACCCTCCCCAGCTCACGCAATCTGCTTGCTTCGCCAAAATCAGCAAATCCAAAGTGAAAGGTTTGTATACTAAGCAGACTGCGGAAAAACTCGGCGACCTCTGCACTAAGGCGATCCAAGTTTTCGCCAGTTAATGCTGATATCGGCACACCCGCTCCGCTAATCTCTCTGCCAGCGGGAACCTTGTCAATCTTATTATACACGTTAATGATAGGCTGTGCGGCACCAATCTCTGCAAGAACCTGCTCAACCGCCTCCTGCTGCTCCCTTGCCTGTGGATGACTGACATCGATTACATGAAGCACGAGATCCGCATAGAGAATTTCCTCTAACGTAGCACGAAAAGCAGCTACAAGCGTATGAGGCAGGCGCCGGATAAAGCCTACGGTGTCGCTTAAGAAAACCCACCGCCCGTCGGGTAGTTCCCAGCGGCGTATTGTAGGATCAAGGGTTGCAAAGAGCTGATCAGCAATAAAAGTATCCGCACCACTCAATGCCTTTAAGAGTGTCGACTTGCCCGCGTTTGTGTAACCCACCAATGCCACAACCGGCGCGGCTATCTGATCCCGGCGGGCCCGATGAGTAGACCTCACCTTACGAATTTCTTCAAGCTCTGCTCTCAGATCGGCAATTCGTTTACGCAGGCGGCGCCGATCTGTCTCAAGTTTCGTTTCACCAGGGCCCCGTGTCCCGATACCGCCTCCAAGGCGAGATAGGGCCTTGCCAGCACCTGTTAGGCGAGGTAGAAGATAGTTTAACTGAGCTAGCTCAACCTGAATTTTACCCTCTCTCGAACGAGCACGCTGAGCAAAAATATCTAAAATAAGCTGCGTGCGGTCAATAACCGGAGCATCAATAATCTCCGCTAAGTTACCCTGCTGAGCCGGAGATAGTTCGTTGTCGAATATGACGAGAGCATCGGTTTCCACAATATCTCCCAGTTCCTCAGCTTTACCCTTTCCAATAAACGTGGCTGGATCGGGTGTGGATCGTTTCTGCACAAAACTATCCACCACTTCTAAACCCGCATCTTCTGCCAGCTCCCAGAGTTCATCGAGGCTGTCTTCCACTTCCCAATCAGACTGACCTGCCATCTGCAGAGATACCAAATATGCACGCTGCATACTAGTCCACCTCTCTTTCACTTAGAGGAATCGTTGTTCCCCCTCCCGAAATCTTACCCCTGGAGGGATTTTTATGGCAACTATAATGCATGTTGATATGGATGCCTTTTTTGCAGCAGTTGAAATCCTGGATAATCCTGAATATAAGGGCAAACCGCTCATCGTAGGTGGCTATAAAGACAGCCGCCGGGGCGTCGTTTCCACCTGTTCATATGAAGCCCGCCGCTACGGGATTCACAGTGCCATGCCCATTGTAAAAGCCGCTGCCCTCTGCCCACACGGAATCTTCATACCAGGCCGCATGAAACGCTACCAAGAAGTTTCACGGCAGGTTCACGCTATTTTCCCGGAGTTTTCTCCCATTGTGGAGCCTCTCTCTATTGATGAGGCCTTCTTAGACATGACTGGTTGCGAACATTTTTACGACAGTTTAGAAGATATGGGGATGAGTCTTAAACAGCGCATCTTGGAAGCAACCGGGCTGACCGCTTCCGTTGGCATAGCCCCCAACAAGTTCTTGGCAAAACTTGCTTCAGACCTGGAAAAACCAGATGGACTGACTGTTATACGTCCTGACGAGATCAGCAAGGTGCTCAATCCGCTGCCTGTAGGCAAACTGTGGGGAGTAGGCAAAAAAGCGGAACAAGAGCTGAACCGAATGGGTATTTACAAGATTGGAGACCTCCTCCCATATTCCCTGCCCGAACTGGAGGAGAAATTCGGTTCTACATTCGGGCCTCATCTATACTATCTAGCTCGAGGCATTGATAACCGCAAGGTTGAACCGATCCATGAAGCAAAATCCATCGGTCATGAAATAACCTTTGACGATGATCATACAAACTTGTCCTTTCTGCGCAGTCAGATAGGAAAACTGGTTGAGGATGTCGGGTGGCGGCTGCGCCAGCATGGCCTTTATGCTAGAACCGTAACTCTTAAGGTGAGATTCTATGACTTCAAAACGATTACGCGCAGCCATACTCATGAAACTTCATTCTGCGATGATGACACCATATTCCAAACCGCAGTTAGTCTTCTAGAAAAGGAGCCTCTGCGTCCTGTCCGCTTGATAGGGGTAACTGTAAGCAACTTAACCGAAACGGCTCAGCTTTCGCTATTTGATGAAACAGAGAACGCCCGCAAGCTCAGCGAAGTGATGGACACCATTAATGCTCGGTTTAAGCGAGGGGTAATCACCAAAGGAAGAACGCTCATTAATGAAGATACACAATAATTCTTAATTATCCACACTATATGTAAAGGAATTTTTTACATCGAGTCGAATTTACAATGAGGCGGCATACCACGTAGTTGGGAGGACCATCATGCAACCTCAAACATGCATCGAACGAAGAGACCCAGGTATCGAATTCCTCGATCATGTCCCATGGGGAACTCATATGTGTGGGTTTTACGAGCGTGAACAGGATCATGTCGAACTGGTCACAGCTTTTTTTGAGGCCGGAGCATCCAACAACGAGTACTGCTTGTGGATAACAGACAACTTAGAGCCTACCCTGCGGATTGTCGCCACAATCCATGATGTAGAAGTGGTTACCCATGCAGAATGGTACTGTTTTGACGAGTCCCCTCAGCCAGAAACCATTATCAGAAAATGGCACAGAAAGCTCTCTGATATTCTGGACCAGGGATTTGATGGACTGCGTTTAGTACACAGCCGGAGCAGCCTTTTCCCTGCAGATCGGAGTTTCAACCTGATGCGGGAAGCTCTTATGGATAAGTTGTTAAGCAGCAGTCCCATCATAGCACTCTGCCCATACCCCCTATATGAGTGCAGCTTGACCGATATTCTTGACTTGTCTGCCAGCCACAATTTCACGTTCTTTCGAGGAGCATCAACGCATGGTGATGCACTAAAAGCAGTCAACCGCTACAACATTCTGCGTGCAGCAACTGCCGAAGTTGTACATGAAATTCGCAATCCCATTACGGCGATTCGCGCCTTAATGGAACTCTTCAACTCAAAACCAGAGTTTGTGCCTTATAGTGAACTGATCGCCAAAGTGATTGCGGAAGTCGATCGGGCTGATCAGCTGGCCTGCCAGTTCCTAAGTTTTGCAAAATCACCGCCCTCGTTCAGGGAACAGAGATCCAACTTGAATACAGTTATTGAAGCTGTTCAGCCTCTCCTAGACGCTATTGCACTCAAGAAGAGACAGACTGTGCGTATCTGCTTAAAACCTGTGCCCGATGTTACGTGCCAGCCGAGTGAGCTCCGTCAAGTAATATTAAACCTGGCTCACAATGCATTTGATGCCATGAGCCAGGGTGGTATCGTAACCATCAGTACTGAGAATAAATATCCCAATGTGATTCTGCGGGTCAAAGACACCGGTAGCGGCATTCCTCCTGAATACATGGATAAACTAAGTATGCCTTTCTTTACGACGAAAAACCAAGGAACAGGCCTGGGACTTCCCGTCACCTTCAGGATCGCCGAGAAGTCTAACGGCAAAGTCAGCATTGATTCTTCTAAGAAAGGTACTACCGTTACCGTTATATTGCCTGCTGCGCCTTCTAATAATGGCAGTAAAGG
>CALKAR010000254.1 GCA_937988745.1 uncultured Peptococcaceae bacterium
AACAATTCGTTCAAGCCGACGCCGCTTCGCGGCGCGGCTTAACTCAAGCGTTATAGCGAATGAAAAATGAGCTACGAAAAATACCAAATAAGGTCATTTAAGTCGGCCGCAAAGCTGTGGGAAGCCCTAAGTCCGACGCAGAGTCTATTTGCGCGGCCTTACAACGTGATATTCAGAGGTCAAGCCAATTCTTCTTGGAAATTGATTCCCACCGTTTTGCGACAAGCGGACAATAATCCTGCTTCAGTAATTTGGGGTCAAGGGGTTAAAGCAGAAGAGCAGGTCTTCACTGAAATTAGGCTTCTCGAATTGTTCGCCGAGTATTGTGATCAAGTAGGTATAAGAATACCTGGAGATTCGCCAAAGTTTAGAAGCGAAATTCTTTCGTCTCAATCCCAAGATTTATATATAAGGCAGCCAGAAATATGGCCGAATCCTGACTTGATCGAGGTTATGGCCATGGCGCAACATCATGGAATTCCGACACGCTTACTCGACTGGACAAGGCAACCATATGTTGCTGCTTATTTTGCCGCAACCGGTGCATTGGCCATCGCAAAGACGTGGAAGCGAGGCGATAAACTGGCAGTCTGGGCGCTTAATATTGAGCTGATAAATCTGTATCGAAGAGTCAAAGTTGTGCATATCCCAGGAGCTGTGACACCTCATTTGTCAGCCCAGTCCGGATTGTTTACGGTTCATCCCCATAATGGCCAAAGAGGCAGTGAGTTTGAAGTATCTGGTCTCGAAGAGGAATTTAAAAGCATTCCAAACACGCCTCTGCTCTGTCTGACCTTGCCGGTGAAAGAAAGCCCTGCCTTGTACGAGCTTTGCAATAGATCAGGCATCAATGCGGCTACTATTTACCGAAGCATTGATGGTGCTGGCAGAGCAGTACTGGATAACTTGAATGCTTGGGTGGTTAACCGCAGGTGAAGGCTATAACAAACACATCAAATTCGCTCCCGTTGGTCGCCGGACGCTCCTGACGTCGCGCCGTTTATGTGAGCGTTATGTGAGTAAAACGAGATCGTAGAATGGATTTTTCACCAATCATCAATCAAATAGTCGGTGCTCTTTGGTATCTGATACCAATAGCGATTCTTGCAGGAGTTTTTAAGTCTCCTTGGTTCAAAGGTATCGTCGGCGAGTTTATCGTCAATTTGTCAGCAAAGCTGTTACTGGACAAAGAAAAGTACCATCTGATCAAAAATGTGACCCTGCCAACAGAAAATGGCAGCACACAGATCGATCACGTCATTGTTTCTGAATTTGGCGTTTTCGTGGTTGAAACAAAAAACATGAAAGGTTGGATATTTGGCAGTCCAAACCAAAAGACATGGACTCAAAAGATTTACAAGCATTCAAGCAAATTCCAAAACCCATTGCATCAAAATTATAAGCATGTAAAAACACTTGAGTCGTTGTTGGGTCTTGATGAGCAACAGGTGCATTCTGTAATCGTTTTTGTAGGTGATAGCACGTTCAAAACAGAAATGCCTGAAAATGTAACTTATGGTGGAGGCTATGTCAGGTATATCAAGTCAAAGAAAACGCCTGTTCTAACGGCATCACAAGTAATCGAAATCGTGGATAAAATAGAACAAGGAAGGCTTGTTCCATCATTTAAGACAAACCGCGAGCATGTTAAGCATGTAAACAATATTGTTGCCGAAAAAGAGAATAACAATATTCCGAGTTGTCCAAAGTGTGGCGGCTCGATGGTGTTGCGGGAAACTAAAAAGGGTCAAAATATCGGTAATAAATTCTGGGGTTGCTCTAAGTTTCCTCAATGTAGAGGAATCAGGAATGTCACATAACAAGGCTAATCCAGCCGACGCGCCAAAGGCGCGCGGCTGATTAGCGGCGTTAGGCGATTTTGGTGACGAGCAAGTATTTCGAATGGGAGAAATATGCGGAAGTTTGGTCTAAAAGTATCTATTGCAGTGGTGTTTTTGCTTTCCTCTGCTAGTCTATTTTCCTACTGGAAAGGTTGGTTTTCGGACTTTACTCTAAATCTTGGTACTGAGTTGATTGGGATACTGATCACGGTGGTTTTCATAGATCTCGTGATAAGTAGGCACGAACAGAGGGAGAAATCTAAATTACGTCGAATTGCATTGAGACAACTAAGAGTTCCGATGCAGCGTCACTTAAGCCTTCTTTTCAATATGTACAAGGCTTCTGTTACTGCGCCTGCTACTAGATCTATTGATGGTCCAGAGACTCTGTTCAGCGAAGACTATTACCTTCAATTGGCATCTTTTGACTTATCAAAAGATGCACCAGTCATTCCGAAGCAGCAATGGATTGACTACGCTTGTCACGAAGTAAATGAATTTAGAGAGTCGCTAAGCAGAACGCTGGAAAAGTATGCTATGCACCTAGATTCAGAGGTCATCGACTTGCTTGAGTCCTTGCTGGGATCGAGCTTCCTTTCTTTTCTCAAACAGGTCCCCAATATTAGAAATGAAGGCTTCAAAAGAAGTTTTGTTTTCTTTGGTGCCCCAGGAATGAAGGATATGATCGAGCGTCATACTGATCTTTTTTCAAGCTTGGTTAAGCTATTTAACTCTGAGATGGATCAGGCGGATCATGTTAAATTGTCTTCAGATATATGGAGGAACGATGTTTCTCCACAGATTGGTTCAGCAAGATCAGTTGCCTAACAAAGCCGTGAAGTCGCCCTGCGGGCTCGGACGGCAACTGCGTTGCCGCCGCTTACGGCGGCGTTAGAACGAAAGAGGAAAGAAAATGAGAAAGTTAGGATTGGGGGTTGTCTTGGCGTTGTTATCTGGGTGTGCAAGCATCAACGTGGCTCCTCCGGCTGATTATGACCACAATAGATCACGCACCTACGATATGGACTATGAGAGAACCTGGTCTAGGGCTGTAGATTGGTTTGCAGAT
>CALKAR010000255.1 GCA_937988745.1 uncultured Peptococcaceae bacterium
CCGCCAGAGCAAGGATGAACTTGTCAGCGTCGGCAGCCAGCGAACGACCCGCAGTGTAGGTGTAAGCTTCCATCGAACCAGAAGCCTGCGCACGGTCAATGTCGTCCACGAAAAAGTCAAAAACCTTTTCCTGGTCAATCAGAAGTTCCTGACCAGTGTCCGCAATCTCGTCAGCTTCGGTAATCCGGTTAGCAGCCGCGTAGTCCTTGATCTCAACGTCAACCGCGCCGGTAATGTGAACCGTGTTCCCCTTGGTGGCGTCACCCTCATAGCTGCGGTTAACAAGGTTCGCAGCAACCGCGTTCTGAGCGAACGAAACGAGTAGCTGCGAATTCCAAATCTCGGGAATAAAATTAGTGATAGCCATCCTGTATCTTCCTTTTACTTAATCCGACCGGCAAGCAAATCGTCTAGGCGACCTTCGGCCTTAGCCTCTGCAATCTGCTCCGCCGACATGCCCTTCAGCTCATCGCGACTACGAATCTGCGCCTTACCGGAGCCGATATCCGTACCACGATTACCCCCGCCAAAATCGGCAGGTTTAGTCTCACCACGGAAAGCCAGCAGGCGATCCGCATACGCCTCTAGCTCTTCCTGGGTCGACCCCACAAGCAGATCAACAGGCACACCCTTAACGGCTGCAACCTCCGCCTTTAGAGCACGCGCCTCCATATCGGCAATCTTCGCTTCCGCCGCCTGTGCGCGCTCCATAAGCTTCGCAAGCTCCGACTTGTTCGCTTCCTCGATCTCGTCAAACTTGAGCGCCTTAGCCGCATTCTCCTTAGCGCGCTTCTCGTTCTGCCGAGCAAGGGACTTCCACTTAGCAACCTCGGCCGCTAGATCCTCTGCAGGCTTTACCGTTTCGGTAGTCTCCTGCTCAACCTCAGCCGGAGCGGTTTCATTCTGCTCAGGGGCATTATCAGACAATTTAGTTACTCCCGTTTCGGATAGTTCGGCAGCTACCGTTTCGGTTAGCTGATATCAGATTCACTCGTAAAATTCTGGCCCTTAACAGTCAGGACCGGACCGATCTCCCCGTGCTCACGCACAAGGATCACCTTGCGATAGTCGATTTCCCGACCGTTCGCGAAAGACTTGCCGAATCTTTCGGCAATAGCATCGTGAGCCCGGTCAACAGCGTCAGCATCCAGCACTTGGCCCGGATCGTTAACCCCATAGATCGGGGCCACCCCGCAATCACAACCAGGGTGAATAGGCATTAGCTCGCCCTTGTGGTACCTCTGCGTAGATGCCAACACGCAAAGACCGCAGTTCTCGAGACCCGTGAGTGTCCGGCGATAGCCAACCACCCGTTCATCCTTGCTGAGCCTACGCCGGGCCGAATGTGTCTTAGCCAGCTGCAAATCAGTATCTGCCAGTGACAGCGCACGACGCAAACCCGCCTCGACCGCTTCACTAAGGGGTTTCCCCTCAGCAAGCGACCACCACACGGTCACACCCGGACGCCGGTAAACCTCGGCAGGTTCTACGCCCCGAAGACTCCCGGGGTCGATCTCCGACGCCTTAAACCCGAGCGGCCGCTCAGACGTACCCAGCATCACGGACGCCATCTGGGCCAGATAAGCGTCCGTGAGACTCGACATTTGGCGTTGCCCAGCAGTCACCACGGGAATAACCGCGTTCTGAAACCGCGCGATATCACCATCGCGGTAACTACCGAGCGAACTCCACACGCGCCGGACAAAATCAGAGACTCTCCGGCGCAGACTCTCTGTAGACGCCTGGTACGCCTCGATCAACCGCAGCTGATCAGACGTCCTCGCCATCGCCTAGCTCCTCATCGTCGTTCTCCGGGGCTCGGCCCTCTACTGGTGTCTCGGCACCAGGCGCAACCTGCGGGGCCATCAGCGACGAAACCAGGGCGTCCTCTGCACGCTCTGCCGCCATCCGGTCAACCTCGTCCCCGTCAAACCCGAGAATACGAGTCATCTTGGTACGCCAAGGCACGTCAGAACCTGCCTTAACAAGAGCGTCATAACGCTCAGACATCGTCGGCCGGTCCGGTGGCAAGAAATCCACGTCAATCTGCGGGACGTTCGCCTCACCGCCGCGTTCCAGCGCGAACGCCAGGCGAAAAACCTCAGACCAACTAGCCGCAGCCCGGTTAATCCGGTCCTCGGTCTTCATAACCAGACCCTCGCGGGAGAAAGCCGCACCCGTAGCGCTCTGGTTCTGAGAATCAGGCATAAGCACGGACATCGGGGTACGCGTCACCGCCGCAAGCTGCTTAATATCCTCACGGTTAGCGTCAAGAATACCACCGATATCCGTCTGTGCAGATTCCCACAAGTCGACGCCATCGGGCAATTGCCAAAGAGCACCAGGGCCAGGCTTAAACATCTCGTTGTAGTCGATTGGGGCCCCGGACTCATCCGTTTCCGGAAGATCACCCTTAGTCGCTCGCTGACGATAAGCCTGCATCGCAGTGATCACAAGGCGCTGAAGAATACCCCAGTTGATCCGGTCCAAAAGATCCAAATGCGGCTCAAACTCGCCCTGTCCACGACGATTAACAAACGCGACAATAGGGATCGAATCCAAACCCGAAGGGTAATCCTCGAGAAGCTCCCACTCGCCCGCTACCGTGTTGAACGGCCTAGGCTCACCGTTAATCCACGGAGCCTCACGAACATAGTGGTACACGTGGCCCGGCAGGTGCAGGTATGCGTGATCAACCTGGAACACGTCATCTCGGTACACCATGAGCCCCGCACGCCTCTTATCCGGTCGCGACGGGTCAACGTCTACGATTGTCTGTTCGGGGCGCTGATACGTGATCTCCGGGCCATCCTTGCCCGGCTGAACACACACGTACCCGCAACCAACTTCAAGCATGTCCTTATGGACATCAGCACTCCAGATCGACAAACGGTTGGTTTTCCAAATCGTCCGCGCCTGGTCGTCATCCTCGTTGTTGTCTCCAACCCGAATCCCAGACGGGACCATACGATCGGAAACAGCCTCGCTCACAAGCTCGCCAAAATTCGTACGGGCCTTACGCTGAAACTTCGCATAAGCTTCACGACAGCCATCCGCGCCCTCAGGCAACGGTGCCTCACCATTCGTGTAGCTACGTAGCCGACTAATACGAGCTCGATCCCTATCGAGTCGGGTCGCTAGATGCTCTAGCCACCAATAAGGCTCGCTCATTTAGCGGACCCTCCTCACCGTTCTAGTAGTCTTCACGCCGATGCCCTTTGCAATGGCGTCCATGCGACACTGGTACGCCAGAATCGCGGCAATCGCAGCGTCGATCTTGTTGCTGCTGTAGTCATGCTCCTTCGCGAGCGTCAATTTCTGGTTCTGAATCCTCCGACGAGCATTCAGTATGTGGTTAGTCAACCGGTACGAACCATCATGAGTGAGATCCCGGTTACGCACAGCGCCCTCGAACATTTCAATAGCGCGCTGATTCAATCCAGAACG
>CALKAR010000256.1 GCA_937988745.1 uncultured Peptococcaceae bacterium
AGAGTTTCGTCTATAAAGACGGGTTCAGTGTTCACAGCGAATGGCTCAACATGATGTATCCTCGGCTGATTTTGGCTCGCAGTCTGTTGAAAGATGATGGTGCTATCTTGATCAGTATTGACGATAATGAACTCCACCATCTGCGCCTGATCTGCGATGATATTTTCGGCAGTGAAAACCATGTCCTTACCGTCGTGGTTAATAGAGCAAGCGAGATAGCCTCCAACAATACGATTTCCAAGCATGAATATATGCTGATCTACTGCAAAGATCGCGAGCGATTTAAAGTTAATGGCGTGAAGAAATATACCCTGTCGCGCGGTACTGTGGGTAATTTGAATCAGACCATGCCGGTGATTGAGTTTCCACCAGGTTTGCGCTGTGAAGGCATTTCAGATGGCGTCTATTATAAAACGCGCCACGTTCCCGGCAGTCGCGAGAATATAGAAAACCTCAATCCGTTAGTGGTTAAAGATGGTAAGCTGGCTGAGAGCGCCAGACTGCGGGCCCGCTGGCGCAGCTCCAATGATATGCGCAGATTCTTTGCCAACAACTGTAACCCTACTCGAGCCAAGATCTCAGGAGTGATCGAGGAAATTTTCTTCAGGGGTGACCGATTCGTTCCCTACATTAAGAAACTGACCTATGAGAAAATCCCATCCTTGTATTTAGAAAACAAGCGGGGCAGTGCAGACTTGGAAAAGTTGGGTATGGCTGAGTGGTTCCCTTTTCCTAAATCCGTTTCTTTTCTCAAGCGGTATTTGTCGTATTTGGATATAGCTGATGGGGAGTTTGTCCTAGACTTCTTTTCAGGATCGGCGTCAACCGCTCAGGCGGTTATGGAGCTCAATGCCGAAGATGGGGGAAAGCGAAAATTCATAATGATTCAGCTGCCTGAGAAACTGGGGGCTGATTCAAGTGCCTATCAGGCTGGCTGCAGGAACATCTGCCACATCGGTCAGGAGCGGATTCGGCGAGCTGCAGATAAAATTAAGCGGGAGACTGGAGTAGAGATAGATTACGGATTCAGGGTATACCGCACTGCAGACGATGAACGGTAGTAAGAAAGGAGCTTCCCGAATCGGAAGCTCCTTTGATTTGTAGTCGATTTAATTAGTAGCCTAGAATGTCGTCGATATAAGCTTGACCGACAGAAGCTACAGCGTTCAGTGCTTCGGCAGGTGTCTTTTCACCTCGGATAGCTTGACCGTAGGCTTCATTGACCTCAGGCGCTGTAAGCGCGAACTGGAAGATTACGCCGTCTTGGCTGTATTTCTCGAGGGTATCTCTCATTACACGTGCACCCTTTATGTCTGGTGCCCACTTTGCGATCCGGCCTTCGATGGTGGCCTCAGTAGATTCAGCGATGTTTTCTGTACGGAACAGGAAGTCAACTAAAGCTACCATTTCCTCAGGTTGTGCTGTGTTAGCAGGCAGTACCCATGTCTCAACCCAACCAGTGTACAGGGTGTTGTCACCGTGTGGGCCCTTCGGTAGGGGCAGGATTCCGTAGTTGACTTTGCCGGAGTTCGCCAATAGTTCAACACGCCAGCCTTCACCGAAGCCAATGGCTGCATTACCATCTTCAAAGGCACCAAAGCCGCTGGTCACTACTTGGTCTACATAGCGCAGTTGGTGACCGAAAGCGATACCTTCTAAGATTCGCTCAGAGTTCCAGTTGTAGAGAATCTTGCCGTTTTCGTCTTCGATAAAGATGTTGTCACCGTTTGTGGAGGTGAGGAATGCCCATTCATACATGTTGGCAATACCCCACTGGTCGATAACACCGTCTTCGTTGAAGTCAACGGTGGTAGCCAGGGCGATGTCTCTCATGGCATCCCAGGTCCATTCGCCTGCGAAGTACAGCTCGTATGGATCAGGCAATCCAGCATCTTCGATGATATCCTTGTTAAACACTGTCCAGTATGCTGTACCTGCATCAACCAGGTTAGGGAAGAGACTTACGGCGTAGTATCTGCCGCCCAGGGTAAACGCTTCGATACCTGCGCGAGCTACGTCCCAAGCTTCACCATAGTACTCGGTTCCCAAGATATCGCTTACTGCGAGCAGCTGTTCTTGGCTAGCCATGGACAAGAACCAGGATTCGTTCTGAGTCATTCTCCACACATCATACTCAGAGTCGCCACTGAGCAGACGGGCTGTCAGTTGTGCTTGATAGTCGTCTTGAGGTACAAGGACTCTTTCGATCTTAACGTTGAACAGAGCCTCTGCCTCTGCAAGCCGACCTGCAATCTCGAGACCGTCTAGGTTGTCTACCCAACCAACGAAGGTGACTGTATTGCCACCAAAGTCATATTGCTGGGCCAAGGCTGGTAAACTGGCCAAGGATAGGACAACAATTAATAATGCTGTCAACCAAATTTTTCTTGTCATCGCCTCACGATGCCTCTTTAGTGCTATTTTGGTATGGTATAAATACCGTACCACATTGCATTGCGTACTTCTATGGTTGTATAAGATTTTCCTTCTACCTTCCTCCAGATATTTTTGCTCTGTTTTCCCTGTGTTAACACAGGAAATGCCCATTTAAGCATCGCAAGGGCTTTCTGACCGCTGCAATTGACTATCTGTATAAAAATGGTAGGTGATTATACCATACCATTTGTTGGGTAAAAAAAGAGCTTCCGGTGAACCGGAAGCTCCTACATAATTCTTATGCTGTACTTAAATTAGTAGCCCATGATGTCGTTGATGTATGTCTGACCGATGGAGGATACAGCGTTCATAGCTTCCGCAGGTGTCTTCTCGCCGCGGATTACTTCGCTGTAAGCTTCGAAGACTTCAGGTGCAGTCAGAGCAAACTGGAAGATAACGCCATCCTGGCTGTACTTTTCTAGGGTTTCTTGAATCACGCGAGCACCTTTAATGTCTGGAGCCCACTTGCTGATTCGGCTTTCAATGACGGCTTGGTTGGATTCAGAAACGTTCTCTGAACGGAACAGGAAGTCGACGAGAGCTACCAAAGCCTCAGGTTGTGCCGAGTTGGAGGGCAGTACCCATGTTTCCAGCCAGCCTGTGTACAGGGTGTTATCGCCGTGTGGGCCCTTTGGCAGCGGCAGAATTCCATAGTTTACTTTACCCGCGTTAGCAACAAATTCTACACGCCAACCTTCACCGAAACCAATAGCTGCGTTTCCGTCTTCAAACGGACCGAAACCGCTGGTAACGACTTGGTCTACAAATCTGAGTTGATGACCAAATGCCAGTCCATCCATGATTTTTTCGGAGTTCCAGTTATACTTGATCTTGCCGTCTTCGCCTTCTACGAAGATGTTATCGCCGTTAGTGCATGTGAGGAATGCCCATTCATACATGTTAGCAATGCCCCACTGGTCGATAACGCCATCTTCGTTGAAATCAACGGTGGTAGCCAGAGCGATTTCCCGCATTGCATCCCAGGTCCACTCGCCAGCGAAATAGAGATCGTATGGATCAGGCAGACCAGCCTCTTCGATAATGTCCTTGTTGAACAGGCACCAGTATGCGGTACCAGCATCAACTAAGTTCGGGAACTCAGCAACCGCATAGTACTTATCGCCGAGTGAGAAGGCTTCGATACCTGCGCGAGCTACGTCCCAAGCTTCGCCGTAGTACTCAGTTCCAAACAGCTCGCTCACTGGCAGCAGCTGTTCTTGACCGGCCATAGAGAAGAACCAGGATTGGTCTTGAGTCATTCTCCAGACGTCATACTCAGAATCACCGCTCATCAAGCGTGCTGTCAGTTGAGCTTGGTAATCATCCTGTGGCACGATAACGCGTTCGATTTTAACGTTAAAGAGAGCCTCTGCTTCAGCAAGTTTACCTGAATTCTCGACGTCTTCCAGGTTGTCTACCCAGCCAACAAAGGTGACTGTCTTGCCGCCAAAGTCGTACCCTTGGGCCAAGACAGGCAGGCTGGACAGAGACAAGACAACAACCAACAATGATACCAACCAAATTCTCTTCCTCATAGCTGCACATCTCCTCCTTTTTAACTTTCGTGGTACGGTATTTGTACCGTACCATCGGTTATTAAGTTTCTATGAAGACAGGTATTTTCCTGCTGTATTTCTTGTTTTTATCTCTAGAATTTA
>CALKAR010000257.1 GCA_937988745.1 uncultured Peptococcaceae bacterium
TAAAGGAAACACAAGTGATCGCCACCTTTGTGGGCGGCAGATGCGTATACAAACGCCCGGCCTAAGAGCCGGGCGTTTAATTATTTGTCGCGCTGTACTAGCGAGTAGACAACCGGAACTACAAACAGAGTGAGGATGGTCGAACTTGTCAGTCCGCCAATCACTGTGACTGCCAATGAACGCTGAAATTCAGCGCCTTCACCCCATCCAAAAGCGAGCGGTAACAGACCGAGGATGGTAGTGGTTGTGGTCATTAGAATCGGCCGCAAGCGCACCAGACATGCTTCTCGGATAGCTTCTGCGACCCGCGCTCCCTGCCTTCTCCTCTGGTTGATGAAATCAACGAGTACGATCGCGTTGTTGACCACGATTCCGACTAGAACGATCATACCGATCATGGAGATGATGCCTAGATTATTGCCTGTTACCCAGAGTCCAAAGATAGAGCCAATCAGCACCAGCGGAATCGATACCATGACAATCAAAGGCTGGATGAACGACTCAAATTGGGCAGCCATGACCAGGAACACCAAAACTATGGCCAGGGCAACTGCAAAATAGAGCTCGTCCATCGACTCGTCAATCATCTGCTGCATACCGCCGAGGCGGGCATGGTATCCTGGCGGCAGGTCAAGGTTATCCATAATCCTATGGGCGTGCGCTTTAGCCCACGATAGGTCGTGATCGCCGATGTTTGCACTTACATTGAGTGTGTACAAGCGGTCCGTCCGCTGTATTGTGGGTGGAATCTCCTCGATTTTCGCGTCCACCACTTCTCCTAAGATAATCGGATGTTCGCCGAATCCAGCTAAGGAAACGGGCGAGGAAACCTGAGCCTTAAGGAGGTCTTCTATTGATTCGAACGTCTGCTGTGGCCGCAGCACAACCGGCAGTGTGCGCCCATCAACGATGATGTCGGTTGCCTTCAGGCCAGATGTGGCGTAGTGGACACCTAGACCTACTTGACCGGCGGTAAACCCTGCCAAGACGCTGCGGGCAGTATCTACTTCCATGAACAGTCCGGTGCTGGCTTGGCTCCAGCTGTCGTCGATCTCATAAAGACCAGGAATCTTATGGAGCTCAGCTTTGATTTCCTCTCCGATCTGACTCAAGACAGCCCGATCTTCTCCTCGCAGTTCGATCACCAGCCGTGGCGAAAGAATGCTCGATGCAGAGGTCCCAAACAAGGATGAATCAACAACAATCGAGCGGATGACACCTGCGTCCTGCAGCACTTTCCGTACATCATCGGCAATTTCTGCACTGGAGCGTTTGCGGGTTTCAATGGGCTCTAATGGTACAGACATGGTGACAACGTTATTAGAGGTTCCTGTCACCAAACTAACAATGTCATTATCACCTTGATCCCCAGCCTGGCTGGCTACACCAGCTACACCAGGTATGGCAAGTATCTCTTCCTCAAGAGCCATGACCGTTTCTTTGACGGTGTCAATTGTGGTGCCGCCCGGAAGTGTGACGGTTAGACTGAGGAATCCTTCGTCAAAGTTGGGCAGAAACTCTTCGCCGATATATGGGAAAATGAACAGAGTTGCGACAACTGCTGCGGCGACTGCAATGAATATCACAGCCCGACGCGACATGCAAAACTCAAGCATTCGCATATAACGCTTCTGCAGTTTGGACTGTCCTTCTATCTTCTCGGCCAGTCCTGGGGTTCTGCGTAAAAACTTTGATGCCAGCATGGGCACCAAGGTGATGGCCACTATCAGGGAAGCCACCAGAGAATAGGAGACCGTCAGGCCAAGCTCTTTCAAGAACTGTCCTGCCAAGCTGTCCAGAAAGATTACCGGAAGGAATACTGCGATTGTAGTAGCTGTGGAGGCGAAAATAGCTGAAGCTATTTCGGAGCTGCCTCTTTCCGCTGCTTCCGCAGGGCCCAGACCCTGTGAACGGTATCTAAAGATATTTTCCAAAACGACGATGGATGAGTCTACTAACATGCCCACACCTAGGGCAAGTCCTCCCAGTGTCATCAGGTTCAGAGAAAGGTTAGACAAATAAACCAAGACAAAGCTGGCAATAATTGAAATAGGAATGGACAGGCCGATTACAGCCATGCTTCCTAAATGGCGCAGGAAAAACCACAGCACTGCAACAGCCAGTATACCGCCGAGCACGATACTGGACATGAGGTTGGAAATCGAGCTTGTAATAAAAGCTGATTGGTCGCTTACCACTGTGAATTTAAGGTGGGGGTAAGCGTTTTCAATGCGCTGCAGAGTGTCTTTAACGGAGTCGGCGACTCGGACAGTATTGGCGCCACTCTGACGCATCACTTTAATGATAATCGTATCCTCACCGTTGAAGCGGGTGACTCCCTCAGGTTTTGTCTCAGCAATGGTAATATCGGCTATATCCGAGAGATATGTCAGTGACGGCATCAGTCCAGCCAGCCCGAACATGCCCTCACCCTGTTTAAAGCCAATAATTAGATCTTTTAAGTCATCCAGCCCATTTATGCGCCGGCCTGTACGGGTAGAGTAGCGCATATCACCCTCTGTGACTACACCGCTGGGCACGATAATATTCTGGTATGTAATCAGCTGCTGCAGAATTGCAGGAGAGAGTCCTTGTTCGTGCAAAAGTTCCGCATCATATAAGACCTGAATCTCCTCGGATGTGGTTCCTAAAAGGCTAACCGAAGCCACACCCTGCAGCTGTTCCAGCTCAGGTTTGAGGCGCGCAAGTTCATTAGAGAGCTCAAGTTCGCTTAAACCGTCTGCGCTTACCGCAATCATTAAGAGTGGAAGGTCATTAGGATCGATGCGGGCAACCACGGGGCTGGAGACTTCTGAAGGGAGATTTAAAGCAGCCTGTGCAAGGTTATTGCGGATGTTGTCCAGGGCAGTCAGCATGTCTGTGCCCCAGTCAAACTGAAGCATGATGGCTGAGATATTCTCCATGCTGTAAGAGTCCTGCCGCCTAACTCCGCTGACCCCTGCCAGCGAGGCTTCTAAGGGAATGGTAATATCCTGCTCGATTACCTCTGCGGATGCACCTGGATATGTAGTTACAACCACCGCATACGGAAGGCTCATATTGGGCAGTAGGTCAATTCCAATGCGTTGAAGTGAAACTACACCGAAGATCAGTGCAATGATAACAACGACAGTGACGGCCACGGGCCGCCTGATGGCGATTCTCGATAGATTCATTGGTGAGTGCCTCCTAAGGTAATTCAAATACCAAACTAATTTCTCTTGTGGTAGAGCGTTCTCCTGCATCAGAGTTTAGAATAAGGGTGGTACCATGGGAAATTGGCGGAAATATCTGCCCTTTATCGTCCTAGTGTTGATCATCTTGGGAGCTGCTGCCGTGAATCTGTGGCGCATTTCCCAAAAACCGAAGGAGTTAGCGGAAGAAAAGGGAGAAATTCAGGATGCCAAGTCTTGGCGCTTGTCTCTCAGTGAAACAGAATTAGACCTGTTGGCCCGCGTTGTACATGCCGAGGCAAGAGGCGAGCCGTACGAAGGGCAGGTAGCTGTAGCCGCGGTGATTATCAACCGGGTGCTGCATCCTGAGTTTCCCAATACGATTTCTGGTGTGGTGTATGAGCCCCTTGCGTTTCAAGTCGTGGCTAACGGACAGGTCAATCAGCCAGCCAGCGAAGAGGCCATCCGGGCAGCCCACGACGCCCTCAATGGGTTTGATCCCACTGGGGGTGCCATTTACTTCTATAACCCCGCAAAAACTTCCAGTGCCTGGATTAGAAGTCGCCCAGTTGTGAAAACTATAGGCAAACACGTTTTTGCTGCATAGGGGTGATAGGGTGAAACGCTGGCTCGGACGCAGCTTTACACGTATAGTTTTCGCTTTGAGCCTGCTTGTTTTGGGGTTCGCCTTGGGACAATTCTATCTGCAGAAAGCTTATCAACAGCAGATGGAAGCTAGTTATAGGAGGGCGCTGCGAGAGTTTGGCGTGCATTTGACCGCGCTCGGCCAGGAATTGGGAAAAGCTCGTTTGGTTTCAGCCCCTGAACAGACTGCAGTGATGGCAGCTAATATGCGGAGCAGCATTCAAGCCGCGCAAGCTAACCTAGGCCAACTGCCGTTGGGAGAGGTAGATTTAGGGCGTATTGAACAGATAATGTGGGAATGTTACCGTTCTTCATATGCATATGGACAAGGCAACCTGTCTTCAGAAGCCCTGCAGACCCTTTATGAACAGATCACCAGCTTAAGCCATGAGGTAAGGAGTCTGCTTGTAGAAAAGGAGTTGGAGCCGACTTGGGTCTCTTGGAATCGCTACTTTGCCACCTCACTTACCTTTTCTGAGTCGATTGTCACAGCTCTCAGCAACATCAATGCCAGTTTAGAAGAGTTAGATGGAGACCTAGTAGGACTTCCTCGCAGAGTACAGGGCAGTATTACGGGAGATGAGATCAGCGGTGAACAAGCTGTGCAGATAGCGCGGGAATTCAGCGGCCGAAATGATTGGGAGTTTGAGGTGATCAATGAGCGGGAAGGTGATATTCCTGCTTTCACTGTAGAAGGACGGGGAGCAGGACAGGATTCCATTACGCTGGAGGTTTCTCGCAAAGGCGGTTTGGTTTTGTGGATGATCAGCTCCCAGGCGGTCACAGCCAGCAATCTCAGTACGAATCAGATGGCTGATGTTGCTCGGCAATTTCTCAGAGAACGAGGTTTCCCTGAGGTACATGCGACAGATGTACAGGTTCTGCAGAATAGGGCTACATTTACTTTTGTACCTGTGGTTGGAGGGCTCTTGCGATATGCTGAACCGCTCAAGGTGCAGGTCAGTGCTTCCGATGGGCAGATCTTAGGGTTTCAGGGAGTTCTCTATTATTTAGCTAGAGGACGTGCAGCAGCGGAGGAGCAGAGCAACAATGATGCTCTGCCCCAGGTGGCGCTGGAAGAAAAGGATGTAAAGAGCCGCATCAATGCACAGGCAGTGGTCTTGGATCATAAATTAGCCTTGGTTCCAAATGAGCTGGACGAAGAAGTCTTAACACATCGTCTAGGTGTGCAGCTTGGTGATGATTATTACCTTGTCTACATTAATGATCAGTCGGGACGGGAAGAGAGAATTGTCCCTGTAAGTTCCCCTGATTTTTTCTAAAGGGTGAGAGGCATAATTCTGTGAGCCACAATGCTGGTAATCTCATTTTCATCCCGCTGAGAGATTTCCCCTGTGATTTTCAGCAGAGGACAGTTGAACAGCACCTCTGCATACCGTTTGTATACATTCTCGAAGATAGTCACATCGATCAGTCCAAACTCATCTTCGAGAGTGAGAAACACCACCGTTTTTCCACTGCGGGTGGGAGGCCGATGCGGCCGGATCACAAGTCCAGCAGTCTGCACTCGGCCTTCTTTCTGCGCCGTCACTTCTCTGCTGGTCAGCACTGTCTTGGGAAGTTTAGAACGGAAAAACTCCATGATGTGGTGTTCCGCCGAAAGCGAGAGCACCTGGTATTCTCTAATCCAGCGCTCTAAGGCTGGAAAATCCGGCATGGCAGGCTGTACCGGTGACTCGAGAAAGAGACTGCCCTGTTTATTCTGGGAGTAAGTGGGCACACACCACAGCAGATGACGGCGGTTGGTAGAGAACCTATCAAAGGCTCCTCCTAAGATCAGGTTTTCTGTCACATCTCGGCCCACCGTGGTGCGGTAGATGAAATCTTCTAAAGAGCTAAAAGGAGCTCGCTGCCGCTCAGAGATGATCGATTCTAGGAAAGCTTTTTCCATGCCCTTCACCTGCTTCAATCCTATACGGATCGTTTTTTCATCGGCAATGAAGTCGATTTCGCTCTCGTTAATGTCAAGGGGCAGTATCTTGATTCCTCGCTGTCTGGCCTGCACGCAGAGAGTGTTGGGAGGATAAAACCCCATGGGCTGCTGATTGAGAAGCGCTGCGTAAAACTGAGCTGGGTAGTGTTCTAAGAGATATGCAGTGCGGTAGGCTGTGTCGGCGAATGCGGCCGCATGAGCCTCGCTGAAGCCATATCCGGCATAACCGACGATATATGAGAAGATTTCCTCAGCCACATTGAGTTCTACACCGTTAGCCACTGCTTTGGCGATAAACTCCTTCCCGATTTTCTCCATTTCTGTTTGAGAACGAAAACTAGTCATCGCTCGGCGCAGCCGATCGGATTCCCCTGGTGTAAATCCAGCAATTTCAGTGGCGATCTCAATGACCTGTTCTTGATACAAGACTACTCCATAGGTCTTGGCAAGGATTTTGCGCAGTTTAGGGTGAATATAGGTTGTCTCTTCTAACCCCCGCCGCCGGGCTATAAATGGTTCTACCATATCGCCTTTAATGGGCCCAGGCCGGATCAAGGCCACACTAGCTACTATATCTTCAAAAACTTCCGAACCTAGGCGGGACTGGAGGGCGCGCTGCGCCGGGCTTTCCAGCTGAAAGACTCCGACAGTCGATCCGGTTTGGAGGCGGGCATAGGTCTCTGGATCATCATGGGGAATCTTTTCATAGGCAAACCCTTTACTCTTCAGCTGTTTTTCCACATCAGATACAGCCGATAAAGTACGGAGTGAAAGCAGGTCAATTTTAATCAGGCCCAGATCTTCGATGGTGTTTTTATCGAATTGAGTAATCAGCACCCCTTTGGCAGAAGGCTGCAGGGGTGTTACATTTGTCAGCGGCTGAGCGCTGATCACAAGACCTCCTAGATGGGTGCCGATATGGCGGGGATAGCCGGCCACTGCTGCACAGTAATCGAGGAGGCGGGCGTACTTAGGATGATTTAGGGGATGCCTCCGCAGCTCTGGCAGGCGCTGCAGAAGAGAACGGATACCATCTGCCGGACAGTGAGTAATGTTCTTAGTGAGCTGTGAAAGTTCCGCTGGTGTATAGCCAAAGGCCCGCCCAAAGTCTCGCAGAGCAGATCGGGCGTGATAGGTCTGAAACATGCAGACAGAAGCGACATGATTCTTTCCATAGCGCTGATAAACATAGTCTGCAATTTCATCGCGGAAGCGGGCATCAAAGTCAATGTCAATATCAGGTTTTTGAGCTCGCTCTAAACTTAAAAAGCGCTCAAATAAAAGACCACGGTCAAAAGCATCGACATTAGTTATTCCTAGACAGTAAGCCACAACCGAGTCAGCAGCGGAACCTCGTCCCGCATAGCGGATTCCTCTTTTTTGGGCATAACGCACAATATCCCACACTACAAGAAAATAATCGGCTACATCGAGGGTACTAATGATGTCCAGCTCGTGGTTAATGCGTTCTTCCAGCTCTTTCGTGATCTTTTCATAACGCCGGCGGGCGCCTTCCCAAGTAAGCTGCTTGAGAAGTTCTTTTGCAGCTTGAGGATCTTGATCCGGTAGGAATCTAGGGAAAAGGTTTGTACCTAACTTAAGAGCGGGGCTGCATCGTTCTGCAATCTCTAAAGTAGCAGCCAGGGCTTGAGGATAGGCGCTAAAGCGCGCGGCCATTTCTGCTTGGCAGGCGAAATAATTTTCTGCATTGAAAGGCCGTTCAGGATGGATGTCAGCCAGTTTAGTCTGTGTGCGGGTACAGACTAACAGATCATGGACAGGAAAGTTTTCTTTGTTGAGGTAATGCACATTATTAGTGGCAACGAGAGGAATCTTTGAGCTTTCATGCAGAGCTGCCAGTCCTTCTAAGAGGAGTTTTGTGTGCGGCAAGTAAGACTGGATCATTTCGAGATAGACCTGCTCCCGCCCAAAGATTTCTACTAAACGCTGCAGCTCAGCTTGAGCTTGTTCTGGATTGCGGCGGAGAATTGCTTGACTGATGCGCGAGCGCCTGCAGCCGCTTAGTACAATTATTCCTTCGTTGTGTTCAGCTAGTGCTTCCCAATGAACACGGCATGAACCATGGGGTTCGCGGGCGTAACCCTTCGTGAGGATCTGACAGATGTTCGCATAACCTTGACTGTTCTCTGCCAGCAGAGTGAGGTGTGTATCATCTTCTAGAGTGATTTCCACCCCTTGGATGGGCTTGATGCCCAGTTCTGCCGCTGTTTTGTGAAATTCTACTGCACCGCTCACATTGTTATGGTCTGTGAGAGCCATTGCGGGCATTTCTAGGCGCGCTGCTTCTTCTAGATAGGCAGTAATAGATGATGCCCCATCGAGCATGGAATATTGGGAATGGACATGCAGGTGAATAAACACCCCGCTTCACTCCTTTAAATTCTAGAGGCGGTAGAGGATCCAGCGATCATTGTGGGGCATGTAATGGAGTTCATTTAATCCATAATCGGTCACCACTTGATAAACTACGCGCTCCGGTTCTCCTAACCACCACTGGCCAACCTCACGCCAGTACTCTTGAATATAGCGAACAAAAAACGGTTTTTGGAAGAAAAACCGACAGGGAAAACCATTTTCCAGCATGACTTCTACTGGTTTATTGATGAGTTTGCTCATTTACAGCACCAACTCCCTCCACATTTCTAAGACAAGCTCACGACGGGAAATGGATATGCCTTTTTGAGCAGGGATTTTCTTTAAAATGTCTTCTGAAAGCTCAGCTTTGGTTTTTTTAGACTGAAAGATCTCCAATTGAGTTGCTGGAATAGGCTTTAGATTCTGCAGCACGATCCGCAGACTGATAATAGGTTCTGCAGGTAGGAGCTGCTTCAGTAGGCGTGTCAAGGTTTTCGCGTCGTTGGTAGGTTTTTTTAGACTGCGCTGCACTTCTGCATCAGGCTGATTCTCCACCTCATATTGGAGTACAATTCTGCCGGTTACCTTTTGGTTGGCTTTTAACTCTTGGGCTAGACATTCGCTTGCCTTCTCAAGATAAGAATGTAGAATGGCTCCTGCCGCAGGCTGGTGCAGCTCTGGCTCGGTGGTAAAGTCCTTTTCCCAGCTGAACTCAAGATTCTGCCGAGGCTGAAAGGGTATTGGATCTTCGCCTAAGGCAATTTGCTGCAGGACTCTTGCCCGAGTACCGAAATAAGCCATTAGATTCTGTAGAGGAAACTCGGTCAGTTCCCCTAAAGTGACGATCCCTAATTTTAAAAGGATATCGGCCTCGGGCAGGGGCAGACGCTGTACCGGGATCTGTTTCATAAAATCCTTTGTTTTCTCTGATGGAATTAGGACATCGCTGTTGGGGTGTGCAGTATAATGGGCGGCCAATTTGGCCACAATCTTGCTTATTCCGCCGCCCCAAATCACAGAGAACCCTCGCTCAGCTGCATATTCAACCAAATCTGTACCGAAGTGCTGAGCCATCTTGGTGCTGGGCAGCCGCACATACCAGGCATGAGGATATTCCACCTCAATTTCCGCAGTATACTGCTGAGAAAAATCGAGCCATGTTTCGGTATGAGGGTAAAAGTCATTCAGGTCGATTTTAATTATTTCCACGCGATGATTGAGGTGGTGTACTGTGTTTAAGGGCGTATCTTTGGTAAAACCTAACTGCTTCAGTTCTGGCGAGAAGTCCCAGATTTGGTCGGCATGTGTTAAGATATAAAAAGCATCATCTTTTTCAAGCTGCTGAATGTAGAAGTGGCGCAGGCCGCAGTAAACAATCATCGGTGTACCCTCCCTTGCGAACACGTGTTCTGTTCATATTATATGCAGAACATATGTTCTCGTCAAGGTGAGGGGAGATGGAAACGACTGGAAAGGATGGAGACTGTGGAGATAATCTTCTTAGGTACCGGTACATCTCATGGTGTGCCTGTCATCGGCTGCCAGTGTGATGTCTGCACCAGCCCGAATCGAAAAAACAAACGGAGCCGCAGTTCTCTCATGATTGTAGAGCAGGGGGTTCATATTCTTATTGACACAGCAACTGAGTTCCGCCTGCAGGCGTTAGAAAATAAAATTGACCGCGTCGATGGGGTGCTGTATACCCACTGCCATGCGGATCATGTCTTTGGTTTTGACGATCTGCGCACTTTTGGTTACCGGCAAAAAGGGCCTGTTCCCCTGTATGGCAACGAACCTACCATCACAGAACTGCGGAGTGTCTTCTCATACGTTTTTCGCAAAACGCAGGAAGGCGGTGGCAAACCACAGGTAGAAACCCATATTGTTGATGGGCCCTTTGAGCTGCAGGGTGTCGAAGTGGTTCCTATTCCTGTTTTCCACGGTGTGCTGCCTATTCTAGGTTACAGAATAGGGAACATGGCTTATATTACTGACTGCAGCAGGATTCCGGCAGAATCGCTTGAGCTTCTGCATGACCTCGAGCTCTTGATTTTAGGAGTGGTGCGCTATGAACCCCATCCGACCCACATGCACGTTGAACAAGCACTTGAGCTAATAAAAACTCTGCAGCCTAAACAGGCCTATTTTACTCATATATCGCACTTGCTTGATCACGATAAAGTAAACCAGACGCTGCCTGATGGTGTGCAGCTTGCTTTTGATGGGCTCCGCCTGCAGATCTAACGAATCACCGTTTCACAGTCATTCAGCTAAACTGCCAGCATATAGTGTAGTGATCCTCATTTTTTATGGGTAGGGGAGGAGATCATGTACACCACGGAATATGTAGTGCGGCAGTTTAGTAAGACCCCTCTCAAACATCGGATGAGCAGATATCTCCTGGAAAAGATTCTCAAAGATGAGGATCTTCTTCAGCGCATAGAATTTGTCACAGCCCGAGATCATCTGCCAAATACGATGTTGGTTGCTCAAACAGGCTTTGAGGGGCCAGGCTTTGAATTGGAATTAGGGGCTGTGGAGACAGAACACATTACCATAGTGAATGATCGATTAGTCAAAGAAAAGCGGAAGAACTGCAAGATGTGGATTCGCGATCCGGTGGAAGCGGTGGAAATTCTGGCCAACTTTAAAGGTACTCTGCATGTGCAGTTTGCTTTTGCCGGGCCGATTCCCCATTGGTATCAAGAGAAAGTCGTCACTCCCGAGCCAAAACAAGAACCCGATTTAGTGCCAGGTTTTGCCGCCTTTATTCGGGATCAGATTGATCTTGCTCTGCTGGGCATTACTTTGAAGCACGAAATTGATGAGGCTCTGCGGACCCGCAATGAGACGCTGTTTCGTGAGAAAGCGGCTCTGTACAAGCAGGTCTGCCGCTCATGTTTTTGGCAGCTGTCGTAACTTCGGCAGGATTTTCACAACATTTGTGGAACCCCTTATACAACCCGTCATTGGAGGTTGTGAAGTTGCGCACAGTTGTTCACCATCGAAAAAGTAATATCCGGGAATTTGCAGAAACTCTGATTATTGCTGGCGTTCTGGCAGCCCTAATTATGGCTTTTGTGGCCAGGGCCTATACAGTGAACGGTGAATCGATGCTTCCCACACTGCATCATGGAGAGCGCCTATTAGTCGACAAATTATCATATCGCTTTGTGGAGCCGGCTCGTGGTGATATTGTTGTATTTAAATATCCAGCTAATCCCAGCGAGCAGTTTATTAAACGCATTATCGGAGTTCCTGGCGATATCGTGTCCATCGAAAACGGTATTGTATATGTGAACGGCCAGGCCGTCGACGAAGACTATATCAGTGGGCCAGCTCGCATCGGATTCCGCCAGCAGGTAGTTCCACCCGGTACTTACTTCGTTCTCGGTGACAACCGCAACAACAGCGAAGACAGCCGGTTCAGCAGTGTTGGGTTTGTGCCCAAGGAAAATCTTGTTGGTAAAGCAATTTGGCGTTACTGGCCTTTATCGGAAATGGAAATTATGCGGCGGCCAGAAGCGCTGGCATCGCTCTAATGATGAATATGTTCGAATAGATTCCTCAGTCAGATGATTTTCTGGCTGGGGAATTTTATTTAGCAGGATTTTAGTATTTGGGGAACGAAAAAAATGTTAAGTGAGTTTTGTGGATGTGACATACTCTCGCCCAAGGGAGAAAATCAGGGAGGGAGTATTGTTGGATCAACCACTAGCACTGGTCCTCTCAGGAGGAAGCGTACGAGCGGCGGCACATGTAGGTGTGCTTAAAGCTTTAAGCAAGTATCATCTTGAACCTGATTTAGTTGTAGGAACATCAGGAGGGGCGATTGTCGCAGCTCTTTATGCTGCCGGCCGTACTCCGGACGAACTAGAAGAGCTGTTCCTGGCGCATCAATATGCTAAACGTGACTTAATTGACCTGAATTGGCCAGGATTCTTAGCAGCTCTTTTTACACTGAACATCAGGTATGTTTCGGGACTAGTGCGGGGCAGGGCATTGGAGCGGTTATTCAGGGAAGAACTGGGTGAGATACAGCTTTTTTCACAGCTCGACAGGGTACAGCTCATGATTCCCACTGTAAATCTCAATACCGGGCAGCAGGTGGTGTTCTGCGACTATCGCCGTTTGGGGATTCCCTTAGAAAATGGAGAATATGCCAATTTCCAAGTGCGCGATCATTTGAGCATTGCCCAGGCTGTACGAGCCAGTATCAGCATTCCTGGAATTTTTACACCAGCTAATTTTTCCGATGTCAATCCTTATGACAGCTATGTAGATGGAGGAGTGCGCAATGGCTATCCTCTTTCAATTGCGGTGAAGTTGGGAAGAGCAAGGCAGATAATTGGCGTCAATCTTGGGTATGCGGGGATGCGGCGAGAGACAGTCGCGAAGAGCGGCCCATTCGAAATTTTGAGTCAGTCGCTTGACATTATGATGCGGGGCCAGTACCGCGATATCCTTAACGATAGTGATGTTCGGCAGAGTCAGATTGTGACCATCAATCCCCTAATTTACGATATAGGCACCTTCGAAACTGAATATATCCCTCAGATGATTACCAGGGGTTATTCTGTGACTGAAAGGATGCTGCAGCAGATGGGCCTTTCACCAGAAAACAGCAGAGAAGCAAACCGTGAACGGTTGTTTGAAAAGGTAGAAGGGGCAAAGACATATCCGGAACCCGGTACAGCTTATTTCCAAGAACTGCTCAGCAGTCAGATTAAGCCGCAATCGTCTCTGCCTTCGGTACAGAAACCTCGTTTCTTGGATATGTTCGACCGGGTATTTCGAGGTAAAAAAACGGAGCTGGGTTGAGTGCCCAGCTCCAAAGCTGTCATCTATGTCAGCGGGAACATAATCTGGCGGCGCAGTTTGTGTGAGCGGTATGCGCCATCCATCAGTTCAGTAAGAACGACTGCATCATCGATATTAAAGTGGATGGGTTCATCGCGCAGAACGGCTCCCACGAGCTGCTGTAGAGCACTTGGCAGGGAAGGAGGAAGTTCAGCAGGCTGCACCCAACCTTCCACCTCTCCTTTGAGAAGATTCGATCTGAGCTGGACCTGTCTGTTCGGTCCGCCGATCAAAAGGCTGCCCTCTGTTCCGTAGAGTTCCAGAGAAAACGGACTGTGGGCCGACAGGAAGGACGTTTCGTTGATTGCGGTGGCTCCATTTTCAAATTCAATGACCGCCACGGCATTATCTTCTACTTCTTTCCCTGTAAGGTGGGTGAATGTTGCCGATATCCGTTTCGGCTTGCCTAACAGCCAGGCAGCTAAGTACATGCCATGTGCTCCCAAGTCCATCATGGCTCCTCCACCGCATTCTTCTAAGCTGTAGAAATGGGGCGGCAGCCAGCCGGCAGAGGTACCGTTATGAGCATTGCGGATTCGAAGCAGATTCACATCGCCTAAAAGGCCCTGTTCTACTATCTGTTTGGCGAAAAGGTTGTGCGGCTGAGCTCGATGGGGATAGGATATGACAAACTTCACACCTGCCTGATTTACCTCTTTAGCGATGGCATAGGCGTCTTCAATGGTGGTAGCCAGGACCTTTTCGGTAAAGATGTGTTTGCCAGCTCGAGCAGCGGCAATAATCACTTCACGGTGCATTGTCGTAGGAGTGTTGACACACACTGCATCGATTTCTTCGTTATTCAGCACCTTTTCTAACTCTGGTTCAAAAGGAACCCCTAATTCACGGGCGAAGGCTTCGCCCCGAACTGGGTCGCTGTCCCAGACAAGGGCAATCCTTGTTTCGGGGTGTTGATTGATTTCTCTTGCATAATCTGGTGCGTGTACATGCCAAGCACTGAGCATGGCGAATTTGACCATGCGGCTCACATCCTTTATCTGATTTTTCAAGAAGGATCTACAGTAAGGTTCGGCAGTTAACAGGTTTTTCCTGCGCACTAATAATTCAATAGGAGGAGATGTTGTGAAAGCTCTACTGATTGGAGTCACAGCATTGCTGGTGCTGACGGGGAACTTCTTGTGCAGTGTGCCTTTGTATGCTGCAGAACAAGACATGTCTACTGAGAGGAGTGCGATGCAGATGTATGTGGATAATCTGCACCCAGGATGGAACTTAGGCAACACCTTTGATGCTCCTGCAGGTGAAACAGCTTGGGGTAACCCGAAAACTACTAAGGAATTAATTGATGCGATTGCAGTTAATGGCTTCCGGAGTATTCGGATCCCGGTCACTTGGGACCGCCGGATAGGGTCGGCTCCAGATTATAAGATCGATCCGGCTTTCATGGAGCGCGTCGCTGAGGTAGTTGATTGGTCATTGGACGCTGGGATGTATGTTATGCTTAATATGCATCATGATACCAGCTGGATTTTCCACATGGATAAGAATTACGATGAGATTATGGCCCGGTATTCAGCTGTCTGGAAACAGATTGCGGACCACTTTAAGGACTATCCCTTGACCTTGATGTTTGAGGGACTGAACGAACCGCGCTTTTCCGATGATTGGGGCGAAGATCGGCCCGAATTCTTTGAGTACATAGATGCTCTTTATACCAGTTTCCATGAAATTGTCCGTCAATCAGGCGGAAATAACGACGTTCGCCCCTTGGTCTTCTCAACAATGACGGCAGCCCCTACAGAAGTGCGTCTGCAGAAGCTGGCTGAGACCATGGATAAGCTGAACGATTCGAATATCATTGCGACTATTCATTACTACGGCTATTATCCATTCAGCGTAAATGTGGCCGGCGCCACTAAATTCGATAACAATGTCCGCCTAGATATTGTGGGCGCTTTTGAGCGAGCACACCGCATATTTGTTAGTCGGGGAATTCCAGTAATTATCGGTGAGTTCGGGCTTCTCGGCTTTGACAAACACGTGAACACCATCCAGCGTGGCGAAATGCTGAAGTTCTTCGAGTATGTGACCTATTACGCTCAAGAAAAAGAGATGCCGCTTATGCTGTGGGACAACGGTCAGCATTATCAGAGGCGGCAGTTGAAGTGGGCTGATGAAGGACTCTATAACGTGATCATGGTGACAGGCGGCCGTTCATCATACACCAACAGCGACTCCATTTTTCTCCGTAAAGGACAAGAGATTAAAAATCGCAGCCTTCTTCTAGAGCTGAATGGCAACGAACTAGTATCCATTACCCTGGGGGAGCAGCCCTTAACTGAAGGTACGGAATACACACTGACGAAGCGCTATCTGACTTTCTCTGCGGAGTTCCTCAAGGGATTGGTTGAAAAAGCCTGCGACAGATACGGCACCATTGCTACATTGACATGTCATTTTAGCCATGGTGCGCCTTGGGATGTACACATTATCCTTTACGACATGCCTGTGATGGAAGATACGGAAGGCCGAACCGGACGATTTCGCATTCCCACCGCTTTTAATGGGGATCGCTTAGCCACGATGGAGGCTGTCTACACCGAAGGCGGCAACGCAGGCCCAAATGATTGGACGTCATATAAGGAATTCAACTTAGCATTCCGTCCTAACTACGAAGATGGATATATCGAGATAACCCCAGCCTTCTTCAAGGAGACCCATGATGGCGAGGTTCTCCTGCGCATGCATTTCTGGAGCGGTGCTATCGTTGAGTACTATCTAGAAAAGCAGGGAGCAGCAGTAGTGGGGAAAAGCACACAATAACAAATCAAGCCCGGCAGTCGCCGGGCTTAATTCTTATCTATTCATACCTGAGAACTGGATGCCTTGGATGAAGAAGCGCTGTGCCAAGAATAGGATAATGATCATCGGAAGTGTGGCCGTTACTACGGCGGCCATCATAGTGTTCCACTGAACGTTGCGGAAAAGCCTAAAGTCGGCTAAACCGACAGAAAGTACTTTCCAGCGGTCACTTTGAATGACAATCAAGGGCCAGACAAGACTGTTCCACTGTGTAACTAGAGTCATTACCGCGGTAGTGGCGAGGGCCGGTTTAGACATGGGCAGCATGACTCGAGTCCAAATTGTGAAGTAGCCAGCTCCATCAATTTTAGCTGCATCCTCAAGATCGTCCGGAATAGACATCAGATACTGCCGGACTAAGAATGTTCCCAAAGCGTTGCCAAATACAAAGGGCAGAATTAATCCTTGGAGCGAATCTACTAAACCGAGCTCCAAAACGATGATATAGGCGGGAATTAAAGTCACTGTACCAGGGATCATCATGGTTCCCAAATAGAGATAGAAGATGGCATCTCTGCCTGGGAAACGCAGCCGAGCGAACCCATATCCGGCCATTGAACACGAGATAACCTGTCCAAGGGTGATAATGCAAGCGACAATCACTGTGTTGAGCAGGTATCTTCCCACATTGAAGTTGCTCCAAGCAGTCCGATAATTTTCCCACATGGGCTTAGCTGGAATCAGCGTATATCCTCGGAATACCTCATCGAGATGTTTGAGAGAGGTAGAAAACTGCCAGAAGAGCGGGAAGAGGTATACGAATAGGATCAAAAAGACTAGAGCATAGAGCAGTATTCTTCCAACACGCTGCACTGATTTAGACACTGTCCAATTCCCCCCTTTAAGTCAGATCGTAATTGATGCGGCGACCGACGATTCTGAAGAAGAGCACGCTTGTTGCAGCAATCAGTAGGAACAAAATGACAGCCATCGCCGTCGCTTCGCCCATGCGCAGGAACTGAAAGCCCTTTTGATAGAGATACAGATTGTATACTCTAGTGGCATTTCCAGGTCCGCCACCGGTCATCGCATAGGGCAGATCGAAGATTTGGAATGTACCAATCATGTTCACGATCAGGTCATAAAAGAGAATTGGACCGATCAGGGGAATCGTGATCCGCCAAAACCGTGTCCATCGAGAAGCTCCGTCTACAATAGCAGCTTCAGTAATTTCCCTCGGAATAAGCTGCAGGCCGGTCAGAAAGACAATAATGTGAAAGCCCAGATACTGCCAAACGTTTACGATAATAACCGAAGGCAGGGCCCAGTCTTGTGAGGCTAACCAAGGAATGCGCTGCATGCCCAATTTAAGCAGGATTTGGTTGATGATCCCAAATTGTGAGTTAAATATCCAGGTCCAGGTCAATCCTACAGCTACAGACATGGATACCCATGGCACAATAAATAGCGTACGCAGCAGGTTTTGCATCCGGATATTCTGATTGAGCAGAACTGCGATAATCAATGCTAAGGCACTCTGCACGGGAACGTTGATGATTACAAACTGGAACGTCTTTTTAAGCGATAGCTTGAACACGGGATCCTTCAGCAGTGCTTTGTAGTTGGCAAATCCCACCCATTTCGGATCGTTAATCAGATCCCAGGCAGTGAAACTAAGCACTACTGCGGCAATAATAGGAATCAGCTGGAAAACCAGGAACCCGATGAGGTTTGGTGCAATAAACAGGTAGCCGGCTAGTGCTTCTTGTCGAGTGGTCCGCTTTCGCCACATAAACTTGCCTCCTTTGTAGAGAGGGGCACATGCGGTGCCCCTCGGACTGCGCAACTATTCTGCTACTCCAGGAGATGGGTTACTTGGCTTTCGATGCTTTCGATTGCGGATGGAATGTCAATGAATCCACCAAAAGCCAGATCCAGTTCTCTACCAATGACGTCGAAGATCTCGTTCCAGTTGACGTGCATTGGCCATGTACCGGTATTTTCTGTCAGGTCAATGTATACAGCTACATTTGCAGGTTCTCTGCCAGCGTAGGCCTCAAGGAATACATCAACTAACTCTTCGACTGCTGGGAAGACAGTACCGTATTCGGCTACAATCTTCTGGGACTCGTAGCCTTCAAGCCACTTGACCAGACGCCATGCCTCTTCCTTGTGAGGAGTATGAGCATAGATGTTGTGAGCCAATCCGTTAAATGCACTTACCCGGCCCTTTGGCCCCCAAGGAAGCCCGACGACGTCCCAAGAGAAGCTTTCAATGCTGCGTCCGGCGGTGAGCATCCAGGAACCGGCTGGAATCATGGCAAAATGACCTGCAACGAACAAATCCCAAGCCGTTCCACCTGCTACAGTAGCTTCGGGTGGAGGTGCCACATGGTACTTGTTGACTAAGTCAGACCAGAACTGCAGAGCCTCTACTGCTTCTGGTTCGTTTAGGACGAACTTATTTCCGTAAGGCTTATCGATGACACCGGTGCCGCCGTTCATCCAAACAAAGTTCAGCCATCCGGCTTGCATGTTAGAACCAGCGATGTCACCGAAGCCATACTGTACAATCCTGTTGGGATCGAAGTCAGGATCCAGGGCGTTTCGGCCTTGATCGTCAAGGGTCAGAAGCTGAGCGATTCGGACAAAGTCGCCACCGTCGATAGGGTTCCATGTCCAATCATCGGTAGGATAAGGCACGCCAGCCTTATCAAACAGGTCTTTGTTGTAGAAGATTGCAATGGTGTCCCAGTCTTTGGGCAGGCCATACTGAGCACCATCGTAATGCCAAACATCAAGCAAGCGCTGGAAATAGATACTGGTATCTACACCGTCGCGTTCGATATAAGGCTTCAGGTCAAGCAGAGCACCCCGGGCAACAAAACCAGAGAAGTAAGCAGCATGTCCCCAGAACACATCGGGAAGATTACGTGCGGCCATACCGGTTGTGAGCCTGGTCCAGTAATCGTTCCATTCTACCAGTTCCATTACTACTTCGATATCTGGGTTCCGGCGCATGAACTCTTCAATGGAAGCGCGGTAAGCTTCTTCTTGGTTCTGGTCCCAGAACATGTAGCGCAGCTGCACTTTGTCGGCGCTGGCTGCGGCTGTAAACAGCAAGCTTACTAAGAGCGTGGTGAGCACAAACCATGCAGTTTTCTTCATCAGCAGTTGCCTCCTTAGAAGTAAATTCAAACTTGTTAAACACACTAGGCTTGCTTCAGTAGATCACCTCCCAGCAGACACACGTTCGAGACTACGCGTCGTACCGCGTACAACAAGCCTTACGTCAACAACCACCTTCGCTGTCTGTTCGGTATGAGATTCGAGCATCCCTAAGAGCATGGTGCAGGCATTCGTTCCGACTGCGTATGGATCTGTTTCTACTGTTGTGAGAGGTGGAGAAAAATTCTGCCCTACTGGTATCCCATCGAAACCTACCACAGAAATATCCTGAGGTACTCTCAGGCCAAGGTCTGTAATGGCTCGCAGCGCACCGAGAGCCATCTCATCTGATACTGCAAAAATGGCAGTCAGAGTGGGATCCGTTTCCAGCAAGATTTTTGCCCCAAGGTATCCGCCAAACTGAGTGAAATGACCGTTGTGGACCAGCTTCGTGTCATAAGAAATTCCCCAATCTTCGAGCGCTTTTACGAAACCACGTCTGCGATAGATTCCTGATGACCATTCATCTCCGCCGCTGAGAAGGCCAATTCTCCGGTGGCCGCTTTCTAGGAGGTAGCTGGCGGCATCATAGGCACCTTGAAAGTTATCGAGGTGGACGGTATTCCACTGAGTGTCATCATCGTAACAATCGATTGCCACCGCCGGGATACCATATCGTTCTAACGCATCTACGATGGGGTGTCCTGGTGGGCAGATATAGAGAGCACCTGCGGGATTTGTCTTGCGCAGTACATCGTCGAAGTATGTTTGATCCCATGTTGGGAATAGAATCTGCACCAGGGCAAATCCCCGTTTTCGGCAGACATCAGCGATGCCGCTTAAGTTACCTAAATACCAGGTGTTGAGGTTTTCTGATAGAACCACGAAAACGATGGTGTCCGAAGCTTTTTTTGCCTTCTTGGCGCGCTTAGGGGGCAGGTAGCCATAGCGTTTTGCCGCTTCAAGAATTCGGCGCTTAGTTTCTGGACTAACTCGCTCGTCATGTCCGTTGAGGGCGTTAGAGATGGTCGCGGGTGATACATCAAGAAGGCGTGCCAGCTCTCGTCCTGTAATCTTCGATTGTGAACGTTTGTCAGCCACTATAAAAACCTCAATCCACTACATTTGTCGAAAACTTCTAATATAAGGTTACTTCTTCATTGAAAGAAATCCTTCCGGATATTAATATGAAATTAACTAAATTTCAGGTAAATTTAGTTACGGTAAAATCGTGAGTGCTTAACCATGTTGATTCGCAGGTATTCGTTAACCATTCGTCAAATAAGATAACAAATCGGCGGCGAAAGGTAGGTGAGGGTTATGAGCCTCGCTTCGCTTAGTTTGAAGAAGAAGCTTATTATCGCATTTATGTTCATTGCCTTTATTCCCGCTGCGATCATCAGCATGTTTTACTACGTAGATTCCCGCAGAGCATTAGAGGCTAATGTCGGTGAGACATACATGCTTCTCTTAGCACACATTTTGAACAATGTGGAACAGCAGGTAGAAGAAGTTTACCAATTTACTAACTGGCTTTACTTGGAGCGCGATATTGTCCGTCTTCTAGAACGGTCACCGGAGGAGGCACGCCGTTATGACCAGCAGGCCATCAATGTGGTGGAAAAAATCGAGAGTCAATTTCGCTTTCTGCCCATTATGGAGCATGTGAATTCCTTCTTCCTCTTGGGTCACAATGGACTAGATATACGCTACGGACCAGATAGTTATCGGGTCGATCCCAGCCAGTTTGCAGACGAAGAGTGGTTTCAAAAGGGTATGGACCAAGTCGGTGAGTTGACTTGGGGAGACCTTACAAAGCACTATTCACCTCGCTCGGCCTACGAGTATGTCATTCCTGTCTACCGCAACTTCGTTCACATCCACAGAGGAAAAGTCCTTGGTTCTATTGTCCTGCTCCTGAACCCCACCTTTTTCCGCCAATCTTACAGCGGACTAGTGACAGAACAGCCCGCAGCGTTGTTTATCCATGATGCACAGGACAGACTGTTTTTCAGCGATGTCACTGGTCCGGCTGCGCCGGAAGTCAACTGGACTGATCTTCTGCCTGAGTCAGCCGATCTACCTTATTTTGAGATCACACAAAACGGTCATAGTTATCTCGTGGTGCAGACCGTTTCGGAAAAAACCAAGTTCAGGGTCACGCTCATCACCCGACTCAACGAGCTGCAGAGACAGCGGCAGATTATTACAATTACAACAATCTTAGTTGCCGCAGGCACCATTCTGCTGTGTTCTGCTTTTTCTGTATTCCTTTCTCAAAATTTAGGCAAGCCTATCTGGCAGCTCATGGAGACCGTCGATAAAATCGCCGCGGGAGAGTTCGATCAGCAGATTGCTCTGCGGAATCAGGACGAAATCGGAGCCCTTGGTGCCTCTATCAATCGTATGGCCCAGCAGATTGAACAGCTCATGGCCGAGCGTGTCAAGGCAGAGAAGGACATGCGGGAAGTGGAAATCAAGTTGCTGCAGAGTCAGATCAACCCGCATTTCCTCCACAATACCCTTAATTCAATTAAATGGATGGCCACACTCCAGGGGGCTGATGGAATCAGGGAAATGGTGGGCTGCCTTGGAAGGCTTCTGCGGGCAGTGATGGGCAATGTGAACGAGAAAATCACCATCCGAGAAGAACTTGACCTCCTAAAGGACTACATCCACATTCAGAAGATCCGCTATCGGGGTAAGATCTCGTTCCGGTACGAAATTAAGGAATCAGAGTTGAAACCGCGGATTGAGGAGTGTTTGATTCCCAAATTTACTCTCCAGCCCCTGGTGGAAAATGCTATCTTTCACGGCATTGAACCGAAGGAAGGCTCAGGAACTATTGTCATCTCATTTGAGCAAAAAGAAGACTCGCTAGAAATCGGGGTTTGGGATGATGGGGTGGGTATCCCCCCAGACAAACTGCGGATACTGCAGAGTTTAGATCAAGTAATTGAAGCGGGTGAAATCAATTCTGGTATCGGTTTGAGGAATATACACCACCGTATTCAGCTGATCTATGGCAGTGAATACGGACTGAGTATCTCAAGTGAAGAGGGTGAATACACCAAGGTGATCATAACACTGCCGGTGGAGGTGAGAAGCGATGTTGAAGGTCTTGATCGTTGATGATGAAGCCATCGTGCGGGTCGGCCTCAAATCGATGATTGACTGGGAAGCTCACGGCTTTGAACTGATCGGAGAGGCGAAGGATGGGCGCAGTGCTTTGGAAATGATCCAGGCTCACTATCCGGACGTTGTGATCACCGACTTAAAAATGCCCGTTATGGATGGACTTGCACTGATTCGCGCCATCAAGGAACGTCGGTATCAATGCCGAGTTGTGGTGCTTTCCAGTTATGACGATTTTGAACTGGTGCGGGAAGCCATGAAATTGGGGGCACTCGACTATCTGCTTAAGCTAGAGGTAGAACCAGAACAGCTCCTTAAAGTGCTCGAGGCATTTCGCGATGAAATCCTTAAAGAGCAGGAAGCTGCCAGCCGTCAGGCTCAAATTGACGATGCCATTAAGACAAGCCTAAGCACGGTGCGGCAGGCTTTCCTTAAGGAGTTGATCTGTGGCATTTCCGATCTGAACCAGGTGCTGGAAGGGATCGAGCGGCTCGACATTGCTCTAAATCCAGCCCACATGTACTGTCTCGCCCTTTGGGTTGGCCATGGACCAGATCTGATAAAGCGTTCTGCACAGGAGATCAGCACAAGGATCACTGCCATCATCAGCGTGTGTGAAGAAGTGATCTGTGATGACAATATCGGATATGCCTTTTCAAACACCGAACAGGAATACATCGTGCTGCTGTCTCCAAGGCGAGGCGCCGCTTCGGTCGCCAAGATTGTGCATGACTGCACGAGGCTGGTTACGATGCTGGAGCAGTATCTAGGAGTCAGCGCTACCATTGGGGTCAGCGAGAAGTTGGGCCACTGGGGTGAAATATCTCAAGGATACGCCCAAGCAGCCGCCTGTTTGAAGTATCGCTTCTGCAGCAGCTTAGGTAACATTATTTTATGGAACCAAATCGCCGACTGTCCGCCCCTGCAGGAAAGCTACTCTATTCTGCCTTATCGGCCAAAGCTGGAAAAGGCATTCGCGCATCGCCAAGTTGATGAACTGAAGGAATGTCTAGCCGAAATACGCAGGGATTTTGCGGAACTTTGCCTTACCCCCGAGGCTGCCTGCGGTGCAGCGGTAGAGTTATATTCGGTGCTCTGTGAAACCATCGATCGGGATCATCTCGCAATTGAGCAGGTACTGCGGACAAGTCAGGTTTCTTACCAAGAACTACTTCACACTCCGAACTTCCAAGAGCTGGCTGGATGGCTGCAGGAACTGCACGATGAGCTGCTCAACTTTGTGCAGGGAAGCCAAGATGATTACCCCTGGATTATTGCAGAAGCTAAGCGGTTTATTCATGATCATTACGATCAGGAGATTTCACTTGGAGAAGTAGCGGCCCAGGTCGGTCTTACACCATCTTATTTTTCCACTCTTTTTAAGGAACACGTAGGCACGGCCTATTCAGACTATCTTACCAACCTGCGGATCACTAAGGCAAAGGAGCTTCTGCGGACCACTTCTTATCGGGTTTATGAAATCAGCCATATGGTGGGGTATCCCAACCAATACTACTTCAACCGCTTATTCAAAAAGATAGTGGGAATGACTCCGCTTGATTACCGCAGATCGAAGAAAACTACAACTTAGTGAACAAGAGTGCAAGTTTTATTCAAGGCATCCTTGTCTCAATGTAACAATAGAAACACAAAATATAACAAATCGCATCATTGTTCATTTACATTAATGTAATAAAGGTGTAGCTTGGAAGTAACAAATAGCGTTGAAGGAGGATTTGCATGAGGAAGTATGGGCTTGGTTTGTTGGCCGCGGTTTTGTTGATCGCGCTTGTGGCTGTCCCAGTAGTTCAAGCGCAGGTCACGCTGAAGTTTGCCTGCTGGGACTATGAGCTGAATCAGTATGACAAGAAACTGATCGAGGAATTTGAACGGCTCAACCCCGACATCAAGATCGAAGTTTACGACATGCCCGCCTCTGAGTATCCTGACAAGATGCTTATTATGCTTGCCGGCGGCGAAGATATCGACGTATTTTATGCAAAAGATCCTACCATGTACGGTGGCCTTGTCCTCCGGCAGCAGATTAGACCTCTCGACGACCTGATTGATCGCGATAGTGTAGACCTATCAGGCTACGGCGGCAATCTGGAGAATGTCATGGTCGACGGAGCCATCTATGGTCTGCCTTATCGGGGTGACTTCTGGATTCTGTTCTACAACAAGGACCTCTTTGACAAGTTCGGTGTACCGTATCCTACCAATGACATGACCTGGGACGAGTTCAGAGAAACAGCAAAGCTCCTCACTTCTGGTGAAGGTGCAGAAAAGACTTATGGAACTTACATCCACACCTGGGCAAGCACCTACTTCGTTTATGGTCTGCAGAAGCACATGGGCGACCTTGTAGAAGGCCCATACGAGATGCTCCGGGATGGCTTAGAACTCGCTTACCAGATTCAGATGGTTGATAAGTCCGCAGCAGACTATGCTACCAACAAAGCGATGGGAGCTCACTATCGTGGATTGTTCGAGCAGGGCAATATCGGCATGCTCTACATGGGCACCTGGTACATGCAGGCACTGCTGCATGACGCAGAACAAGGTCTGCACAATGTCAACTGGGGAATCGCCCGTCTGCCTCAGTGGGAAGGCCTGCCCCATGCGACCATTGGTAATGTCACACCTGTAGTCATCAACAGCAAAACCAAGCATTTAGAAGAAGCATGGAGACTGGTTAAGTTCTTGAGTGGCCCAGAAGGTGCATCTATTCTGGCAGAAAGCATGATTGTTCCGGGCTACTTCGATGATTCCGTGTTTGACACCTTCGCTCAAGTTGAAGGCTTCCCCAGCGAGAACATGGAAGCTTTGGTCACCGAAACAGTTTATATGGAATGGCCGGCTCATCCGCTCTCTGGCCTGTTGGGCAAGATGGTGGAAGAAGAAATCGTATTGGCCATGACCGGCAACAAGTCAATTGACCAAGCGATTGCTGACATGGAAGCTCGCCGCGAAGAAATCATTCTTCTCAACCAATAAGGAACTGACTTCAAGCTGAGTAGTGTTCATTTACGTGAAGTACCCTGTACTCATGCAGCACAGGGTACTTCACTTAGAAGGGAGCTGATTCGATGAAAAGAACCACGCGCAATAGGTTAGTGGCGTACAGTTTTCTCCTCCCTAATTTTATTGGCTTTTTAATATTTACTCTTATACCGGTTCTGGCAGCGCTGGGACTAAGCTTTGTAAAGTGGGACAGCTACAGTCCGATGCAGTTTGTCGGTCTCCGCAATTTTCAGATCATGCTCAAGGACAGCAGTTTTAAGATTGCCTTTTGGAATACTCTCTATTTCACCGGACTGACAGTACCTTTAACAATCGTTGTATCGCTGGTGTTGGCCCTCGCACTGAATAAAGGTCTGCGATCGGTCAAAATATTTAGGGCCATTCATTTCTTTCCCCATGTAGCATCTACTATTGCCGTGGCTGTTGTGTGGCAGTTTCTCTACCACCCTGATATGGGGCCGATCAATCAGTTCCTGCGGATTATTGGCATTACTGATCCGCCGCGCTGGACTGCCTCTACCACCTGGGCTATGCCGGCTGTAATTATTATGAGTGTGTGGAAATCAGCCGGCTATTACATGGTTATGTTCTTAGCAGGTCTTCAGGGGATTCCACCGCATCTCTATGAAGTAGCAACCATCGATGGGGCAACGGCCTGGCAGAAGTTCAGGTATGTAACGCTGCCGCTTCTAACACCCACCTTGTTCTTTGTGCTTACCATGAATCTTATTTATTCCTTCAAAGTGTTTGACCAGATCTACATTATGACTGAAGGTGGGCCGGGCCGGGCGACCATGGTGTTAGTGTACTACATCTACCTGCAGGCCTTCGTCAACCAGAACTTCGGTTACGCCTCTGCGATGGCAGCAGTCTTCTTCCTCTTGATTCTCGGTGTAACAATTGTGCAGTTCCGACTGCAGGAGAAGTGGGTCACGTACCTTGATTGAGAAAGGAGGAGCAGATCGTGGGTAAACGCCGCATACTGTTTCTGATACCCATTTTGGCTTCATCTATTTTAATGCTGCTGCCTTTTGCTTGGATGTTATCAGCTTCCTTGAAAACGAACATCGACGTTTTTAAGTTTCCGATTGAGTGGATTCCGAAGAATCCTCAGTGGCAAAACTACGTGACCATTTGGTCTAAAATTGATTTTGGGCGCTATTACTTCAACACGATCAAGCTGACGGTGATTATTACCCTGCTTCAGCTGGCAACATGCAGTTTGGCTGCCTATGCCTTCGCCAAGATTGACTTCCCTGAGAGGAACGCTCTGTTTGTGGCTTATATTGCCACTCTGATAGTCCCGTTCCAGGTAATCATGATCCCTCAGTTTATTCTGTTCAGGAGGCTGGGCCTAGTAAACCGTCACTTAGCACTGATTCTGCTCCAAGCTTTCAGCCCCTTTGGAGTGTTCCTGATGCGTCAGTTCTATCTGAGTGTGCCCAATGAGCTGGTAGAGTCAGCTCGCATCGATGGTTTGAGCGAGTTCGGGATATACCGCAAAATCATGCTGCCGCTTTCTAAGCCAGCTCTCGCCAGTCTGACCATTTTCACCTTTGTCTTCGTCTGGAATGATTTTTTGGGTCCGCTGATTTATCTGCATTCAGGACAGCTGCGTACAATCCAGCTGGGAATCAGGATGTTTATATCTCAATATAGTGCCGAATATTCCCTTATTATGGCGGCTTCTGTATGCTCTTTGATTCCGGTGATTATCGTTTTCTTAGCCTGTCAGAAATACTTCGTGGAAGGCATCGCCCTCACCGGACTCAAAGGCTAATCTTGCATTGGAGTAACAGTGAATAGTGCCTGTCCTGCGGCCGCTGGCTGGTGTGCCGTGAACATCACTCTGTATAGATATTTCCCCCATACAGGCCGCAGGCGGGCATCCTCAATCGGTATTCTCTCTACCTGGGGCAAGAACTCTACCCCTTTGTGCTTCATAACCAGCTGTGTGCCACCAGCGTTAAGTAGGACATAATCGTCTCTTAGTTCTGGTTCAGAAGCCAGCATAAAGACAAACTGCAGCTTTTCTGCACGGGTTAATTCATAGGTATCTCGGATGTTTACTTCTGAACATACATCGCGGCGCAGCTCGTAAGAGCGCACCCAGCTTACAATACCAGCCTCCTTGGGATAAGCACCAGCGATGTCAACTTCGAATTGAGTTGAGTGGGACGTGCTTTGGTAAGATACGGTTCCTGCTCTGTATGCGCGTCCAGGTGTCTGTTCCACACCGTTGATAATGGGGAGGTTGTGGAAGCCGGACTGCATTGTCCAGATTTCGTAGCGTCTTTCGGAAAAGGTCTTAGCTGTATAGGTTTCAACACCCACGTCAATGATAAGCGGCTTTCCTTGATAAAAGACTATACAGCTGCCCACATCATTGTGGTTGTGATTTTCGCCGTTATGTCCTCCTTTAGCTGCCAAGAAAAAGCCTTCTCCAGGCTTCGTCGACTCCCGCGCCGTCATGACCTGCAGTTCTTCCAGCCAGTGGTCTCGGGGTAATGCAGCTTGTCCTCCTTTGTAATCAGCGATTTCACCATGGAGTAGGGCAGCTCTGAGAATGCGGCCTAGGGAATAATTTATAGGTGAAAGCAGCCCCTCTAAACCTTGGCTCAGATACATTTCAACACCTAGTTTTATTAGGGCTTCATCGCCAATTCGCTGACCGTATGAAAACAGAATTGGTCCATCAACTTCAGCTTTGGCGCTGCCGTCGGCGAAGTTGACGAAATACTCGTCCGCAATATGGACTTTGTACATATACTGACCCATCTTCTGAATGAGTTCTTCTGAAAATGGATCAAAGACTCCCTCAGTAATGTCCCACAGCATCTCCAGGCATTCAAACAAGGAGCCACCGCTGCGGGCCCAGTAGCTCGGGCCTTCATCGCAGCCTCCATCAGGGGAATATACGGAAAGATACTTGTCTAGGCCAGCGAGAGCTTTGGTGAGGGCTTTCCTGCGGGAGTCTTCACTAGTTTCCACCATCAAGACGATTCGGAGGCAATTTCCAGTTGTCCAGGGAACCCAGTTGCCCAGTGTGTGGCTGGTTTCTTTGAGGCCCATCCACCAAAAGTCGTCCCGATCTAGGTAGGGCTCAATGATGCGCTGCCTAAGTTCTAGTAGAATGCGTTCATTGACCTCAGGCGCTACCTGTTCCAACGATTTTCCCACGAGGGCCCATGTCCAAGCTAAGAGCATGCCTGTTTCAGCAGCGAAGAGGTCAATCACTGGTTCATCTACCTTAGGCAGCCCACGGCGGAGCCCATCTCTGTAAAACCAGTTGTGGTGAGCAGGTAGTACCCAGCTGGATTCCTCACAAATACACCATACGCCATTGATAATATCATCTAGATAAGTCCCTTTTCCTGTCAGCCATTCTGCCAAGACAAGCAGTGTGAGGGCTTGGCGGCGCTGGAAATAGGCAGATTCGTAGCGGGCCCGGTTGCCGGTGCGGACGAAGTCTAAGTACCACAGTGCTGGCAGCATGGGCCAGGCAAATCCCCGGTATTTCTCCGCAGCTGTCAGCAGTTGTGCCTTAAACTCAGAAGCTACATGCTCGCCACTAGGTACCTTGGTTAGTCTTGGAACAGATCTTAAGCCGGCTCTCTGCCAAAGTGTGCTGAGCATCATTTTCCTCCTGTTTTATAAAGCTTTGTCAGCAAACACATCTTGGTGACCATTCCAAACCTTCTGGCTTGTGAAAGGCTTAGGTGGTGCACTCCAGAACTTGTGAGTGGGTGGGAGTCCTAAGGGTAAGAGGCCTGCGGTACAAAGATAGGTACTGGCGGTAGTTATGTATGGTTCGCCAATCTGAGGTTGATGTCCGCAGAGGCCGATGGTCAGCCAGCCGTTTTCATCGAAGGTTCCGGAAGCCTCCATGGTACGCTTGATTACAGCCGTCAGCGCAGTTCTTACTTGGGCCGGTTGCAGCTGAGACGGGAGCTCATCACGCAGTGCCATCTGTGCCAACAGTTGAAAAGCACCGAAGCGGTACGCCAACGATCTCCCGATAGGCGGAAAGCTCCCATCAGGAGCAATTAAGCGCTCTTGAATGACGGCATAGCGCTGGGCACGCCGCACAGTTTTATCTCGCAGCTCCACATATTCTGTAAACTCCGATGTAAAGCTGTCAACCACATCCAGCAGCATGGGCTGAATTACAAAGCTGTTGTAGTAATCCCAGTGCAGCTCTGGACCATCACCATAGGTGCCATCGCCTAAATACCACTGCTCATGCTGGCGTACAGCATAGTCAACCCGAACGGGATCATACTTTCCGGTTATCTTGAAAAGGGCTGCTTCCACCGCAGCGCTGAATAAGAGCCAGTTGCAGAAGTAAGGGCGAATCTTACGGGAGCTGATGAATTCCTCAACAAGCCTCGTCTGGAGGGAAGGTTCCAGCTTTTCCAGCAGTTCGGTGGGAGCTCTCAGAATGGCGTGCGCAAGAAATCCAGCGTCCACTAATGGTTGGTCTCCATCGCAGAAATTAAAGCGGTCAGGAGAAGTGCTGTCCAGACCTACTCGCAAGCTCTCACGAGCTAAGTCTGCAAACTCCCGGCGCAGCTCCTCTTCAGGTCCATGGGTCTCTAGTTCTAACCAGGGAGCGATGCCCACAAGAACCCTGGCGGCAATCTCTAAACTTGCGTATTTAGTGCGGGGCCCTTTCACTGGCAGGTTTTCTAAAAGGATTCCGGCAGCTAAGTGTTCCAACACCGGACGGGCGATGCGTTCTAAAACTGTAATCCAGTAATCGCGCTCATATACCACAGATGCACACTCCTATCATAAGTTATTGAACTAATTTACCGTTTCTTACTAATTTCCCTGCTGGGGAAAGGGTTATGAAGGTGCCAGAGGCCATCGGCAGGAAAATCAGACTTAAGACTGATTCGAGGGCAATCTTGAGACGGTTCAGGTTTTTTTCGCATCTGCTAAATTTATAGCAAAGGAGGTCCGACATATGGCACTAGAAGCGCGCCGCTATGGTTTTCCAGATTTGATTCGCATTCCACTTAGATATGCACCGGCAGCGGGATTCTTCTTAATTCTGGCCGCGCTGCTTACCGGCTTGGCGCCCACGTTGAGGGTAATGCTTACCGCTCAGTTCATTGATACGGCTGTAGATATAGTCGCGGGAAGTCAGCCGATGGAGGGTATTTACCCGGCGATCTTTGGGATTGTGGTCCTGATCGCTTATTATTGGCTGTCTCATGCGCTGAGTAAGTTTGCCGTTATCCGCATGGAGCTCGCTCTCCAACGAATATTCCGCACAGCGATTACGGAGAAACGGGCGCGATTGCGGTATGCTCATGTAGAAAATACCGAGACGTGGGATTTGATTCAACGTGTTGCCGGCGCCCCGGAGCAGGCCTTGACACAATCCTTTAATAATCTGCTGGGTAGTCTCATTTTGGTGCTTCAGGTTAGTGGAGTTGTAACGCTCTTGATGACTCAGGTGTGGTGGGCCGCCCTCGTCATTCTAGGTTTCTCTATACCGCTTTTTTATCTGGCAGTCCAAGGCGGGAAAGCTACCTACCAGGCGAGCCGCGCAGTAAGCAGGCAGCGCCGCCGCTATGACTATCTCAGCGAGCTCCTTACCGGGAGAGAGGCAGCTGAGGAGAGGGCGCTTTTTGGCTATGGGGATTATCTGAATGCAGCGGCGCACCAAGTATACGAAAATGCTAGAAAATCGGAGTTCAAGACACGGCTCAAGTGGTATCTGCGCATGAAATCAGGCAGCCTAATTACAGCACTCATCTCGGTCTTAGTGATCTTCGTGCTGCTGCCGCCGGTCCTGCAGGGAGCTCTTTCGGTTGGTATGTTTATTTCCCTCATCAACGCCGCTTTCAGCTTAGTCCAAACCATGTCTTGGCAGCTTACTGATCGAGTAGTCCGTTTAGCACAGGATCAGGAGTACCTCAAGGATCTAACAAAGTTTGCTTATCTCGAAGAGGACCTGGGTGCCGAGCTTCCTCCGACGCCTAAGGTGCCCATGTTTGAGTCGCTCGAGTTTCGCAACGTAAGTTTCCGGTATCCGGGTACTGATAACTGGGTTCTCAAAGATGTGTCGTTTCAGATAGAAGCCGGGCATCATTACGCATTTGTGGGTGTGAACGGAGCTGGGAAGACCACAATCACAAAACTGATCTGCGGCTTGTATGACCAGTACGAGGGAGAAATTTTCCTGAACGGTAAGAGCCTTAGAGAGTATTCACATGCAGATCTGAAGGCGTTTGTGAACATGGTCTACCAGGATTTTGCCCGGTATTACATCACTCTTAAAGAAAACATCGCCCTGGGCAGTGTCCATAGCACACCAAACATTGACTGGGCACTGGAAAGGGTAGGGTTGGCCGAAGCCGCTGTGAAGCTGCCCTATGGTGTGGACACACCTTTGGGGAAAATCAGGGAAGGGGGTCAGGACCTCTCTGGAGGCGAATGGCAGCGTGTGGCTCTTGCACGGGCACTGGTAAATCCTGCTCCTCTGATTATGCTTGATGAACCAACTGCTGCCTTGGACCCCATCAGCGAGAGCTGGCTGTATCAGGAGTTTGGTGAACTCAGCCGCGGGAAAACGACGATTTTTATCAGTCACCGTTTGGGCTCTACCAAATTGGCAGATCACATATTTGTCTTGAGCGGCGGCCGTATAGTTGAACAGGGCAGCCATGCTGAGCTCATGAAACAGCGGGGAATCTATGCGCAAATGTTTGAGAGTCAAAGGAGCTGGTATCAATGAAGAAAGAGCTTTCTGTACCGGCAATACTCTGGCGGCTGCACCGTTTGATTTGGACATCGCTGCCTGGATTCTTCATATTCTTGAACATACTAGCTGTCGCACACGGATTGTCCTGGGGAGTAAACACCCTTGTGTTTCAGAGATTCTTTGATGCGGTCAACGAGACTTTGGTCGGTGACGGCGCAGCAAGGGCTATATATTGGCAGCTTGCCGCTGTCGCAGGAATAACCTTCGGAAATCAAATTCTTAATGGAACACACAACTTCCTGATCACTGTCTTTGGTCAGAAGATGGCGGGATTCCTCAGCAGAGAGATTCACAAGAAAGCTTCCCGCCTTGACCCTACAGCATTTGAAGATCCAGCTGTACTCGATGATATAAATAAGGCTCATCAAGGAATGGGGAGCAGTCTGCACATGCTGGCTGTGCTACTCTTTATCTTGACCAGCTATCTGCCCTACTTTATTTTCATGGGCTGGTATCTTTATTCTGTTAAGCCTACTCTAGCCTTGAGCATCGTCATAATTTTCATCCCGGTTGCTTTGACCCAGCTCCTTCGGACAGGGATTTTTAGCAAACTTGAAGACGAGTCGGCACCTTTAAGAAGGGAATATGAGTACTATGAGCGATGCATATGCCATAGGGAATATTTTAAGGAAACGCGCATTCTTGGCGCTTTCCCCTATTTCCGCAGGCTGTATCAAGACACATTACATCTACTGCAGGCAAAGAAATGGAAAGCAGAGCTTAGGACAGGGCTTATGGAACTTTCGATGCGTGTTCTGACATTAACTGGCTACATGGGAGTTCTTTATCTACTGTTCACAGCTCTCCTGCAGGGTGAGATTTCCGTTGGAGCCTTTGCTGCAATCTTTGCATCGGTGGACACCATGTTCTCGATGATGGAGGAAATTTTTGGTACGCACATTGGTACCGTCACCCAAAACCTTGGTACGGTCCGTAACTTCCTGCGCTTCCTAGAGCTTCCGGAAAGAACCGGGGCGGAAGTGGCCGTCAATCCTACAAGCATCACCCTTGAAGGCGTTTCTTTCCGATATCCTAATTCAGACAAGGATGCTGTGTCAGATGTAAATTTGGAAATATATCCCGGTGAGACCCTGGCAATTGTGGGGAGTAATGGGGCAGGAAAGAGCACCCTGGTCAAGCTTTTAACTGGGCTTTATCTGCCGAGCAAGGGCACAGTACGTTTAGGCGGTATTCCTACAGACCAGGCTGCACCTGATAGTCTTTTCAGCCGAACATCGGCGGTTTTTCAGAAGTTCCAGCGTTACCAAATGTGCCTCGGTGATAACATAGGTATCAGCGAGCCAGAGAGAGAGAGAGGACACCAGAAGCACTGCAGGCGGCTGCCCAAAAAGGAGATATAGTTTTGGACACGCGGGTTTTTCCTGACGGGTTTGAAACCATGCTGTCCCGTGAGTTCGAAGGGGTAGACCTCTCGGGAGGACAGTGGCAGCGGGTTGCTATAGCTCGAGGATTTTACCGCAGCCACGACCTGATTATACTAGATGAGCCGACAGCGGCTGTTGATCCCTTGGAGGAAACCTTGATTTACCAAAAGTTCGCTGAGATGGCTGCTGACAAGACGGCAGTTATTGTCACCCATCGACTGGGCTCCGCTCGCATCGCAGACCGCATAGTAGTAATGGATGCTGGCCGCATCGCTGCGATTGGAACCCATGAGGAACTGCTCCATGCGGGCGGATTATATGCGGAGATGTACCAAGCCCAAGCCCAATGGTACCATAGAGAAAGCCCTTCTGCTCTTTGAGCCGAAGGGCTGTCTACTTCTTGTTTAGCTTGCCGGAATACAGATGCGCTGTCCTGGGAAGATTCTATTAGGATTAGTGATCTGAGGATTAGCATTAATGATGGCCTGTAGTGACACGCCGAAACGCTGGGAAATCAGCCAGAGCGTATCTCCCTGCATCACTGTGTAAATAAAGCCAGAACAGTC
>CALKAR010000258.1 GCA_937988745.1 uncultured Peptococcaceae bacterium
GGTGAGAGAAATACCGAGCGCTATTCGGCTGATGTAGGCGCGAAAGGTGAGGTGACCTTCGTCCGGTCAGCTGATGACACCGGCACCATCACCATTACCTTGAAGCACAACTCGCCTTCCAACGCGTTTCTGCACGAGCTGTGGCAACAACAGGACGAGCCAGGGGCAGAGCCCATCACCATCAGCATCCAGGACCGAAATTTCGACGGCGATGTCGGAGTGTCCGGTTCGGAGTGCAAGATCGTTAACTTGCCGGCCTTCTCACGCGGTGATGAGATGGAGGACGCCGAGTGGGAGTTTCTGGTGGCTGATTACGAGGCCGCGTTTAACATCTAAAGGAGTGATACTATGCCGAAGCAGCCCAAAACCGCGACCATCACGGTCAACGGCAAAACTTATAAGCTCCAGCATCCCGGAATCCGCTGGTACATGGAGAACAGCGACCGCGCCCGCGGCACCGGGGGAGCGATCCAAACCGCTGTGTATGCTCAGAGCTTGCTTGACCACGTGGTGACGGATCCGGCGGGGCTTACGCTGGACGATTTTGAGAGCGTGGGCGAACTGGAAGAGGTTATCCGTCAGATCGAGGAGTTTCTTCGCTCCTGATCCACGGTACGCCCCCAAAGGTAAGCCGAGTTTGCCACGATACCGCCAGAAGATTCATCGACGAGCGGCCTTCTGGCGGTTAGTTTTTAGCGGTGTTTTTTCGTACGAAGAGGTCTGTTCGATGGACGCTGATGAGTTCTGGGAAGCCGTTGCGGCTCTAGATGTGTTTAGTCCGCGACAAAAAACAAAAGTGCCCAAGTCAAAACTACCCAAAAGTCGCTAAGAAAGGAGGGTGTCTGTCATGGCTTTGCGAGAGCTTGTCATCGCTGTAGGCTTTCAAATTGACAGTCACCCTCTCGTTCAGGCCAACGAAGCGACGGATTCTCTCAAGACCAGCGTCCTCGGCGCTGGTGACGATGCGCTTCAGCTGGGCGCGAACATCGAGGCGGCGGGGGCCACCGCGACTGCCAGCATGGGCGCGGCCGCCTTCTCCGCCTCGCAGCTGGGCGCGTCGGCGGCGCAGGCAGGTGCGGACGCCTCGTCGGGTCTGGCGGCAGCGGCGGCTGAAAGCGGGCAGCTTGGTACTGCCGTTGACGGTTTGCAGGGGCCGTTTGCTCGACTCCGGCAAGCTGGCAGTGAAGCGCTGGACACCATCAAAGCTAAGTATGCCGAACACCGAGAAGAAATCGAGAAGATCGGCAAGACCTTGGAACAAAATAGAGCGGTCATCGCGGGTGTGTTCGCCGCGACTGGCGGTTTCATCGGCTTTAGCGTGCGGACGGCCGCCGAATTTGAGCAAGCGATGAGCCGTGTCGGCGCTCTGGCACGCGCTACTGACGAAGAGATGGCGCTTTTGAGCCGGACGGCGCGCGAGCTGGGCGCCTCGACGGTGTTTAGCGCCTCGCAAGCGGCAGAGGGCATGAGCTTCCTCGCGATGGCGGGCTTTAGCGTATCTGAAATCGTCGATGCTATGCCAGGCTTGCTCGACACTGCAGCGGCTGCCCAGGCCGGGCTCGGCGTCACGGCCGACATCGTGAGCAACATCTTGTCCGGCTTCCAGCTCGAGGCCCGAGAGACGGGACGGGTTGCCGACGTCTTGACGGCGACGTTCACGCCGTCCAATACGACGCTGGAGTCGTTGGGCGACACGATGTCCTACGTGGCGCCGGTTGCCTCTTCCCTAGGTATTTCGATTGAAGAGGTTGCGGCCATGACGGGACGTCTCGGCGACGTCGGTATTCAAGGTCAGCGCGCCGGTACGGCACTTCGTGCGATCTTCACGAGGCTTGCATCGCCTACAGGTGAGGCCGCCCGATTGATCCAAGAGCTGGGTATCCAGATGACGGATAGCTCCGGCAACATGCTCCCGATGATTGACATTATTCGTCAGATCGAGGAGCGGACTCGTAACATGGGGTCGGCGCAGCGGTCTGCGGTCCTCACGACGTTGGTGGGCATGGAAGCCGTATCGGCGTTTTCGGCGTTGCTCGACGTCGGAGCGGACAACATCCAAAACTACGCCGACGAGCTTAGAGCCAGCGCGGGTGTAGCGAGAGAGGTCTCGGCACGGCAGATGGATAACCTCCGAGGCGCTCTTGAGGCACATAGGAGCGCCTTCGAGGAGGTCCGAATCAGTATCGGCAGCGCTTTTATCCCGATCCTGCGGCTAGGTGCTCGAGTGCTTACCGGGGTCGTTAACGTGTTTAACATGCTGCCCGGGCCGGTCAAAACCGTCGTTGCGGCCGGGATTGGGTTTGTCGCTATGCTGTCAGGAGCGGCGCTGGTTGCATCTCTCATTATCCCGCAGCTTTCCAACCTGGGTTCGCTTTTGACGCTGACCCGAACGGGCTTTGCGGCGGCGACCAAAGTAATCCCGCTCATGACGGCGAACATCGCCAAACTCGGCGTGACGCTCAACCTTTCCTTCTGGCCCGTGACGCTGACCATCGCCGGCATTGTGGCAGGTATCCTCATTTTGCAGGACGTTTTCACGTACTTGCGGGGCGAGGGAGACTCGTTGACGGGGCGCGTGATTGCCTGGGGCAAAGCATGGATCGGCGGCCTTGCTCAGCCGATTGTCCTCGGTTTTGCCCGGGTGCAGGACTTCGTCGGTCGCGTGGTGACCGGCATTAGAAACCTCGGTGGCATCATCGCCGACATGCCCAGCCGGATCGCCGCTTGGTTCATTGGCGGCTTTCAGGCAGGTTTGCAGTGGCTGTTGGGTCTTCCCGGGCGAACCATTGAGGTGTTAGGGTCCTGGCTAAGCAGTATCCGGGATTGGTTCGCCTCCACGTTTAATCTGGGCGATGTCATCGCCGCAGGTATTGAGCGGGCCATGGAGTGGATCCCGGCGCCTCTGCGGGGGATTGCCGAACGTATTCTCAGTTTCTTGCCGCAGAGCCCGGCCGAGGAAGGCCCCCTGGCGCGTTTGGATCGAGTCGGCCCTGGACTTGTGGGAACGATTGCTGACAGCATCGCAGCCACCGACATAAGCCCGATTACGTCTGCAATGGAACGGATATTTGGGCAGATGCCTCTGTCGGCGGACGATGAGGGTGGCGCCGCTATGGCCGTCACCTCGGGCCAGCCGTGGATGGGGGCTCTCGGCGGCCCAACCGTTCACATCACGGTGAATGTGGATGCCAGCAACAGCCGGGCCGAAGATGCGGAGCGGATCGGCGAAGTGACGGCCGACCGCATCCGGCATGTCATCGAGGAGTTCGTGCAGGCCGACTGGTACGCCGTGGCGTTGCATGCGG
>CALKAR010000259.1 GCA_937988745.1 uncultured Peptococcaceae bacterium
TTCCGATCGCGGCGGGCGCCTTCCGCCGGGCGGTGAGCACCATCGACACGCCCACCAGAACGAGAAACGCAACCGCGACGGTCCGGGCGAAGAGCCGCCAGCCTCCCGACGTAACGTCATGCGGGTACAGGCCGAAAAACATCATGTCCCACATGAAGTGGTAAAACACCATGCACACCACGGCCATCCCGCGCACGGCGTCGATTTGCCAAAGTCTGTGCCTCGGGTTCGACAACGGCTTCGGCCCCCCGTTTTCCAAGCTTCCCCACCCGGACTCGAATCACCGGGACCGGCCTTGCGTGCCTGTATTAGGACTCCAGACTGTTGAGCGAAGCTTTCGCTGACGGACGTGCCGTTCCTCTCAAACCTGCGGTTCGCTGCGATCATCGACCGGTACTGAAAGCTCGCACCACACTTCGATCACGACCATAACGCAAAGCACGCGGCGAATCGAAAGTTCGCAGCCTAGAGTATCGCAAGCTTGTAGGACGGCGTCAGAACGCCCGGAAGATGATACGGACAGCGACTCGACGGACTATGGACGATAAACAAAACTTCTGGACAGGAGGAACTCCATGCAGGTAGCGTCCTAGAATGTCTGTAAAAAGGGAAAGGCCTGGTTCCTCTGAAGTGGTTTGCTGAGGAGAACACCGGAGAGGAGACCAGACCCATGTCCAGTGTACCACCGAGTGAGCGGGTCGCCAAGGAAATTGACGCCCTTTTGTCAGTTGAAGAACGGTCTGAGGGAGCCAACCTGGCCTCGGAGCTCATGCGGCTAGGTTTGCAGCGGCTCGTCCAGGAAGCGCTGGAGCAAGAGGTGGCCCGCTATCTAGGGCGCGAGCGATACGAACGCAGCGGTAGCGGTGACGGAGACGGCGGCACGCGGCCGTGGCGTAACGGCTACAAGACTCGCAGCATCCGGACGGCAGAAGGACGCGTCCCGGTGCAATTGCCTCAGGTGCGCAATACGCCCGAACCTTATCGGTCCGAGTTATGGCCTTTTCTCAAGGGCAACAGTGACGCCCTTGAGGCACTAGTGGTGGAGATGTACGCTCGGGGGCTGTCGACGCGCGACATCGAGGACGCCTTCCGCGATCGGGAAACCGGCAAGAAACTGCTGGCGAAGAGCCAAGCCAGCCAGATCTGTCACAGCCTCATGGAGGAATACGAGGCGTTCGCCAAGCGGGATCTCAGCTCGTTGGATGTGGTGTACCTATTCTTGGACGCCGTCTATGAGCCGCTGCGGCGGACCGGACGCGTGAAAGAAGCCATCCTGTGCTGCTGGGGCATTCTCAGCAACGGTGCCAAAGTGCTCATCCACATGGACGTGGCCAGCTCCGAATCTTACAGCGTTTGGAAGGCCTTCTTGACGGACTTGGTCAACCGTGGCCTTCCTTCGCCCCTGACGGTGACGACAGACGGGGCAGCGGGTCTCACCCGTGCTGTGGAAGAAGTGTGGGGCGAGGCCATCCGCATCCGTTGCTGGGCCCATAAGATGCGCAATATCCTCGATAAGATCCCCGCAGAAGCTCATGGCGAGGTCAAAGCGTTCCTCAGCTGCATCCGGGACGCGCCCGACTGGGCCACTGGGCGCCAATTGGCAAACCAGTTTGTGAAGCAATACCGTCACGAATACGGCCGGGCTATCGCGAGCTTTGAGGATGATTTGGAAGCATCACTGGCCCATCTCCAGCTGCCGGCCATCCATCGCAGGGCGGTGCGGACCACCAATCTCCTGGAGCGGGCATTCGTCGAGGAGCGGCGGCGGACAAAGGTGATTCCCCGCTTCATGAGTGAGTCAAGCGGAATCAAGCTTATATTCGCTACCCTATGGCGGGTGAGCCTGCGCTGGCGAGGAGTCCGCTTCTCGGAGCATGAACAACGCCAGCTGGCCAAAGTTCGTGAGAGGATGCGAGCCTCCTTAGGCGACCAGCCGGGCGACGATCCGCCGACGTTTCAGCGAGAGGCCCAGTCAACCAGTGCATGAGAGCCGGGCCTTTTACAGACAAAAATGGACTTGACCCGCCCGGGTCGGTCCATGATACAATGGATTTGTTAAACCCGGCGGTTGAGCTAGGCAGGCGGCCGTCTCGGAGGAAAAACCCGGAA
>CALKAR010000260.1 GCA_937988745.1 uncultured Peptococcaceae bacterium
GTGCTTATTCCGAACTTCTTCAAGTACAATCCTCTCCAGAACAAGAATCAGGCAATTGGTGTAGCGAGACGTGTGAACGAGTTGCCGGCAAATACGCTCCAGAAGGACTTTTTAACTGTTGTAAAACGGTTTGCCCAACCGTTTCAGGAACTGTTTGCCGAACGGTTAACCGAATGGTTTGCTAATACAGAAACAGAAACAGAAACAGATACAGATACAGAATCAGATACAGATACAGAGACAGAGTCCAAACCAGACCCAGTTGTTAGTTCTTTGCCCCAATCTTCAGACGACCTGGATATAGTTCTTGATGCCTGGAGGCAGCACATTGGTGTGTTGGGTCCCAAGCAGCTAGATGCGATAAGTGCTTGGCTGAAAGAGCCGGATAGAGCAATGCCGGCAGAAGTTGTTGTCAAAGCCATTGAGATAGCTGCTGAGTCTGGTGTTAGGCGTCTCAACTACATCGAGGGTATCCTTCGCAACTGGGTCAATGACGGCGTCAGGACTCTGGAGGACATTGAGCGTGCTGAGCAACAAAAACACCGATCACAAGGTGCACCCGCAGAAGCCAGACCGCGTTTCGACCGGGAAGCATACGAGAGGATGCTGAGAGAGGAGGGGCTGTTAACGTGAGGCGAGAACAAGCTGAGATCTTGCTTAACAAACTCCTAGTAGCTTTCAACTGGAAACTCCCCGCGGATACCCATGAAATGTACCTGGACCGGTTGATGACGTTACCCTTCGCCAGCGGTACCAAGCGAGTAGATCAGTTAATTGACAACAACCGCTTCTTTCCCAAGATTGCGGAGCTATTGCAACCGTCTGATGAGGAGTATATCTTCTCCAATACGGCGGGGAAAACCAGGTGGGCAGAGACTGCTGAGGCGAGATATGCCGTCTATCGGCAGGACAGACTTGTAGAATTGGACGAACCCACCTATCGTGAATACGTCCGTGACCCAGAGATCAGAGCGAGGCTTGAAAGTGAATGGCGCTGGGCCTGGGAACAGCAGCAGATGGCCAGGCCGGTCAGTAAAAAAAGGGGGAGTGGACAAGATGATCCGGACACGTAGATCGATTGCGTTGTGCCAGGCAGAGATAATCGACAATGAGCTTCGGCGTCAACGTGAGCTGGACAAGCTCGTCCATCCGTTTGACAGAAGGCGGCCGAGGCCTATGACCAAAGCCGAGTTTCGGGCAGCGGTCATGCGGGATTTGGGTATCGAGGGGGATACGCATGACTAACGCCTTGTTCTGGACCTTGATAATTTATGCTGCAGGAATGACATTGGCTTTTGTGGTGGCTCTTAATCGACTCGAGGCAGAGCGTAATCGACACAGGTGGACTAAGTGGCTGTTAGACCATGGCTGCAAGGAGGAGCGTCGCCGTGGGAAAGGCTTACCTTAATCGTCGGGAGAAAGACCAGGTTTACATGGTCGCTGGCATGATCGCCATGCTGAACGAGTGGATTGAGCGGGGTGAAGATCACCAAGAAAAGGTGACAGAACTAAAATACGCCCGCACATATCTTTACAAGCACCTTGACTCTAAAATGGAGCATCTCCCACAGGAAGATGTGGTCAAAATCGTTGAGGGGATAAAGCGCAGGGAGGTTGGGTTTTATGCAAAATAGCGCATCTAAACGCAAGTCATGGGATGACTATTTCATGGACATAGCTCGTATGGTTGCCACGAGATCCACGTGCGACAGGGCCCATGTGGGGGCCGTTATCGTCAAGGACAAGCGTATCCTAGCCACAGGATACAACGGCAGCTTGCCGGGTGAACCGCACTGCGACGATGTTGGGCACCTAATGGTGGATGACCACTGTCGCCGGACAATCCACGCAG
>CALKAR010000261.1 GCA_937988745.1 uncultured Peptococcaceae bacterium
GGATCGTTGGGAAGTTACCGATCTTAAGTTCGTACTCACTGAAACCGTCCCTGATTCCGTCAGTAGTTATAGCAATGACCATCTGTTTACTAATATCTTTAATCTTATTCGCCATATCTTCAAATATAGCATTGGTTATTCTACCCATAAATGTGAACCGGTTTGTTACTACTTCAATAGCTTTATTTAAACCGTTGACGTCTACGTTATTAATTCCATTTTGAAGTGATGACAGACTCTTAACAGATTTATCCATGTTGAGGTCCGACGGCTTCTTAAGTAGATCTTTAAGTTTAATGAATACGTTTGCCGACTCAGCGGCGTTGCGTTTGAATTCAGCATCCTCTAGCCTCAATCGGGCTAGCATCTCATCTACTGGTCTTCCTGCCATTAATCAAACACCTCTTTTGCTATGATGTCTGTTGCATCGCCAAATACTGCATCCAACGCTGGAGGTATGTAGTTAAACGGGGGAACATATCCTCCCGTACCAGTACCATGCCCTAATTGAATAATCTTTGCAACGTTAACACTTTCATTTGGGTGGGCATTGTTTACCCACTGTATTTCATTGTCTGTTACTTTACCTGACCAACCCATCGCAGTCTGTCCAGTGTCTCCTACTGGTGTAAATTTCGCCAGCGAAGCAGTGCCTTTTTGCTCGATTTGGGATAACGCCTTTTTGTGACTGATTCTTGACATCTTCTGCAGCCTTTTTATAGTGCTACTGAAGTCGCCGGTTGTTGTTATGCTGGCTCTCATGTAATTACCCCCTTGTGTTCATTTCTGCCTTACGTTTCTCATTGAGTGACTTGTAATCCCTAATAGTTTCATCATACGATTTCTTCTTCGGTGGGTTCTGCTGTGCTGAAACAACGTTTAGTAATAGTAATAATTTCTTTAAGTTCCAGGTATCGCATTCGAATGGTATATTAGCTCCAGCCATCCATGCATAGATCACCTCAGCAGTAATGACCTTACCTTTTCCACCATCTGTGGGGGTGATTCTAGTGGCCGATGGTGTATATGATAAGTATGGTATTATCGCCTTCAAGACATCATTTGTAATCAACATAGGATTAATTGGCGATAAACACATCATTACAACATAATCAACAAGTTGAGAGTTAGTATGTCTCGTGTGTAGAAACGGAACTTGGTGTTTCTCTTCCCATGCCGTTAGAGACCTCAGTGAGTGTTCAAAAGTAAAACGCCCACCTGGTATTGATGGTATAAATACTTGGTTGACTACGTCGAACTGTTCGTCTCTATCGGGAATATCTAATGTTATCATTCGAATACCTCCCGGTAATAAATTAAAAAAAGAGAGAGCATGTAAATCACGCCCCCTCTGAATATCTTTACTGCGGTGTTTCTGATGGATGCATGTCGATTACTTTGACGGCATTCTCATCTTCTGGTTTTTGGTCTGATCGATCCCCACGTGAACCTTCAACAAGTCCTGCTCCGAAGTTTGCGGCGAATTCTGGATTCTGTAAGAACTTCATGAATAAATCTGAGTAGGCAACGCTCTGTTCGAATTCCATTTTGATTTGTTCCGATTTTTCAAAGCGACGACCGTCTGCTGATTTACGTCCGTATGATGTTAACAACATAAAATCGATGAATTCGATCATGCGCTCAGGATCTTGATCCACGCTTAAGTTAGTTACATACGTTTCTAGGTCTCCCCCAAATTTAGCGTTGATAGTCAGTGCTTCTTTCTCTGTGATATGGAAGAAGAAGTCCTCCGTACGCTTAGTACCATTAAAGTCTGTGTAAGTTAGTGTTTCCTTTAACATGTTTCCATTCCTCTCTTATACGTTTTTTATGCTCCAGCCAATAACGTTAATAATTCAGCTACTGTTGGTAATTCAGCAACTTCTCCAACTGCTGTACCGCCATATAACTTAGTTTCTAATAAAGCTAATTTAGCTGCTGCTAGTTTAGTAGAGTCAGCTACGAAATACGCAGTAGGTTTGATTAGGGCACTTGTTACTTCTGGTGGTGTAGTACTAAATTCCCATGTGAATAATAAAGCATTTGGCGTATCGTTAACTGTTTCATAGTCTTTAGATGTAGGTGTAACTTTAGCGTTATAAATGATGTGTTGTTTGTAGCCATACTCGTCATACTCGCTATCGTTACCGATGATAGTTCTGTATGTTAATCCGAATGGCGCGCGAGTTTGTTGTCCGGCATGGAATCCTTCTACTACCTCACGTAACCCTTGACAAGCTTCAAAGCCTTCGGGATAAGTGTAAGCTTCGATTGAACCTTTGAAGTTCTCGCGACTCATTAAACCTAAGTATTTTTGGTTGTTCGCATATACGGAAGTTTCTTCCCCTCCGTCTGGTGAGTGCTTGACAGCAGCTAAACCATTCCAAGCTTCACCTGTCCATTTGTTGTCCAGTTGACGAGTGTATAATACACCCATCGACGTACCTGTTTCATATAAACGCGTATCTTGTGCATCCCATACTAATTTTGGCATTTATTTTTCCTCCTAATAATAAAGTTCTAGGTATATGTGATTAAGTCCTGATACAGTGGCGTAGTTAACTATTGAAACGTTTCTCTTAAATATCTCAACAATCTGTTCAGCTATTTGCGTATCGGGATTCCTATCCATTACAGTAATTGTGTATTTTTGTCTTGAGCCATACCGTTGGTCATTGGCGTAAATATCTTTTGGTGGTGCCTTATGATAGACTATACAAGGATAGTTCATAGACACGTTGGCTGGCGGTTGGAAATATACGTTTGGTGTTACCGATTCGAGTTTCCTTTGAACCTCTACTCTACGTTCTTTAGTTGCCAAGTACGTATACACCTCCTAAAGTCACTACAATTCTAGGGGCATTCGTCTCAACACTTACACCATTAACTTTCCATTTGACACCTTGCCATTCAATCCATCTGATCCACATAAAGTTTTCATGAGCGAAAGCATCCCCAACCAAGGAGATGCGATTACTCAGTGAAATATCTTCATTGACCTTTGAGCTGTTGTCATAAGATTCTCGGCCTTTTCGAATGGAGATGATGTCTCCCGTCATAAATTTTTCAATCGACTCAGGGAGAAATACACCGTCTTCCATTTTCTCAACGATATAGCCGACATTTCCGGCGTATTTCATGAGACACCTCTAATATCTTTTATTATACAGCTTCAGTAACTGTCAATGTAGCTGTTGAAGTCTTAGTTCCTACGCGTGCAGTTACTGTTACTTCTCCTGGTAAAGCATCAGGTTTAACGCTTACCACACCTGTGTCATTGTTGATTACTACATCTTTACTGTTTACTGACCATACTACTTTATCGTTAGTCTTGCCTGATACTGCAGCTTGGAATGTAGTAGACTCACCTTGTTCAACGGATACTGTAGCTGGAGATACTGTTACTGATACATTGTTCATGTTATCGAAATAAGATTTCAAGCCTGGTGTTACTGTTTCTGGTGATTCAGAGCTAGTTTCGTTGAAGTGAATAGCTGAGAATGGTTTAATCAAGGCACCTGATAATCGAGTTTCGATCAAGTAGATGTATTGGTTAAAGTCGATATCGAAATCATCGAAGTTGGTAACCTCTCCGCCTTTAGCAGCACCGATACGGTAGTCATTTAAGTTAACTACAATAGCACCTTTTTGTAACATTAATGTTGTAGGGATGATTTCCTTAACGCCCATTAAGTCAGCCATTTCAGCTGTTGTCATTGGTTTGTATCCTAAGTAGCGACCATCAGTTCCTTTTAACAATTTCAAGCGTCCTAATAGGATAGGGTCGATATACATTGTTGGAGCTCCAGAACCTTTATACTCAACCATACCTTTGATAACGTCTTCAAAGAACGCTGTATCAGAAGTGATTGTTTTCTTGATAGTGAATAAGTCATCATCGTTGATTACTGGACGAATGTTTGTTTCTTTAATCTTATCACGGTCATATGTGTTACGTCCGTCACCAACTAAGATAGCGCGTGCTAATTCTTCCTCTAATTGTTCACGCATCTCTGATTGGATCCATGGAACGATTGAGAAGTCTTCAACATCAATGATGTCATCACGGTCTAAACGTTGACGCTTGTAGATTGTTTGTGGTGTAGTCTCACGCCCAAAGATTTCAAACACTTGGTCGAATTTTTGGTCCCCAGTGATATAACCACGAGCGCGTGCAGTTGTTTCAGTTAAGTCAGCTACCATCATTTTGACGCGTTGGAATGGTGACTTAGATGTAGCGGCTAAGATTGACTTGTATCCAGTTGCGTGATCTTTATAGAACTCAGGTGTACGTGTAGTAGCTGTTGCTTCTGGGAATAATACCTCGATGTTACGTACTCCGTAGTCTTTAGCTACGTGTTGTAACTCTGTACGGAATGTTGTTCCGTTCTTTTGAGCTGATTCCAAGGCCCCTTGGATGTCCTCGTGAGAAATAGTCGTTAAGTACTCGTTACTGTTGTTTTCGAAAATGTTTTGTTTCATCGTTATATCGTCTCCTTGTTGGATAGTAGTTTCGGCATCGTCGCCGTCTTGATACATGAGTGACTGAGTGACTCCACCGACTAACAGTTGAACGGCTTCTAATTGCTCTTCTGATAGAGTGGCTAATACATCGTTAATTGTTTTACCATCCGCGTGTTCTAGTTCTTCGTCCATGTCGTCTTCTTCCTCACCATATTCGTATTCCTCTTCGTCATCATCCAGAATTACTGAATCAGCCGAATGAATGATTTGGTTAGTATAGATTACCATTTCATTCAGGCCATCTGGATTGTCTTCGTGAGATAGGACATGTTCGATACGAGCTTCAGAGTTAGCTCCCTTCATAACTAAAGAAACCTCCTTGATCGCACCATCGATAACATCCATACCTCTCTGTCGGGCATCAGCTTTAATTGACATTGCGATAATGTCGCCGTGCACGACTAGTTGCTTTGCGGTCTGTCCGGTATCTGTATCATTGAAGAAACCGCGACCGTAAACACCCTCCGCCCGATGTTCTAGAACTACGTGGCCTAGAATATTCTCGGGTCTACTGGCATCATGCGCCCATACTAAAGGGACAGTCTTTCCATCGTCGTCTTTAAAGGACCCATGACGAATTGTTACGCCGTCGGTACAAAGGACATCGTTCTTTGTAACCCAACCGGCAAAGTCATATTTGGGCATTCAACCTATACCTCCTTATAATATTATCGCAATTTAGTGAGTACACAGGGGATGTGACCAACCCATGATTATTACCTATTCTTCAGACTCCTCTTCGGAATCATTTTGACGTTCAGCGAGTTCTTCCTCTGTACTAGGGAAATCCTTGAGGTCGGCTACCCTTTTGTCTTTAGACGTTCCACCACCTGACGGTGTTTGGTCATCTATAGGCATGTTCGGGTTAACCAACTGTGATGCTTCCTCTTCAGTTCTAGGTTCTAGACCGATGAATCCACGAATCTCGTTAGTGTCAGCAATCATGTTACGTTTCAACTTGTCTGATAATTCAGCGATTTGTTGTGTCGATACGAATTGGAATACGTCACGGTATGCTTCTATTCTGTGACCCTGAGTGTGAGCGGTCTTGGTAAGGAATTTACGATTCATCTCAGCAGTGATCGTTTGAATAATCGGATCAATTGATCGAGCATAGTATGAACGTAATTCCGCTTCAGATGCGGTACCTTTCATGATGTTTTCCGTCATACCCAGTTGATTGTAAAATTCTTGTTTAAGTTTGTCTACTTGTTCTAGGATTTGACTATTCGCCGGTCGGTTTAATTGTACTACTGATTCGTTATGTTGAATGTAGGCAATACCATTAGTACCTCTGGATAAGTCGTTCTCTATCTGAGTAATACGATCATCAACACTGGTTCTTCGTACTGAGTTTGTAGCACTGTAAGGCAATTGTACTAAAATATCCAGTCGCCCTGATCCAGTAATATTGTCAATGTTATCGACTAATGTCATCTTTGTAACCAATCGATTGAGTGTCAAGTTAGGTCCGTTAATTACTGCGTACAGTGGGTTTTCAAATATACAGATTCGATTCTTAGGTAAGATCACTTGTTGCATCCGTACCTCTCTATCGTTATATACTAACACTTCGACATCATCAGCGAACCATCTTAATATCTTACCAACTCTCCACGAGTCAATAGAATAAACCGAATGTTCAGTGATGTTCGTATCTGTATCAATAGGAACTAACGCTACAACGCCCTCATCGAACATCGAATACACAATGTCTTGCATAAGTTGTATATATGTCTGATCTTTGTTTGCTTCATACGTTAATCGTTTATTGATAGAGCTATCCACAGTTTCTCGACGTTTGGTCTTTGGATCCATTTTGACGTGTTTGAATTCTGTAACCGCAATGTCCAAAGCTATACGGTTATAAATGGCTGCTGTAAAGTTTGAGCGTTGAAATGGCGTTGGTCTATGCATAGGGTAACTGGTTGCGGTACCCCTGTAATATCCTCGGTCATGTGACTCAGGAGTCTCCGCCCACTTTAAAGCATTCCAGGCATGTGTTAAACGTGTCTTAAGACTTGCCACTATTGGAACACCTCCTTATTTCTTGTGTACGCTACCCACGCATCCATCAACGCGGCAACGTTATCAATTTTTTCGGAATTTCTCTTTTTATGTAACTTGAGGTTTCCGTTATTGTCTTGTAATACTACTGAGTTACTCATAGCAAATTTCATAAGTTCCTCATCGAACAATAGTAATCCGCTACTTGCAGGATTTTGTTGTCTGATTTCTGGATCAACATATACTAAGTTCTTTAATTCACCTAATGGAACCGATTCTGTTCGGTAGCCTTGCCTTACGATTTCTAGTCCGTAATCACCGTTATCGGCAACCCATCGTTTAAGTAAATACTCGGAGTTATACGGGTCATAACCCAATGTCATAACTGAGTAATCGTGTTTTATAATGTGTGCTAATAGATCCTCGTATACTTCAGCCATGTCTAAGACCACTCCCTCTAATACTACTAAGGTGCCTTCTTGTTCAAACTGTTTGTATCTATGGACCATTGCCGGTGGTATTTTCTTAGTTTTAACTTCAGCAACATACGATCGAGTCTTAACTCCGAAATATCCGTTGCCTAATGGGAATAGGAATGTAAAGGCACAGAAGTCATCCCCTTGAGATCCATCATACCCAAGAGAGCAAATCATTCCGTCGTATCTGCTTTCATAGTGAGGTAATGGCGGTATTGTTTCCTCGAAACTAAAGAAGTATGATAAACCTTCTGTAGGTATTCCGAAACGTTTCGCCAGTATGTCATTAGCTTCACTAGGACTATATTCTATCTTGTCTGCGTCACGTTGATACGCTTCATATGAAACAGAGATACCAAGATTAGGATTCGCTTTAAGCCATAGATGTGGGTGCTTGTATTCGTCTTTGTAATCTAGACAATAATGCCAGATAGACATATAATCAGCTTCAACCTCACCTCTTAGGACCTTTTGTAAATCCATTTTGATTGAATCTCCGACTCCATCCCTTGCGGTACCTTCGGAACTAGTCGCGATAATAATATAGTCGTCCAATTTACTGGCACCCTGTTCAAGGGCACCTATTACGTTTTCTTTTACTTCCCCTGACAACCATTCATCGACTGACGTAATCTTGTTACGTAAACCTTGTAACGCATCAATGGACATCGGACGTACTTCTATGATCGAGTTGGTCATGAAGTTCTGTATTCCTTTTTTGGTTGACGCAATTCCAACCTTACTGTGGGTTCTAGAGTTGATTTCCCCCAGGGTCATAAACTTCAGGAACGGTCCTCTAGCGCGTGTGATAGCTGTCTTGATCGGGAACATTGTTTCATCTGCTTGTGCCATACGGGGTGCAGTAACGACTTGTTTAGTTGTTTGGGGGTCAGTGACAACGAAGTACGCTTGCATAAACGCTTGATACATCGTTTTAGCAGCCCCACGTCCAACAATTAAATATTGGATGTTAGTAAGCCGTTTCTTTTTAGTTCGAACTTCATAAGCTCGAATCTTCGGGTTATATACTTTAGAATCTACGTAATGATACCATGCTAGGACGTCTTCCGCCCATAGCTTAAATGAGTCCATGACAACGACATCATCCCCATCAATCAACACCATCTCAGCTTCACAGAATCTTATAAATCCTTCAATGGCTTTGCTGTCGTAGTATTTAGTTGGGTCTAATATCCTTTGGTCGATTCTATTCATTTGCATGGATACGTTTGTGTTAACAGGAATTAATCCTGACCGAACGGCTTCTCTAAATTGCCCATATTCAGTTGGAACGGCGGTATTAGATAATGCCATTCACGTACCTCCTATCTCGCAATATTACTTATCCTTTTTCTTGACCGTGTATTTTTTCTTAGATGATTTGTCTTCTACACCCCAGATTTTGTCATTGATTGCGTTCTTGGCCTTCTTAGTGTATTCCGGACTTTTCGAGTCTTTAATAACATTCTTAACCTCTTTATGGGCGTTGGCACTCACAATATCTATTAAACTATCTGTCTTGATTCCAGACTTCTTACCTGGGATTAACTGTTGCTTTAGAACGTCTGCGGCAGTGTTGCCCATAATATTCATCGCGTGTTTACCTAATTCGAGCTGTCCTCTGTTCTTCTTGGCGGCTGCTAATTGCTGTTTCAGATTATCTTCGAGTTGTAGTCGATCGTTAATCTTCTTGATCTCACTGTCGTCAAGTCGATTTCTATTCTTGTATAGTTTCTTAGATTTACGGTCACCTTTGCTGTCAGCCAACCTCTTAAGGGTGTTTTCCATATTTAATCGGTTTATGTTTTTTCTAAGTTCCTCATCCGACATATACTTGACGTTGATGGCTTTACTCATTTTCTTTTCAAGTTTAGCTCCTCGATCACGACGCCTCATATTTTCTTCGTGAGATTCTTTAACGCTTTTAGCGATTGCTCGTCCAGTTGCTTTAGTACCTTTTGATATAGCACTTCCGGTTGCCTTTGCACCTTTTGACACAGCACTACCTGTTGCCTGTGCACCCTTTTTAGCAGCTGCTTTTGTTTTACCATAAGTACTACCCACTATGTGGCCTGTAGAAGTAAGGGCTCTTCTAACTCCCCATTTTTGGCCTTTAACGCCGTGATGGGTGATTACTACGTCCATATCTCTTAGATCGTATTGCATCATTACACCCCCTTGATAGATTGCAACATGTTAACTACGGCGTTTTCTGCTTCAAACTGTTCTGCCATAGCTTTCCATAACTCTTTTTCTACATCGCCTTTAACCTTTGTATCGTTATTAGCTCTATTGGCTACTTGTTTATTAGCTCGTTCCTGTAATTCTTTAACTCTTTTTTGTTTAACTGCTAAGTTGTCGATTGCTGTGCCTAGGGGTGTTGTATTCTTTGTTGTATTCTTTGCTGTTTCTTGTTTTCTTTTTTCTGCTAACTCCCCAGTCTTCTTTGATGCAGCGAGTGCCTTGTTCATTTTTTCTACGAAGTCCTTAGTCAGCCTAGCATCGGCAGGCAGACCCTTCATTTCTCTTATCTGAACTCGGACTATCGCAATATCTAGTTCTTGTTTTGCTTTCTTTAGGTTCTTTTCAGCCTTTCTAATCCGTCGATTGGTGACTGGTTTGTCTGATCCGTATTTACTACCTACTATATGTCCTGTAGAAGTAAGGGCTCTTCTAATGCCCCATTTTTGGCCTTTAACACCATGATGAACTATTTCACAATCTCTTAAATCATAACTCATCCATATGATCCTCCTTTACATTTCTCGTAATACTTCCGGAGTGTTGTACGCCTCTTTAATGTTCCACAATAGTTCATCTAGCGTTGACGCAACGTATCCCGCAGTGTTGGGTGCTGGAGGATCGAATAATTGTTTAACCTTTAGCATGACGTATGTTTTACAACTACTAGTAAGATCTCTTACTGGAACCACCGGACCTCTGAAATCATTCCAGGTCGCTTGAGTATCCTCGACATAAATAGGCACACCAGCACCGTGTTGGTTTAGTGTATTAATACTTGAGTTTATAAGCGGTAATATCTGGTGATCAAAGGCGTCGACTCCGGCTAGACCGATAAAAGCTCTTACAGTTTCCAGAATAGATTCTTCCATGTTATCATCTCCTTATCGGTGATATGTCGCCAGGTTGCCGTTCGACATACTCTTCTTCTTTGTTTCCATAATGTATGATGTTGTGCGTATTCAACGACACGGTTATTAAGTTCTCTGGATCATACAATTTTCTAGATTCATTTAGTATGTCCTCATCAGTTATAGGATTGATGTGATGTACTAGAACCTTGTCTAGAATATCTACACCCTCCACTCCTAAATCGAAAGTGAGGTCTCTAAATATAATCTCTTTACGGACTTGCTTCCATGTTTTACTTTTATAGAAAGCCATGGAATTTTTTCTAGGCGACTTAACATTTCCGTCAAGTAACATCAAGTAGTCTAACCGTTCTTTGAATGACGGTAGCAATATCATGTCACTGTATCGTCTCAGCATAACTACTCGCCTCGGTAATCTTTGATCGCTGCGAGGGCTTCTTCCATAAGTTGCTTCTGGGAAGCTTTCTCATCGATCTCTTTTACTCGTGACTTGTTGAGTTCTGACTTGGTTCGTAAGTTTTCTGTTTCTAGGGCATCGCGTTCGGTACCCATTCGTAACAATTGGTTGAGTACAGTTGGTGATGCTTTCTTGTTTCGGATATCTTCTTCGACACTATCGTATGCCATGTTGATTAGTTGGTCTAAGCGTCGGCGTGGATCCATGGGCTTGCTAGTCTCTTGGCTCTTTCCGACTTTTTTTACTTCTTCCATAGTTACCTCCTCGTTTAAAGATGCTTAGTAATATCTTTCGGTGTGCTTAGTAGATGGTTTGGCCCGACTTCATGGGTACTTAGAGGGTAGATGGAACCTCCTAGGTAATTGAACTAACAGCTTGGCGAACTATTAGAAAGGAATGGAAACCATGTAGACCAAACCATCGAGTAAACACACCGAATACTCCCCGCAAAATATCCCGCTGGGGAAATTTTTGGG
>CALKAR010000262.1 GCA_937988745.1 uncultured Peptococcaceae bacterium
GTGCGGGGTAGACTCCGGCATTGCCTCCAAAAAAGATAGGATTGGGGGTCGATCCCCGCGTGTGCGGGGTAGACCCTAAAAAACAATTCTGAAAATTCTCCCCTACTTCCAAATCCTACATTTCATGTTCGTTTCGATTTGACGAAATCCTTCAGGGACCTACACCATCCTGCAATTTATGGCAATAATTGTCTCAAAATGAAGGAAATTCCACTTAACGCATAGAAATGCGAAATTAATATTAAGCACGTGTCGGTGCGTAACTAATTCTTCGGATTTTATATTTTTACTTAGAAAGCGGGGTGTTTGCTTGCATGGATGTCCTAGCAGTCGTCGATACCCCTTCCATCAAAAAGTACGTCTTCGAGACTCCTCACCTGGTAGACATCGAAGGAGCAAGTGCTCTTCTTGATCGTCTCAACCGCATTGAACTCCCTAAGCTGCTTGCCGAGACAGATGTCCAGACAGTGTATGCCAATGGGGGCAGTGGGCAGTTCATCTTTCGTGACAGTACAATAGCTGAAGCGGAAGAAATGCTCCGGCGGGCGGAAGGGCTGTACAGCGAGGCAACGAACGGTGGTGCTGCTCTGGCCTGGGCTGCAGTGCCCTATGAGGGTAGCTACAATGCTGTTGTGCAGGCAGCCTTTGCCAAGCTCCGAGCGAAACGCGATCTGAGTGCACCACTCAGTGCAGAGTCTTTTCTCCCTTTGGTCAAGCTTTGTGAGGCCTGCCATTCTCGGCCCGTCAGTCAACTGTATCGCATTCCAGAGAGCATTTGGCTGTGTTCCATCTGTGCCACGAAGCGGCGCACTGCACACGCTATTCGCCATGGACACGATGATACCCGTTTTGGCCTGTGGTACCAGTTCGAAGACTTCCTGGGATACAAAGTATCTCGGCCCCAGAAGCTCCCTGATATCGCTGATCGTATAGCACTCATTTATGCCGACGGTAACGCAATGGGGAGGCGCATCCGTCAGATCACCACACCTGAAGATTACAGAACGTTTTCCGAAGCAGTAGACAAAGCAGTCAGAGAAGCCTGTTACACAGCTCTAGAAGACCTCGTGATGGGTAATGAGCGAAGCGCTGAGATTTCCGCGAACATTTTGCTCCTCGGCGGGGATGACCTCGTCGTTGTGGTTCCTGCAGACAAGGGGTTGCAGATAGCCTATAAGATCGGCAGGACCTATGAAGAGCTAACCCATGAGTATTTAGGCGACTTCCTCAAGCGAAATGGTATGGGTACCAAACTCACCCTTTCCTTCGGTGTTGCGATAAGCAGGCACAGTCATCCTTTTGAGTACTTGATCGATGCTGCTCAGCAGCTTCTGGCTTCTGCCAAGGTTAGGGGAACCAACATCAATCCTGACGATCCACCCTCGTGTATTGATTTCCACCTGGCACAGACCACATCACACGTAGATATCGAGTGTGCGAGGTCCCATTATGGCCATCTAGGCACAGAAGGGCACTACAAACCTACGAGGCGTCCTTATACGCTCGAAGACCTAGAAATACTGACACGAGTAGCAGCCCACCTGAAAAATGAGAACTATCCCACCTCTCAGCTTAATGCCTTGTATGAGTCCTTGTTCTCTACACCGGCTCAGGCTGAGATGATCGCCAGGGAGATCTGGGCCCGCAACAAGGACAAGGCACGTAAAGCCTTGCGCACAGCAATGGAGATGGCCAACTGCTTCTCGCCATTACCCTGGTCTCCTGAAGGTGACACTATTCTTTCAGAACTTGTGGAGTTCTATGATTTATTGCCCGAAAGGCCACTTAGGGGTGATAACAGTGCATAAACTGATTGTCAAATACGAAATGCACTTTGAAGGCCCTTGGCATATCGGCTCTGGCCAAGATCGGGGCTTAGTGGACAGTGCCGTAATCCTGCAGCGGATTCCGCTGGATAATGGAAAGGTGGAGTATCGCCCTGTTATTCCCGGATCAACTGTGAAAGGCAGGCTTCGTACAGCTTGTGAGGACATAGCTGTTCTGCTGGGCTTGGATGTTATTGACCCCCACGACGACGGCCCCGGATCGCTGCCCGCCTTTACTCCACATAAATCTAGTGGTTATATCGTCAATCGCTTGTTCGGCAGCAGGTTCGCGGGTGAGTGCCTATTTGTCAGTGACGCAGTGTGGCAGGGCGAGTACCATGACCAACTCAACCGCCAGCCCCGCACCGGAGTGAGCCTGGATCGTCTCACCGGTACTGCAAAGCCAAAACATCTCTTTCATATAGAGACCGTGTTGGGCGGTACTTTGGTGGGGAGTATTGAGGCGTTTCATCATGCGGAGGATCTAATGGCTGAGTCAGGGTTTCCTTCAGAATATGCTCTATTGCTACTGGGGCTCCAATCGCTCAAACAGCTTGGAGGAAAGCGCTCCATTGGGTGGGGCCAGGTCAGCACACGCATCATGTCAGTAACCTATAATGACCAGCCAGTGGAAGAGGAAATTTGGCGTAATCCAGAAGTTCTAGCATTGATTGAAAACTGGGATGGGGGTGCAAAATGAAGCGATTTCGTGTAACTGCACTTGCCCTTTCGCCGGTAGTTATTCCCGTTGAAGGTTTTATAACAGGCTCTTCATTTCGAGGGGCTCTGGCATATCAGTATTTACGCTCCAATGGGTTCCCAGATCCCAACAAGGATGAGCTTTTCCAACGCGCCTTTGTGAAGGAAAGGCTGCTCGCTGCACCTCTCTATCCCGGGCATTCCGTTCTTCCGCTAACTTCACTCTCCTGCAAACGTAATCCAGGTTTCCGTCGAGGAGATTCTTCTGGGCCCCATGGCGTTATCGATCTTCTCTGGTCTAAGATTGCTGATGCACCGCGTCCTAACAGCTGCCCTGTGTGCGGCCAGGACCTCAAGGGACTACACGGCTTTTACAGCGAAAACACGCAGCAGAAACCATTTACTGTTCTAGAAACACATGTGGGGATTGACCGTGTAAGCAGGACTTCTGCTGACGGCGTACTGTATACTCTCCATACCCTTGAGCCAGGGGAAAAGCTCTATGGAGTTGTGTACGTCTTAGATGACGATCTAGAACCGCTCTTGGCGGAAAGAGTCTACTGCGGCGCAGAGAAAACGCGGGGGCGTGGTTTGTTACGGCTAACATGGGAAGAAGAGCAGATTCCGACGGAGGAAGAACGGCAGAATGCCTGGCTCTCTTGGAACGAGGAGCTGCGAATAAGGATTTCCGATAATAAAGAGGATTTCTACTTCACTCTCACCCTTGACAGTGAAACTATTATAGTTGACCGTTTCTTGCGGCCTTCCACAGATCCGGCTGATGCTGTTTCGTGGCTGCCGAAGTGCCATCCTGGAGCACAAAAGAGTTTCGGCCGCGGGACTCTGCGCTTCATCACAGGTGCGAGTCAATCTCAGCTGATCAAAGGCTGGAACAGTGCTCATGGATTGCCCAAGGAACAGGATATCGCCACTGGGCGCGGTTCGGTATTCTGCTATTCATTCCAGGGAGATGATACCGATCTAGCCGCTTTGATACATGAGCTGTACATTCTCGAATTAGAGGGTATGGGTCTACGGCGCGGTGAGGGATTTGGACGGCTGTCGATTAGTAGTCCATTCCATGCTGCATTTTCGGAGGTGAGATGAGATGCTGGCCAGGCAGATAGATGTATATGCCGAAATGGATCGCTTTCTCGATGAACAGTGGCCGAAGAGCCGAGGCAGAGGGGAAATGCTTTACGAGGTCTTTGGAGGACGAGAGAGCACGGGCATGTCCCAGATGCGAAACCTCCAGAACATTGTGGTTACCGCACCGCGGTTTTATGACATTGCGGACTACATTAAGAACCAGATGGGCAAGGAAGCGGAGCCAGACAGACGTCCTGATAGGAAGTCGACTCGGTACTGGACCCGTTCGATCAACGGGGCGCTGCTGGGCACCCTGCTCCTCAACGATCTGGATGCCCTTTTAGATAAGGCCCATGAACTTGCTGAGTCTTATCCTGAGAGTGATCCATACAATCTGGCGTTGTATTTGGCTCGGGGATGGATTAGGCAGATCATGGCTGAGTACCTTTATCAGCGGGCACTGCAGGAGGAATGAACATGCTCACCCCACAAGAAGATGCCGTGCTCTACAGACTGGCGTGTCGTCTGGTGGAACGGTTTTTTGATGGTTACCGCGGTCAAATAAGGTATCTCCCGGCAACAAGCCAGATGTACAGCTTTTTAGCCTATGCCAGAAACTACTCGCCAGAACGGGTTATGGACGAGTTTGTACGTCAGCAAAGGCTGCGAGCTGAAAAATCAGGCAAAGCGAGTCTAAGAGCTTGGTACGGGGCTCTTGAACAAGACTTTCGCCACGGACAACTAGCGAAGTTTGTGGAAAGCCAGCTGTCTTCTGCGTCCGAATCTATGTTTCGGGCTGAAAACGGCCCCGAGCAAGACCGGGACAAGCGCAAGCAGCTTATGGCTCGATATTACCCGATCTACGCCCGCCATATTGTTAGCCACTATCTTTACCGTCTAGCCTGCTTTGAGATGGGCTTGTCTGGAGGTGAAAACTGATGCATATCA
>CALKAR010000263.1 GCA_937988745.1 uncultured Peptococcaceae bacterium
GTAGCTCCTGCAGCTTCTCAACAAGAACGGGCTGGACGATTGCCAGCCCGCCGCAATACTCGCTCTGTGTGTTGGGCTTGTACAGCCTGGTACAACCGCATTTGAACTCGTCTAGGTGAAAGTTATCGGTTAGCTGCATCAGTCTTTCCCACCCTGTAGCCAGTGCATTACGAACTGCCAAGCGACGCTGGCAATCCCACTTATCGCAGCGACCATGCCAAACAGCTGCGACTTGGCCTGCTCCAACTCCCGAATCCTGCTGTCGTGCTCGTCTAGCTCACGATCCAGCTTGGTGCTCAAAGCTTGAAAGCCCTCTCTCATCTCCTTTCTGGTTTCCAAGAGGATCTGGTATAACAGGCTCGTTTCCTTCTGCTCCAATTTACCTCCCCCTTAAGATAGAAGCAGGCGATGGTAGAGACGGTGTTTGTGGAGGCCGCCCTCTTAGGATAGAAGCAGGCGACGGCAGAGACGGTGCTTGCGGGAACTGTTGCAGACGCAAAGGCAACGGCTCACCAAACACTCGCAACCCCTGCCAGACGATGATCGGGTCTAGGCCCCGACTCTCGCCCGAACGTTGAACGTCTAACGCAGTCACACCTAGTCGTTTGAGAACTTGGGCATAGTGCTGCGCCTGTTGGATGTCGCCGCGGTACACCGCGGGCCAGAAGCCCAGGTTGCCGGTGCCGTAATAGTAGCTGCGGACTCGGCGCAGGGCGTTTTGGTGGACCTCCTGCGGGTCCAGCCCCAACTGCACGGCCTTGCGCTGTAGCTCCCCAAGCCTCCAGGCTGGGTCTCCCCACAGGAAGTTCTCCGCGGCCTGAACCGCCCGTGCCGTGGTCGTGAACGCCTCGGGGTCCACCGCCTCCATGATGATTTCTTCGTACTCCCGGTACAGGTTGTAGCGGTCCTCGGTCTCGGTTGTGGGGCCGAAAATGCCGCGCACCGCCTCGCCGGGAGACACGGTGTAGCGCACCGCTCCTTGCTCGTCAAGCTCCTGCCACTCGTTCATGGCACGGCGGATGAACCTTGCGAAGCGGTCATATTGCACCTTACCGGGGATGAACTGCTTGGCGTGCTCTAGGAACTTGTCGGTGGCCTCCTGCACCAGCCTCGGGTCGCGCTCTGCGATACGAGCACGCAGGGCCTCAACCCCCGCCAAAGCTGTCTCGATGGGGATGGAGAACTCCTTCTTCACCAAGAAGCTGTAGATGGGGTGCCCTTCCAGCGTGCGCCACGGGAGGATGTCCCTGAAGTTGAAGCCGGTGGCCTCGCTGAGGACGTACCCGCCCAACACCAGCGCGGCGATGGTTTTGACAAGCTCCTTGCGGTGGCCCGTGCTCCAGTAAGCCTCCAACATGCGAGCGAAGTTCACGGGGTAGGTGTGGAGCACGCCCACAAGCCTGCCCACAGGGGTACGGAACAGCGTCGGGCTGTCAATGCCGTACAGGAACTGCGTCATGGCGGCTAGGGCGTTGCCTTCCTCAATGGCTTGGCGCAGGCTCTTGCCCTCGTCCAGCGCCTTGAGAAGCCCCGCCATGTAGGCCGTCTGCACGTTTTGCTGGTCCGCCCACTCGAACATCTTGAAGCCCCACTCGGGGATAGGGCCAAAGATATGGTCCATGATCCGCTTCTGCAGCTCAAGGCCCTGCAGGTAGACACGGTGCTGGCCGACCCAGTTGTAATTGAGTAGCTCCTTACCGGACTGTGTGCGGAGCGCTCGTTGCGCCTTGAGCCAGTACTGCGGCCCCACAGCGCCGACCACATGCAACTGTTGGGTGAGGTTCTTGATGGCGCTGAATGGGTTGAACCCGATGGTACCCAGGTGGGTCATCTCAACCAGCAGGTGCGCCAACTCCTGTGCCGGTCTGTCGGGGAACTGCTTCCTCAGCGCCCTGTACACCGGCCCCGCCAAGCGCTCGATCATGGTGTTGATCATAACCTCATCAGCGATGGGTCTGCCCATAAGCACGCCCCACCACATGTCAAACAAGCGCTTGCGGTTGGGATCCATGTCGCTCATAAGCGGGTCGATGACGTCCTGCACCGGCTTGAAGAATTTGCGCTTCGCACCAGAGCGCAGGTACGCCATTGCCAGCGTGAGCACATCGTACTCACGGTTCTCGACGGCCTTGGCCGTGCGCTCGAACTCGGCGAAGAACTTGACCTCTTGGTACACCTCGGCGGGGAGGATTTTGGACAAGTCCTCGCCCTTGCGGAGCCGCGGCAGGTAGTCCGTGAGGAACCGATTCGGGTCCAGGCCAAACTCTTTGAACAGGCCGCTATTAGGGTCTGCGCCGAAGAACTCCTTCCGCAGTCGCTCTGCAGCCTGAATCTCCTGCTTGGTCAAGCCCTCAACGGTCTCACCCTCCAGGTAACGGGCGATACGCTCACGGGCAGCGGGGTTCCGCAGGTAAGGCTTGAGGATGTCCTCCAGCTTGTTCATGTACAAGTGGACGAAGTTGGCGTACTTGTAGTGGGCGTCCCGGACGGGCTTCACAATGTCCTCGCCAAACACGTCCCGCGCAAGGCCGAACAGCTTGGCGTACCATGTGGGTGTGGAGGCCCGCATGGCTTGCATGGCGTCCTGCGGTACTTCGAGAAGGTCCCGGTGCCGCCAGCCAATGGTGCGGAACGTGCGGGCAACATCGTTGACGCCCTCCACAGACTTCTTCCACTCAAAGCCAACAATCTGGTCCAACTCCCTGTGGAATGCAGAGCGACCAGCCTGGGTAAGGGGTAGCTCTTCCGGTCGCACACGCCCCGCGATCTCGCCAGCGGTGACGGGCGTTTCCCCTGCCTGGGGTGTGGAGATAAACTGCTGGTAGCGCTCCGTTGGAGACGGCTGTGCGGCCTGAGCCGTTTCCTGCACAGTCTGCGTCGGTTGTGCCGCTTCTTGCGCAACCCTTGTAGCAGGCGTCGTCTCCACAGGCTCAGGAGGACGCTGAAAAACCACGAACCCTGCGTCACGCTCGTTTTGGATACGCCTCGCCAGCGCTTCGCTCAGGTTCCCACGGCTCTCCAGTGCTCCGATGACAGCAGGCTTCAACTCGTTCCGCCTGCGGTTCATTTCGTTCAACTGGTCCACGATCTGCATGAACTGCTCCTGCGCCTGCGGCGGCAGGTCACTCGGAACTTTCGCCTTGTGGCGGCGGAGCAGTCGCATGGCCTGGCCGTTGAGCGCCTTGATGTGCTCGTCGATACCCTCAAGCTGCTCTCGCAGGTTGCGGGGCAGAAGCCGTAGCTCCTCTCTGGGCAGGGAGGAGGCGTCACCCATCACGTCACCCAGCGGCGCGAACAGGCCCTCGAAGCGGTTGTTGACAACCATATCGGCCACAATCGCTTCGGGCTGCTGCATGACTCTTTCAGCCTGCACGGGGTCTAGGCGCACAGGCTCCTGCTCTACAGGCGGGCGACGGATGAGAGGACGGGTGGGGGCCACAACCTCCACGCGCCGGACCGCCTGCTCCCGGCGCAGGTCGGAGGGAGGCAGGCGGTAGGTCTTGCCGTCTGCGTCCCTGACCGTGATGGTCTTGACGTTGGTCCTGACAACCTCCACAGACTTCCCGAGACGCTGGCTGAACACGCGGTCTCCGGGCATCACATCATCCACGGAACGAACGGGGGAGGTGACGCTGATACTGCCCACAGAGCCGGGGAGAGCCAATGGTTGCTGCGGCGGTGCCATAGGCTGCTCCAAGGCTGTGAATCGCGGCGGCTCGGGCGTGAGACGAGCAAGCAACTCAGGCGGACGCTGGATCGGGGCAGGCAGCGTTTCCCGAAGGGTGATCATAGACGGCGGACGACCGGCATTGATGTACGCACGTTGGGCCACCTCGTAGTTAGCACGCTCCGCAGGCATCCGCACCCAGCCGCGGCGTTGCGGCATGGGGATCTCCAACATGCCCGTGCGACGCAAGCGCTCCTGCCTCCGCGCCAGGGAGGTTGGGTCCGTCCTGGCAATAGCGTTGCTGATGACCTCGTTGGGCACACCCGCACGTTCCCACGACGAGATCAACTCGGCGTACTTCGGATCGAACCGAAACTGTAGGTACTCGCGGGCTTTCTCTGCAAGCTCAATTCCCGCTTCACGCAACTGCTCGTCGGTCATGCTCGCGATACGGCGCTGCTCTTCCACAGGCATGCGGGTCAGCTCAAAGCGGGTGAGGCGGCGCAGTTGCGGAGCCGCCTGCTCCACAGCTTCTTCCGCAGCTTCTTCCACAGCCTTGCGCACAGCTTGTGGAGATGCCTGCCCAAGAGGATACAGCAACCCCATCGCCAGGCCCGTGCCCAGCGCCTCCGGTGCCACAGCCGCCAGGCGCTCAGGCAGTGTGCCCTCCTCAAACGGCGCAGCGCCTGCCGCCGCGCCAGCGGTTGCGGCGGCACCGATGGCAGGGCGAGCAAGCCAGGGAGAAGCACCCTGCAGGGCTCTACGGACAGGGGTTGCGGCAAGGCCAGCGCCGCCGATGGTAACCGTGCTGCGGAGCACGTCCTCTGCCGTGACCTCATGGCCCAGCGCCGCACGCAGAGCTTCCACAGTGGGGCCTAGCGCCAAGTCACGC
>CALKAR010000264.1 GCA_937988745.1 uncultured Peptococcaceae bacterium
CCCTGCAAATTTATCTGTCATAAAACCCCCATACGAAAAAAGCGCCCGTAGGCGCTATTATTTTTTGTGCATCTGCTTAAGCGCTTCCGCTTCCATCACACGCACATCATTTAAGGCCATTTCTTCACAATCTATTTTATAGATTCGAAATAGCATAGGCAAGACATTATAATCAAGCCCGTAAGCTCCGGCTCCGGCAGATCTCCATTGCGTTTGCATCGCGGTGAATACTTCCCATGACTGGTATGTTTCCTCGTCGAACTGCAATATCTCCGGCTCTTCGTTGTCGTAGTCTTCACGGGTTAATCCGTATGCCTCAAGTTCTGAGTCTGTGGGCGCTCGCCTGAATAATAGCTCGACCGCCCGTTTTAGTTTTTTACTCGGTAGCCAGCCAGCGCTTGAGTGTAGGTTGAGATCAGGCCACCAACAACGGCAGGGTAACTATCAACAAGCTTATTGATGTTTTCATCATTGAACTCGTCCTCAAGTTCCCACCCGCTAGCCAGGGATTTTACAAACTGAGCGCCAGTCTGTTTTTCTGCATTTTTCAGCGTGGCGTTAAGTTCGGATGACGTTAGCGCCTTGACAGTGAATGCAAACGAAGCTTCAACGCCGTTCGGCAATACGAATTTAACCGGAAGCTGGAAGTCTGGCAGGCGTTCAGATAGGGTTACTTTAAAGCTCATGGTGTTTTCCTCTTTGTTTGAATTGGTGATATTAAATCACAAATAGAAAAAGGGGGCAATAGCCCCCCTTGCATTACGCAGACTCTTTCATATGCGTGTATTTGCCATCAAGTGAGATGGTCAGGATGGTCGTTTCATCTTCGTTCATTACCGTGTTAGGAATGTCATCGAAAGATGGCGTGCCAGAGAAGGTGCGGATCGGATAGCTTGCCTTTGGTACGAACATTCGCATTGCGCGGGTTTTGCCGTCTTCGTCGTAACCAATCAGAAGCTGCGTGATTGGGTTGGAATAGTCGAAGTCGAACGTATACGCGATGGACGTCGCAGATTTAAAGGTCGGGATCTGCTTTTCACGGTCATCTGAAAGACACTGCTTGGTATAGAACTGCTGCTCGCCGCCAGATTTTGCAATGTCGCTCACGCATGGAATCTCAATCCAGCTTTCGATCTTAACGAAGGTGGAAGCGCCGCCAGCGGGGAACTTGTTAAGGTCAGCCGTGGAAGTGTTCTTGTCGCCTTCAAGCGTGATTGATGTGTCGCTAACCACTTCTTTTACGCGCATTACGCGGTTTTTAAATGCAGCCCATACGCTTTCCAGCACCAGGACGTAATCGCCTTTCACAATGCCAGTGGTTGACGCAACAGTCGCCACCGGATTTTCCGCGTTACTCACTGCGGTTGCTTCGATTTCGGTGGCTGCTCGGGTCTGCTCAATAAAGATTTGGGAACCGTTAGGAAGTGCCATAGTTAATGCTCCTTTATTCGTCGTATTGTACTGTGAAGCGGATTGGAATTAACCAGCCTCTTTGGGATTTCTGCACGGGCTTTTGGCTCGCGCCTTCAAAAATAAAACCTACAGAAAGGATTTTACCATCTTCGAAGAAATTAGCAATTTCTTTTGCGAGCTTGCGCGCGTCGTCCATGCCAGTATCAGGCGAGAACACGATGCCAATCTGTACGAGTCCACGGATCCTGATACACTTCCGGCTCAGAGACTTATACGTCTTCTCTGCCGGAATGTAATCAAACTTCAACCACGTAGAGCCATCATCAGGCTCGGTGAATGACACGTTCTCATACATGATCGGGAATCGACTACCAAACTCACCATAAAGCGCCTTGCGCGCCGCGACCGCCAGGTCATAATCGTCATAAACCATTTTTATTCCTTGATTCAATAATTGCTTCTGCCATGTAAGATCTCAACCGGATAGCCACTAGACCAAGCACACCAGCGGGAGCTTGCTGTGAATGTCCGTACTCCAGAGCATTTGCATAGATCAGCATGTTAGAAAAATAGATGGTAGTTACCGCGCCGCCACGACCTAACGGCAATGCGTTAGCAGTTCGTATTCCCGCGGCGATGGTAGCGTTACCGGATTTGTCATACTCATTCAGCGCGTACATTGGGATGTGATTATAGGTTATCTGCCAGTTAGCTCTAAATCGTCCTGTATCGACTGGAGAGCCTTTAACTAAATCGGCGTGTACAGCCTTGACGAACTCACGAATAACGTCATCAAGGCCTGATTTTACCTGCTTAATCCACTTCTCTATATCGCCCTGGAATTTCCTGACGATATAGTTAGCCATGCGCCGCTACCTTACGCAAAATAGGACGGTATGCGATAACGTGAGATTGAGTCGGGTTAACTGGTCGATTGTCAACTACGCGCCAGTGCTGGCCATCAAGGATGATAATCATTCCGTTATCAATCGGTGTGACATTAGAAAAGAACGCTCGCTTATCGCCCAGCTTGATAGATTCGCCATCAATCATGTGATAGCTGATCGCTCGTACAGCGCCGAAAACTTTTCCGCGAACCTCCGGTACTTTCACCTCTTCACCGTCAACCATTTGGACTCCGCCGCCAGAGATGATGATGTCGAATCCGACCTCATCGTTTCCAGAGAAGGCATTAATCCCCTGATCGGTAAGCCTTTGGACTTCGTTATAATCAATCATCGCACACACCCCCGCGCCCGAATACCAGAGATAAGGCCGAAGCCGCCGCCTTTCTTCTTGTTGAGAACGTCGTACATTTTGCCCCATGGGGTTTGTGTAATCTGACGCCCATCAGTGTTCTGAGTTACAGATCCGTAGCCAGTCGAAAATTCACCGCTCAGGGAGAATGACGTTACTCGCCGTGAGTAGTTCTCCAGACTTTCATTCTCTCCCTTCATTGCACCATCCAAAAACATCAAGTGCATGGTGTACAGGGCCAGCGCTTTGTAATAATCCTTACCGAATTTATTCTTGCACACAAAGGATTCAGCCAGCACCATCCACGCAAGAAATGTTGCAGGATCAACCTTCTTTAATGCTGGGGCTAGTTGGCACATAAACTCGAAAGCCTTAGTCTGATCTTCATTCATATTTTGCCTCCACAATCAAAAAAGGACCCATAAGGGTCCATTGATTTAAACGGTCCCGCCGTTTTCAGCCTCAGGGATGCTCTTAGCCTCTTTCTTCCCTTTCTTCTTGCTATTAATTTCTTCGGCGATCTCTTTAGTCTTTGTTCGACTCTCTTCAACCTCAAGTCGACCTTCTGCGATCAGTCGCTTGTGAGAGTCATGAAGTTCTTCAACCTCAAAGAAATCACCAGGAAGAACCATTTTTTCAGGTGTAAAGATGATGCTTACGCTAATGTTTGTTAAACGAATCATTTATTAACTCCTCTTGTTTGAATTGATTAAATTCTACATTAACCAAAATAAAAAAGCCACCAATTAAGGTGGCCTTTATTTTAAGCGGCTGTGATACCCTTCATCACAGCAATGGTCAGCGGTCGGTAGATTACCAAGCCAGTGGTTTTGGATGTAACAGGCACTTTGAAGTGCAGATCTTTCGGCTGCATAGGCAGCGCGTTAGTCGCCTCAGGGATCTCAATGCTCATGTTCATCGGATCGTATTCGTAAGCCAGTGCAGCTTTGCCACCTGCGCCATCGTAATCATCAAGAAGCGCAAGATACTGTAGTTCAACTCCTGGGTTGTTCTTGGTGTA
>CALKAR010000265.1 GCA_937988745.1 uncultured Peptococcaceae bacterium
CAAGCAGCGTCACAGCACCGTCAGAGATACGAAATTCGCAGAAAAAAGCCTCGCTTCCCAACAGCGGAAAGCGAGGCATTCTTTACTTAGAAGGGCAGTGTAAGCTTATCTCCGGTTAAGCTTAACTCAGCATGTATAGGAGCAGACCCAGTCAGAGCTACGCTGCGTTCATCGGGGCCGCAGCCACCGACAAAGATCGTGTAGCGCCCAGGCTCTACAACACAGCCGCCGTCCTCATAGAAAACTGCAAACTGTCTTGGATTCAGGGTGAACTCTACCAGCGTACTCTGACCCGGCTCGAGATGGACTCGGGCGAATCCCTGCAGTGAATGGTGCGGTACTGCCACGCTAGCATCCAGCGCACGAACATACAACTGCACAACCTCGTCTCCCGCCACCTCTCCTGTATTGGTCACTTCTACCGTAACAGTGATGTCATCGCCTACTTGCGCTTCCGAAGCAACGTCGAGGTTCGAGTAAGCGAACTTGGTGTAGCTCAGCCCGTATCCGAAGGGATAGAGCGGCTCTTTTTTCAGGTAGCGATAGGTCCGTCCTTCCATCGTATAATCGGTAAACTCAGGAATATCATCCAGCGATTTAGGGAAGGTGACTGGCAGACGTCCCGCAGGGTTGTAATCTCCGAAGATAATGTCTGCTAAAGCATTTCCGCCTTCTTCTCCTGGGTACCATGCTTGGATAATGGCTGGAATGTTATCCTGCGCCCAGTTAATAGTCAGAGGACTTCCGCTGAAGAGTACGAGCACAATGGGTTTGCCGGTTGCATGGATAGCTTTTAAGAGCTCCTCCTGCATACCTGGCAGGTCGATGTGAACGCGGTCTCCGCCTCCATCCGAGTTTGCAGCTGCTCCTTCTTCGCCTTCCAACTCTGGGGAAACCCCTAAGCACATAATGACCGCATCGGAGCGTTCGGCTGCCGCAATAGCCTCGGCAAAGCCGGCTGTAGGACTGTTGCCCCAATAGGAGACTTCTTTATTGAAGAGATGACAGCCCTCGGCATACCAGACTTTTGTATCAGGTGAGACCCGGTTGCGGATTCCATCCAGCGCAGTAACAAGGTGCGTGGAAGTACCGAAGTAGTTCCCTAACAGTACGTTCTGTGCAGCAGCATTAGGTCCAATGACTGCAATGGACTTGATATCAGGAGAAAGAGGCAGGAGGTTGCCTTCGTTCTTAAGCAGCACCATGGATTCACGTGCAACTTGGCGTGCTTTAGCCCGGTGTTCGGGACAGGCTACGATTTCATAAGGGATCTGGGCGTAGGGTACTTCTTCTTCTGGATCAAACATACCTAGTTTGAACTTGGTGCGCAGTAAACGTGTTAGAGCTTCGTCAATGGTCTCTTCAGAGATAAGGCCCTGTTCCACAGCGCCTTTAAGTGCCCAGAATACTCTGCCGCAGTTCAGATCGCATCCGTTATTTACAGCTAAGGCAGCCGATTCTTCTGGCGTTTCAGTAACCTTATGATACATATGGAAGTCTGAAATAGCACCGCAGTCTGAGACTACGTGACCTTCAAATCCCCATTGTTCTCGCAGTATTTTTTGGAGCAGCGTCGGGCTTCCGCAGCATGGTTCGCCGTTTGTGCGATTGTATGCACCCATCACGGATTCTACATTTGCTTCCTTAACAAGAGCACGGAAGGCGGGCAGGTATGTTTCGTACATATCCTTGAGAGTAGCCTTGGCATCAAAGCTGTGACGCTCGCTTTCAGGACCGCTGTGCACTGCGAAGTGTTTAGCACATGCCGCCGTCTTTAGATAGCGCTCGTCATCGCCCTGCAGTCCTTCCACAAAGGCTATACCAAGCTGTGCTGTTAAATAAGGATCCTCGCCATAGGTTTCTTGTCCTCGACCCCACCTAGGGTCTCTAAAAATATTGATGTTAGGAGACCAAAAAGTCAGACCTTTGTAAATAGAACGGTCGCCTTTGCGGGCAAATTCATGGTGTTTAGCCCGTGCTTCGTCAGATATAATTTGGGCAGTTTCTTTGATCAGAGGGGCGTTAAAGGAAGCGGCCATACCGATTGCCTGCGGGAACACAGTGGCAACCCCAGCTCGGCCGACGCCGTGAAGGCATTCATTCCACCAGTTATACTCAGGGATTCCTAAACGGGGAATTGCAGATGAGTTGTACACCATTTGAGAGATTTTTTCCTCGAGGGTCAGCTTATCGAGTAGATCTGCTATTCGTTCTTCAATCGGTCGCTTCGGATCGCGAAACACTTCGTTCACAAGGCACACTCCTCTTCCAATTGTTAATACTGATTCGAGTATATCACATTGTGGTAACATTTGCGACTTGTCAAGGTCGAAATCTTGGTATTTAGGGCAATTGTTGGAAGGAAATACGACCTGTGTTTAGAACTAATTAACGAAAGCGCTTTCTGTGAAATGAGGTGTAAAAATGAAGTTTACCGATGGCAACTGGCTTCTGCAGCCTGGAGTTCTCGTTGAAACTCCAACCCAGCTTTACGACTATAGCATTGAAAAAGATCGCGTTTTTTGCTTAGCACCAACACGGTGGATCAACCACCGGGGGGCGACCCTGGATGGTGCGGTTTTAACGTATAAGTTGTTTTCACCGCTGCCCAATGTGATCGGTGTTCGAATCTACCATCACACCGGAAAGAGAGATCTCGGTCCCCACTTTGAGCTGGAAACAGACCCGAATCATGGCCCGGAAATCATGGATGAAGACCGGCAGATTGTTTTTGTAAGTGGTGAAACGCGGGCGGTGATTCCGAAGGATCAACCTTGGGAGCTCAGTTTCTACTTCGGTGATCGCTTCTTAACAAAGAGTGCAAATCGGGCTGCCGGCTACATTACGTGGGAGGGCAAGGGCGCTTATATGAGAGAGCAGCTCGACCTGGGTGTAGGTGAATGTGTCTACGGCATGGGTGAGCGCTTTACTGCCTTTGTCAAGAATGGACAAGTCGTAGATATCTGGAACCGCGATGGCGGTACCGGCAGCGAACAGGCATACAAGAACGTGCCTTTCTATATTACAAACCGCGGGTATGGTGTATTTGTCAATCACCCTGAAATGGTGTCCTTTGAAGTCGCTTCTGAGCGGGTGTCAAAAGTACAGTTTAGTGTAGAAGGCGAGTATTTAGAGTACTTCATCATTGGCGGGGCTGATCCCAAACAGGTTCTCGAGCGCTATACCGCGTTGACAGGAAGGCCTGCGGTTCCACCCAAATGGTCTTTTGGCCTGTGGCTCAGTACTTCATTTACCACTGATTATGACGAAGCTACGGTTACAAGCTTTATTGAGGGAATGGCCGAGCGTGATATCCCGCTGCATGTTTTCCATTTTGACTGCTTCTGGATGAAAGAGTTCCACTGGTGCAATTTCCAGTGGGATAAACGGGTTTTTCCTGATCCCGAGGGTATGCTGAGGCGTCTCAAGGAGCGGGGGCTGAAGATCTGTGTTTGGATCAATCCCTATATTGCTCAGCAGTCTGAGCTGTTCGAAGAGGCCGTTGAAAAGGGTTACCTCATTAAACGGCCGGATGGCAGTGTATGGCAGTGGGATAAGTGGCAGGCTGGAATGGGAATCGTGGACTTCACCAATCCAGAGGCGTGCCGCTGGTACCAAGATAAGCTGCGTACCCTGCTGGCAATGGGTGTGGACTGCTTTAAGACGGATTTCGGCGAACGTATTCCATTAGATGTTGTCTATTACGATGGCTCTGACCCAGCCAAGATGCACAATTACTATTCCTACCTGTTCAACAAGGTAGTCTTCGATCTCCTTAAAGAGGTCAAGGGAGACGGTGAGGCAGTAGTCTTTGCCCGCTCGGGCACTGCAGGTAGTCAGAAGTTCCCTGTTCACTGGGGCGGCGATAATGCAGCGAATTATGAGTCGATGGCAGAGTCGCTGCGCGGAGGTCTTTCCCTCTGTCTATCTGGTTTTGGCTTCTGGAGCCATGATATCGGCGGCTTTGAACACACTGCGACACCAGAGGTATACAAACGGTGGACTGCCTTTGGGCTTCTCAGCTCACACAGCCGTCTGCACGGCAATATTTCTTATAGGGTGCCTTGGCTGTTTGATGAGGAAGCGATAGATGTGATGCGTCATTTTACTAAACTGAAGTGCCGTTTGATGCCTTATCTTTACGCGGCTGCTCTCGAAGCAGGGGAAAAGGGAATCCCCATGATGCGGGCCATGTTTGTGGAGTTTCCTGATGATCCTGGATGCGACTACTTGGATCGTCAGTACATGTTTGGAGAGAACCTCTTAGTAGCTCCCGTATTCTCTGACGAGGGTGATGTTGATTACTACCTACCCGAAGGAATATGGACCCATTTTCTTACTGGCGAAAGGGTTGAGGGAGGCCGCTGGGTGAAGGAAAAGCATGATTTCTTCAGTCTGCCTCTCCTTGCACGGCCGAACTCCATTATCCCAGTCGGAGCAGTCGATGACTTGGTAGATTACGATTATGCTCAGGATGTTACACTTCACCTCTTCGAACTTGAAGATGGTGCGATTGCATCTGTTGAAGTAGGCGGAGACTTGCGTGTCACGGCCAAGCGCGATGGAACCCAAATCATGATCCATTACAAAGGTGCTGGTAAGCCGTGGCAGCTTTATCTGCGTGGCGTCTTTTCTATCGCCGGTGCAGAGGGTGCGCGAGCCGAGAGCGCCGAGTTGGGTCTCATTCTAACTCCGGAGTCTTACGGCGACGGAAAGTTTGTCATTAACCTTTAATCTGAAGAGAACTTGTGGGAGGTGCAGCCATTGGATGCTCCACCAGCTCGAAAGGCGAAAACCCTCAAAGATATCGCGGAACAGGCTGGGGTTTCGGTGACTACCGTATCAAAGGTAATCAATAACTACAGCGATGTCAGTGAAAGCACTCGAGCGAAAGTGCAGACTATTATTAATCAACAAGCCTTTTGCCCTGACCCAGTGGCTTCTAGTCTGTCGGGAAAGGCATCGTATTCGATAGGGGTCATCTTGCGTTATAACCCAGTTTGGGGGCTGCACCATTCGTTTTTTTACAAGGTGATGTTCGGGTTAGGTCGACGGCTGGGGCACTCAAACTATGACTGCGTTGTCTTTCCTGACGCATGGTTGGGTGAGCCAGTAGACTATTTAGAAAAGTGCGTAAGGCGCCGGGTAGATGGCGTCGTGCTGATGGGTGTTGACTTCGATTCTCCTAATCTAGAGGCGCTGGCTCAATCGGATCTGCCCTGTCTATTTATCGATATCGTGGGTGACAGCTATCCAGGGAACAACGGATACTTCTTGGCTTGGGATCATCAGCAGGGAGCTTGTCAAGCCGTAGATTACTTGTATGCTCTTGGTCACCGAAAAATTGGGCTGCTTGGGGGACTCCCCAATACATATCCAGCCCGCAGTCATCGGGAAGCATTCAAAGAACGTCTATCGGATTACGGACTTCCCATCTGTGAAGAGTGGATGGTTGGCGATGATTTTACAGAGGACTCGGGTTATTACGCCATGCAGAAAATCCTGCAGCAGCCCACGAAGCCTACAGCAGTAGTCTGTCAAAGTGACGCCGCTGCCGTAGGCGCACTCCGGGCGCTTGAGCGTTCTGGTCTCAAATGTCCCGATGATATTTCGATTATCGGCTATGACGACATTGAAATCTGCAGGTACACTCATCCCGCTCTCACTACTATTAGACAGGACACTTTGTTGTTGGGTAGGTTAGCCGCAGATACGATCATCGCATGCATCAGAGATGGCAGCGCTCCACGGGAGCAGATTCTGCCAGTAAGTCTTATTGTACGCGATTCATGTCGGAGGATTGAAAGTCATGCATAAACTTTGGTATCGTCAGCCTGCCAAGGATTGGAATGAGGCACTTCCCCTGGGTAATGGCCGTCTAGGCGCAATGGTGATGGGTGTCCCTGAGAAAGAACGCATTCTCATAAACGTAGATACGTTGTGGACTGGTGGTCCGATAGAAACCCTGGCCGAACCGGGGGACGGCGTGCTCGATGAGATACGATCCTTGGTGTTAGAGAAAGGTGATTATGCGGCTGCCCATGAACGAACGAAACTGCTGCAGCGTTCGGATACCGCCAAGTATCAGCCCTTGGGTGAGCTGTGTTTTACTCAGAAGCTGCCAAACAGCTGGAGCAATTACAGGCGTTCGCTCGTACTAGGTGATGCCGTGTCCCGCGTTGAGTTTCAGGTAGATGGGATTACTTATCAGCGTGAAACCTTTGTTTCTTATCCTCATCAAGCACTTGTTCTGAAAATGACGGCATCATCTGAAGACGGTCCAGTGCCAGCACTTTCAGGTGAACTCAGCCTCTGGTGCCCCCATGAGTGGGGTCTAGAGGTACATCCAGAAGGGCTCGCCTTGCTCGGACAGGTAATCGATGCAGAGCGCGGTCCGGGCATGCCGTTTGCAGCCTATGCTCATGTGAGCTGTGCGGGAGGCAGGCTGAAAGCAGGAGCTGATCGTCTAATAATCGAGGATGCTGCAGAGGCCGTTATTATTCTAACTGCAGAAACAGGTTTTCTTGGCTTTGCCGAGCCTCATTTCCGCCGGGCCGTGCAGGTTATGTCTCACTGTGTTAAGCATGCTCACGAGACTGCATTGATATCGCACGATCAGCTTTTTGCAGAGCATAAAAATGATTTCAGGAGTTTGTTTGATCGGGTCCGAATTTATTTAGGTCCAGGCCTTGATGAGCTGCCTACCGATGAGCGTCTGCAGAAAGTTAAAGAAGGAACGTTTGATAAAGGTCTGATGGCTCTCTATTTTCAATACGGGCGTTATTTACTTATTTCAAGTTCTCGACCAGGCAGTCAGCCTGCAAATTTGCAGGGTATCTGGAATTGGGATTTGGATCCTCCTTGGCGTTCTAATTACACATTGAACATCAATACGCAGATGAATTACTGGCCAGCTGAAGTCTGCAACTTAGCAGAATGCCACGAACCGTTGTTTGCCATGATACGTGAGCTTCAGGTAACAGGCACCGCAATGGCACGATCTTTATTGGGCTGCAGAGGATGGGCTGCTGCTCATAATACAGATCTGTGGCGCTCAGCTGCTCCTGTTGGAGGCGGTACGGGCGATGCCAGCTGGGCTATGTGGGTGATGGCCGGTGTCTGGCTCTGTCACCACCTATGGGAGCACTATGAGTTTTCCTTAGATCAGGAATTTCTGAAAGCAGAAGCTTATCCTATTATGCGGGAGGCTGCTCTGTTTTGCTTGGATTGGCTTGTAGAAGATGGAGACGGCTATCTGACAACCTGTCCCTCCACATCTCCTGAGAACGTATTCATACACGAAGGAAAACGCAGTGCTGTAGCACATGGAGCAGCGATGGATCTAAGTATGATCAGCAGCTTATTTGCAAAATGCATCCAAGCAGCCAAAATCCTTGGCATCGATCAGGAACTGCGCAGCGAGATAGAGCAGGCAGCTGAACGCCTGAGACCTCTTAAGATTGGCAGCGCCGGCCAGCTTTTGGAATGGTGCTGTGAGTTTGATGAAGCTGAACCGGGCCATCGCCACGTCTCTCATTTGTGGGGCGTGCATCCGGGTGACACGATCACTTTTGAAAAGGCGCCTGAGTTGATGGAAGCAGCTGCAAAATCTCTTGAGATGCGGCTGGCACAGGGTAGTGGACATACTGGATGGAGCCGGGCTTGGATTGTCAATTTATGGGCTCGCCTGAAAAATGGGCGCCAGGCATGTGCGAATCTGCATGCACTCTTGGCCGACTCGACGCTGCCTAATCTTCTGGATACCCATCCCCCGTTTCAGATAGACGGTAATTTCGGAGGATGTGCGGGTATAGCAGAAATGCTTCTTCAAAGCCACGCTGGGGTGATTGACCTGCTGCCAGCACTGCCTAAAGCTTGGTCCCAGGGCTATATTACCGGTCTTAGAGCTAGAGGTGGATTCGTGGTTGATCTAAGCTGGACGGACGGTGTGCTCCATCAGGCGGTGATCAAAGCTGAGCGGGGAAGGCTCTGCCGCGTGCGTTCTCATGTTCCACTTCAGGTATTCGATGAGGTGGGTCAGGTTATTCCCAGCGAGCACTTGAGTGATCACACGCTTCAGTTCAAGACCCAGATTGGGCGCTGTTATGTCGTTAAACCCCTCTAAGACACTCGGCGAAAAGGAGAGATACCATGCGTTATCTGCGCATAGTGTTGGCAGTTCTGATGATGCTGAATTTGTCAGTGGCAGTTGTAGCTCAAGAGATGTTAGAGGATGGTGCGGATATGGAATGGATTCGCTACGAAGTTGAAGACGCGGCGCATTTGGTGGATCTAAGGCTGACTCAGACTGCCAAGGGTTATTCGGGACGAGGGTATGCCGTAGGTTTTACAAACGATACTGGTTCGGCGATTTTTTCGGTTGAGATTGAACAGGCAGGTATATATGAAGTTGTTGTAGGCTATCGTGCGCCGAATGGTGAGAAGTATGCTATGTTTCTGCTGAACGATGAAGCCGTCGGGAATGTGTATCTTCCTGCTACGGGTACCTTTTCTCAAGCTCATGCGGGGAAAGTACTGCTTAATGAGGGCGTCAACACCTTGACGATCGAAAAGGGTTGGGGCTGGTATGAGCTTGACTATATAGCTCTGCGGCCGGCTGAAACAATCCAGATTCCCCAAGTCAGTGCTGAGCCCATTAATCCCAATGCCACACCTGAAGTTCGGGCTCTCCTGCAGTTTCTCGCTGCCAACTTCGGTAAGCGCATCATTGCGGGACAGCAGGAGTACAACGGTCGCTTGATGCGTGACACAACATACATCAAGAGGATTACTGGCAAAGAACCGGCCTTGTTAGGTTTGGACTTCATGGATTATAGCCCGTCACGAGTTGAGCGGGGAACGAAGAGTCATGACGTCGAAGCTGCGCTTGACTGGCACAAACGCGGCGGCATCGTAGCTTTCACCTGGCATTGGAATGCACCTAAGGGCCTAGAAGTCAATGGTCGCGAATGGTGGAGCGGGTTTTATACGGACGCCACCAATTTTGATATCGCTGCTGCGCTTGCTGATCCTGAATCCGAGGATTATCAGCTAATTCTGCGGGATATTGATGCAATTGCGGTACAGCTGAAGAGGCTGCAGGATGCAGGTGTTCCAGTCTTGTGGCGCCCGCTGCATGAGGCGGAAGGCGGTTGGTTCTGGTGGGGAGCTAAGGGACCAGAGCCCTGCAAAGAATTATGGAAGCTATTGTACCATCGTTTGACAGAACATCATCAGCTCAACAATTTGCTTTGGGTTTGGAATTCAATTTCTCCGGAGTGGTACCCTGGGGACGAGTATGTAGATATCGTGAGCTGCGATATTTATACGCAGCCGCTCTCATATGGCCCTTCTCCTGCAGAATTTGAGCGCCTGCTTGAGTTGGGTGAACGTCCAAAGATCTCTGCTATGGCGGAAAATGGCGGCATTCCTGATCCTGATGCGGCGCAAGCCTATGGCGCCATGTGGAGCTGGTTTATGACCTGGAACGGAGATATTCTACGGGATTGGAATGATTCTGAACATCTTCGACGGGTATATAATCATCCATTAGTCATAACACTCGATCAACTCGAACTGTGGTCGAATTTATAAGAAAAAAGAAGGAATAACGTAGTTAATGTAAAATATATGGTGTAAGAGTTATTCTAAACGTTTAAGCGATATGGGGGTGCCTGGTATTGCGCCGACGGATGCTCTTATGGTTAGTGATAGTTGTCGCAGTCTTTGGATTCGAGATACAAGGCAGCACGCAGGACATATTTGTTGCTAAGCGCGCTCTGGATTTTCATCATTATCTGAACAGGTACGCCCATCTCGAAACTAGCGATTACAGGATGGTCATACCAGCTGGTACCTGTTCGTATGCAAGTGCAGGAGTAAGCCATTGGGAAGATCCTACAGGAACATACAATAACGCTCTTTATACAGGGGAAGACGACACAGTTGAATGGCGGGTTTATGTAGAAGAGGACGGCCTGTATAACATAGCTGTGACCTATTACCCTGTGCCTGGGCGCCGCTCCTCAATTCAGCGAGAGATTTATATTAATGGAGAACTGCCCTACGAAGAAGCAGGCTTCATCGAGTTCCATCGCGTGTGGGGAGATGGTGGACTTGTGCAGGTAGACAATCAGGGGAATGAAATTCGTCCCAGCCAAGTGGAAATTCCAGAATGGCGTACAGTTCTCGTGGCAGACTCGATGGGGACATACAGCATTCCCCTCAGTTTTTATCTGAAGCGAGGCTGGAACACTATTGCGCTCGTATCGCGCCGCGAACCAGTGGTTATCGGTCAGCTCGAGATATTAAGTCTCACAGAACACCCTTCTTATGCAGAGGTGGAGGCTGATTACAAGGCGCTAGGCTTCAGTCCAACTTCCGATATCCTTATCAAGATTCAAGGTGAAGATGCGGTGCGCCGTTCTAGTCCGAGTTTGTTCCCGCTAAACGATCGCTCGGATCCTTTGGTAGAACCATATCATCACACTTTGATTCGCCTAAATACCATTGGCGGAGAGCGCTGGAGCCGTCCTGGTGACTGGATTGAGTGGGAATTTGAAGTTCCAGAGTCAGGACTTTACCAGATTGCCATTAAAGCAAAGCAGCATGTTAAGCGCGGCTCCTACAGCTCCCGGCGGCTCTTGATCGATGGGCGTGTTCCCTTTAAAGAAGGGGAAGCGGTGCAGTTCCCTTATTCAAGCCGGTATGAAATGGTGCTTTTTGGGGACGAAGAGACAGGTACGCCTTACTTAGTGTATTTGGAAAAAGGCAAACATACTCTGCGTTTGGAGAACGTGTTAGGTGAGCTCGCTGAAATCGTGCGGGCTACACAGGAAAGCCTCTATGAATTGAATACGATCTACCGCAGGATTGTCATGATTACTTCTGCTAATCCTGACCCGATGCGGGATTATCGCTTAGAAGAAAGGATCCCCGGCCTCATCAGTGCTCTAGAGCGTCAGAGCCGTATTATCGGCGAGATTGCAGAAGATCTCAAAGCAATTATTGGTGAATCTGGAGCGCAGGTAGCTGTTTTGGAACAGCTGTCCCGCAGTCTGTGGCTGATGGCGGATCGGCCTTTTACGATTCCGCGCCGCCTGGCTGCCTTCCGGGACAACGCAGGAGCTCTGGGAACCTGGATTTTGGAGACGCGTGAACAGCCTCTGCAGATTGATTACATTGTGATTGCCAGTCCCAACGTTGAACTGCCTAAGACCAAGCCGCATGTGGGGCAGGTTATGCTGCATGAACTGCGGGCATTCTTATCGTCGTTTGTTTATGACTATACCCTTGTTGGAAATGTATATTCAGCGGAGGATTTTCAGGTTGAGCCTCTCCGTGTTTGGATCGGCAGCGGACGTGACCAAGCACAGATTCTTAAACTGATGATTGAAGACACGTTTACGCCTGAAACCGGAATTCCAGTTAATTTAGAGCTGATCAACATTGGAATTCTGCTGCCTGCGACACTAGCTGGGCGCGGGCCTGATGTTGCTTTGGGCGTGCAGGACACGCAGCCGATGGACTTCGCACTACGTGGAGCAGCAGTCGATTTGACACAGTTTCCTGACTTCCCAGAAGTGGCGGAACGCTTTCACCCAAGTGCTCTGGTCCCTTATTCATTCGGAGGCTCTGTTTACGGACTGCCGGAAACCCAGACGTTCTCGATGCTGTTTTATCGGAAAGACATTTTGGAGGAACTTGGACTCGAGGTGCCGCAGACCTGGGATGATGTGATTAAGATCATTCCTGATCTGAATAAAGACCATATGGACTTCGGCCTCCCTTACTCAGGTATTGCACAGGCATCCAGCGGTGCCATTGGTGAAGGAAGTGCTACAGTTTCGGTGCTTGCACATGGTGGTGTTTCCACATTTCTAACGCTGCTTTTCCAGCGGGGCGAAGATCTTTACCTTGGTGATGGCATTGCTACTAACCTAGAGAGCGAAGCAGCTGTGCAGGCCTTTACTCAGTGGACTGAGCTGTACGAGCTGTATGACCTGCCACTGTGGTACGATGCAGCCAACAGATTCCGGATGGGAGAAATGCCCATCTTAGTGCAGGACTTCGGTTTCTATAATTTCCTGCAGGTATTTGCACCAGAATTAAGGGGCGAGTGGGATTTCACCTTAATTCCCGGGACCGAACGGGACGGGATCATTGACCGTTCTGTACCCGTATCGGGGCCAGCATGTATGATTTTGTCAGCAGCCCGGAATAAGGAGCATGCTTGGGAGTTCGTGAAATGGTGGACATCGACTGAAACACAAGTCCGCTTTGGTCAAGAACTCGAATCTATCCTGGGACCCGCGGCGCGCTACGCTTCAGCCAACTTAGAAGCTGTAAGTCAGCTTCCGTGGACTGTGGAAGAGTACCAGCTGCTTGAAGAACAGCGGTCTTGGGCCAAGGGTGTACCGAATGTGCCTGGAGCGTACATGGTGGGGCGGCATCTTGATAATGCTTTCCGGCGTGTTATCTACTACAATGAGCCGGCTCGAGATACGCTTCTTGACTACAACCGTGTGATTAATGAGGAGATTACGGTCAAGCGGGAGGAGTTTGACTTAGAGGTTCTGGCTCCGTAGTTGGAGGAGGGAAAGTGATGAGTATGCTTGCTAAGGCACCGCGGCCCCAGCCTCGGTTTCGACTCAGACTGGCGACCAAGTGGGAGGAGATCAAAGATAACAAGATATCGTACGTGTTCTTAGCGCCATACGGGATCTTCTTCATCTTGTTTACGGTATTTCCCGTATTGATCGCTATTGGACTCAGCTTTACCCACTACAACATGCTGCAGAGTCCAAAATGGGTTGGCTGGCAGAATTACCTTCGTCTATTTCTAGCCGACGATGTATTTCTGATAGCGGTAAAAAACACATTTATCTTCGCAGTAATTACCGGCCCTTTGAGCTATTTGCTCTGTCTGTTTTTTGCCTGGATGATTAATGAGCTGCATCCAAAAGTCAGGGCAGTGCTTACCTTGTTGTTTTATGCTCCTTCGATCTCAGGGAATCTGTACTTAATGTGGACGATTCTTTTCAGCCCTGACTCTTACGGATATGTCAATGGTTTTCTACTCTACTGGGGTATCATTGATTCTCCAATTCAGTTCTTGACTGATCCGCGCTGGATGATGCCTTTAGTCATTGTTGTTGTCTTGTGGATGAGTTTGGGAACCAGTTTCCTAGTCTTTATAGCTGGACTCCAGGGCATTGATCAGACTATGTACGAAGCGGGAGCGGTTGACGGGGTTAAGAACCGAATACAAGAACTCTACTATATTACCCTGCCCTCCATGCGGCCCCAGCTCATGTTCGGGGCGATCATGTCCATTACTCAGTCCTTTGCAGCCGCTGGGCAGATCATTCCTTTGGTGGGCTTTCCCAGCACTGATTACGCAGCCCATACAGTGGTAGCTCATCTCTTGGACTATGGAAATATCCGTTTTGAGATGGGTTATGCCTCGGCAATTGCAGTAGTGCTCTTCATAACGATGGTTGCTGCTCAGCGCATTGTTCAGAGGGTTCTGTCCAAATTGGGGGATTAGGGGTGACATTATGCAGATTCGTCAAAAACGTCTGACCCGTTCCGCTGGTGGTGACTTCATTATTTTCGTCGTCTTGTTTCTGGGGGGGGCTTTTAGCGCACTGCCCTTGGTGTTTGCCATCAGCAATGCGTTTAAACCATTGAACGAGTTATTCCTATTTCCGCCGCAGTTCTTTGTGCGTAATCCTACCTTTGATAACTTCCGGGACCTGTTTGTGCTGATGGGTGAATCTTGGGTGCCCATATCCCGCTACTTGTTCAACACAGTGTTTATTACAGTAGCTGGGACGGGCGGACACGTCCTCATGGCGTCTATGGCTGCTTATGTGCTGGCCAAACATAGGTTTCCGGGTAGAGACCTCTTTTTTGCCATGGTCGTCCTTTCACTGATGTTTGCTTACCAGGTAACAGCCATCCCCAACTACTTAACCATGTCTGCCCTAGGTTGGCTGGATACCTATGCGGCGATTATCGTACCAGCATGGTCATCATCATTAGGCCTTTTCTTGATGAAGCAGTTTATGGAACAGATCAATGATTCGCTCCTCGAGGCAGCCCGCATTGATGGTGCGAGTGAGTTCCACATTTTTTGGCGGATTGTGATGCCCAATGTAAAGCCTGCCTGGCTCACATTAATCATTCTGTCTTTTCAATCACTGTGGAATGAGACCGGCGGCCGCTTTATCTATTCGGAAGAGTTAAAGACCCTGCCTTACGCTCTAAATCAGATCATTCAAGGGGGCGTTGCCCGGGCAGGTGTCGGAGCGGCTGTAGGAGTGATCATGATGATTGTACCCATTGTTGTATTCGTCTTTAACCAGTCGAAGGTTGTCCAAACAATGGGCGCTGCAGGAATCAACAAGTAGGAAGGGAGGGAGCTTGATGCGTACAGCCGCCAAAATAATGGTTCTCCTTGTGCTGCTCTGCAGTACTGAGGCTCTAGCTCTACCGTATCAGAGTTATTCCTTTGACTATTGGTCCGAAACTGTGTCCGCTGCTCAGGCTTATGTTCCGCGCAGAGTAATGGGCAGCCGGGAATTGGGTGCGACTCTGAGCAACCCTCAAGATATCTTTGTAACCGATGAGTATATCTTTCTGCTTGATACTGGGAATAATCGGATTCTTGTCTTTGATCATGAATGGAAACTCTCCCATGAAATATCTGAATTTGAGAACAGTGGGGAAATGGACAAATTCAACAACCCCAGGGGATTGTATGTATCCCCGGAAGGTATTTTGTATGTCGCAGATCAAAATAACGCCCGCATTGTGCAGATGACTCAAGAAGGTCAATTTATTCAAGCCTTCGGAGAACCCAAAAGTGATGTGGAAGGTGTTATTCCGGAAGGTTTTCGGTACAGGCCTCGCAAGATTGTAGTAGACGTGGCCGGGCGGATGTATGTTATCTCAGAAGGAACCTTTGATGGTATTTTGGAGTTTGACGATGCGGGTCAATTTAGAGGCTTTATTGGGGCGCCGCGGATTAGACCTAATATCGTGGATTATATCTGGTCCCGCATTGTTACTGATGAACAGCGTAGCCGGCGAGCGCTCTTCCTGCCTACGGAATACAGCAACCTCCATATCGATGAAAGTGGATTCATCTACGCCACCGTCTCAGGCTTGACGACCAACGAAACAGACGCTATCAGACGTCTCAATCCCAGCGGTAAGGATGTCCTTAGGCGGCAGGGATTTTTCCCTCCAGTTGGTGATGTACAGTATCCTTACGCTGGGCTTGGAGCCTCGATTGAAGGTCGTTCGGTTTTTGTGGACGTTGTCAGCCGTGAGCATGGTATCTACAGCGCGCTGGATATTCGTCGTGGCAGAGTCTTTACTTATGACAGCAACGGTTCACTTCTATATGTTTTTGGCGGTCCTGGTGACCAGATTGGGTTAGTTCAAGGACCTGCTGCCATTGAAGCTTTAGGCGATAACCTTTTGGTATTGGATAGTCAGTTGGCACGCATCACGGTTTATGAGCCTACTCCTTACGCTCAGTACATCCATGCAGCCATTGCCCATCATCAAGCTGGTGAGTATGAGCAAGCTGCGGATATGTGGCGGCGCACCTTAGCCTATAACGCCAACTTAGACCAGGCTTACAGCGGTATCGGCCGCTCGCTGCTTCGACAGGATCGCTTTGCTGAGGCCATGGAATACTTCCGACTCGGCAATAACCGCCGTGACTATTCTAAGGCGTTAGCACTGTACCGCAGAGAGGTTATCTTTGATAACTTCCCGACAATTATGACTGGATTGGTAGCTGCTGCTCTGGGATTATTTCTTCTGATAAAAACTAAGCCGTATGCACCTTTGAAGGAACGCTTGAACAGTTATTATGGGTGGAATCCTCACAGTCGCCACCAGACGGCCTTTGCTCAAGATGATGTCAGCGGTTGGCGTTTGAAGGCACGTCTAACCATCAGGGCTTTGTGGTATGCGGTATATGTCAGTCTGCATCCTTTCGATGGCTTCTGGGATCTCAAGTATGAAAAGCGGGGTAATATGGCAGCCTCCAACATACTCTTGGTACTGCTTGTATTTACCAATGCCTTTGGACGTCAATTTACCGGTTTTGTTCTTAATCCGAATGACCTGACCAAACTGAACATTTTGATGGAAGTTGCCGTAGTGATGGTTCCCTTTGTGCTTTGGGTTGTGGTGAACTGGTCTTTGACCACACTTTTTGAGGGCAAAGGGACCTTCGGTCAGATCTGGATTGCCACAGCTTATTCTCTGACTCCACTCATTTTAGTCAATATTCCCATGACTATCGTGAGCAACTTTATTACTCTTGAGGAAGCCGCTTTCTACTATGTCATAACTGCCATAGCGGGAGTATGGGCTTTGGCTCTGGTCTTCATCGGAAACATGGTTACTCATGAGTTCTTTGTAGCAAAGACTATTTGGAGTTCTTGTTTTACACTGGCCGGTATGCTCCTAGTAGCCTTTATTGGTTTGCTGTTTTTCAGCTTAATTGGGGAAATGACCAACTTCGCTGCTTCCGTCTATCGCGAAGTAACTTTCCGAATGTAGGAGGCGAGGAAAAATGCAACGGCTGTCTCTCTTGGTGATTATATTCCTCATTGCTGCTGCCTCGCCGGTATGGGCGGTATCCCTAGACTACGAGCTTGTGGCAGAGAGTTCCCAACTTCAGCTTTATATAAATCCGGAGACTGCAGAAATCGCTGTTGTTGAAGTGGCTGATGGTACGGTCTGGTATTCTAACCCACCCAACCGCGATCGAGAAGAAACTGTGGCTCGCGGTGCTTCAAAGAACGCTTTAGGGGCACAGCTGCTTCTCACCTACTTCACACAGATAGGTGCTGAAGTCACTTTGGATAGTTACAACGAGAGTGCCGTTTTTGATCAGATTGAAATTCATCCTATTGAAAACGGCATTAGAGTAGAGTACACAATCGGGCAGGAATGGACTGATGATGCGTTTGTTCCTAATCTTATGACTAAAGCCCGTTTTGAAGAAGAAATTCTGAGCCGAGCGTCGGAGAAGCAGCGGGAAACACTCTTAGATCTTTATACCATGATCTGGTTCGAAGAAGCTCCTGAAGATTATCAAAGAGTCTCAGTCACCCAGGTCAATAAAGAACGCCTGCTTGGCAGCCTGACACTGATGGCCGATGAAAAAGCACTGGCACGACGCAATGCCAAGCGGGACCTCTACAATAACCTCTTCGATCATATTGTGGCAAGAACAGATGTCTCTCGGCGGAGTGATATCACACCAGAAATCATGGAGATATTTACATCTCAGCCCCTTTATATGCTGGGAACGCGGGTTTCGCGGTGGGATCGAGAAGAAATCGCAGAGATTATGCGGGATATAGGCTTCACACCCTATGATCGGGCTGTTGATTTAGAATACTTCGGTTTTCCCGAATTGCTGCCGAACCATCGGGTGTTCCATGTCGCCATCGAGTACCAGCTTGATGAGGGCGATCTAGTTGTGCGGATTCCTGTCCGGGATATTGAATATCCAGTAGATGCGATTAATCCGGAGGATCAGGAAGCACCCCCAGTTACACTGCCAGTTTATTCTGTGAGCTTGCTGCCCCATTTCGGTGCTGCTGGCAGAGACGATGACGGCTACCTGTTTGTGCCCGATGGCCCAGGAGCGCTTATTTATCTAAACAATGGCAAGACGACTGCTCCTGTTGCCAACATTCTTGTTTATGGTCGCGATGGAGCGATTAATCGCGACGAACAACTACGCCTATTAGTTGAATCGGTCATGCCTGTATTTGGGATGAAAAAAGGCGATCGGGGATTCTTCGCCGTCATTGAACAGGGCGATGCCATGGCCCGTATTAAAGCTGATGTGGCTGGACGTTCTATCTCGTACAACGTTGTCTATCCAGAATTCATTCTGATGCCCAAAGGGACAGCTACTCTGCAGACCACCGATCAGTTTACTCGAGAAGTAACGATTGCGGTACCCCAATCAAGGCCCATTATCGATGACGTGATTGTCCGCTATACGTTCCTCAGTGGGGAAGAGGCAAGTTATGTAGGTATGGCTCATCTGTATCAAAAGTATCTCAGAGCCCAGGGTTTGGGCGCTCGTGGATCAGTAAGACCAACTCGCTTCTATTTAGACCTTATTGGAGCTATTCAGGTCAAGCGGCCTGTACTCGGGATTCCACAAACAATTATGCGTCCACTGACCACCTTCGAACAGGCACAAGAAATCCTAGAAAAGCTGCAGAAAGCTGGCCTAGAGGGTATTACCGTGCGCTACCGCGGCTGGTTAAAGGGTGGTCTGGATCACGAGTATCCCAGCAGGGTGAAGTGGGAGCGTTCTGTCGGTGGCAGAGAAGGATTTCTTCAGCTGCAGGAATATGCAGCCAGCAGCCAGATTGGGCTTTATCCAGATGTAGATTTTCTCACAGTTGCAAATAATAAGCTGTTTGATGGGTTCATAGCCCAGCGCGATGGAGGACGGCTCCTAGATCGCACAATGGCGAAGTTATACGAATACGATCGAGCCACATTTCAAGCAGTCAAAGACCGCTATCGTCATATACTGTCACCCGGGCGCCTCAGTACGTTGCTGGATAGTTTTCTCGTTGACTATGCATCGCTTGGACACGACAGTATTTCTCTAGGTGATATGGGCAGTGAGCTTTACTCAGACTTCCGCTATAACCCCGATAAGTTGATTGATCGTGAACAAGCAAAGAACATCATTCGGGAGCAGTTTAAAAAGCTGAGTGATTACGACATTATGGTGGAAAAAGGTTTCGCTTATTCCCTGCCATATGCAGCGCATGTTATCAATTTGCCCAGTTATGGAAATGGATATCGTTTGATTGATGAATATGTGCCCTTTGCTCAGATCGTGCTGCGCGGCTATGTGAGTTACTCCGGAGAGCCCATCAATTTTGCGCATGATCATACGTTCAGCATATTAAGAACCATCGAGTTAGGTGCGGCACCATACTATGTCTGGAGCTGGGCTTCCTCGTCAGCAACCAAGCATACCGATTACGACTACATGTATGCCCTTCATTATAAGGACTGGTTTGAAGAGGCCGTTAGTTTGTATAAAGAACTTGAGCCTTTCTTTGAACTGACAGAAGGACAACGCATTGTCGATCATACCAGGCCCGAGCCTGATCTGGCAGTCACCACTTATGAGAACAACGTCATGGTCCTGGTCAATTACAGCACAACTGAAAAAGAATTTGCGGGCGTTTCTGTCCCACCTCTGGGCTATGCCCTGGTTGAAAGGGGGAATTAAAGGTGGCTGGTCCACGATTTCGCATGACCCGCAGCCGCCGGCAGGCTTTGACCGGAATTCTGTTCACTCTGCCCTTTGCTGTAGGTTTTGTGCTCTTCTTCTTGTATCCGTTTTTGCAGTCTATTCGATTCAGTATGAGTCAGCTGCAGATCGTGGCGGGAGGTTATCAGTTGGAGCCTGTCGGGTTGGAAAATTACCGTACAGCAATCTTGGTTCATCCCGAATTCCTGCAGGTGTTTGTGGAAGCTGTGTTCCGAACCTTAATCGATGTACCATTAATTGTGGTATTCGCCTTCTTTGCAGCTAATTTGCTAAATCAACCGTTTAGAGGGAGAACCCTGGCACGCGTCATCTTCTTCCTACCAGTCATCATGGGTGCGGGTATTGTCCTTCAGATGGAATCGGCCGACTATATGATGACACAGCTGCGAACGGCTGCTAATGAAGGTGGGCTCTTGAGCGGAGCTGTACTGCGCAATTTCTTGTACGAACTGCGCATTCCTGAAACTACGTTAGATTACGTGACATCGGCAGTGGACCGTATCCCTGAAATTATTAGGGCATCAGGAGTGCAGATTTTGGTGTTCTTAGCGGGTTTGCAGTCTATTCCAAGATCCCTGTATGAGGCCGCAGACGTAGAGGGGTTCACATCATGGGAAAGATTTTGGTTGATCACTCTGCCGATGCTCAGTCCCTTGATCTTGACCAATTCGATTTATACCATTATTGACTCCTTTACAGTAGGAACTAATCCCCTCGTTAAGCTGGTGCGAAGTACAGCGTTTGGTGGAGGGGGATTTGGTCTCAGCTCAGCGATGGGAGTGCTGTATTTCTTGTCGATTGCGGTGATACTGCTGATTGCCGGTTCGATTATCTCCCGGTTTGTATTCTACGACAATTAGAGGGGGGAGCAGAGTGTCCGCAAGTTTAGAGCGCAAGCTCTTTTGGGAAAGAGTAGGTGGAATTGCCTGGAGCATTGTACGTGGTGTCATTGTCTTAGGGATTTGTTATGTCATTTTCTATCCCTTAATCGTAAAGCTTTCCTCATCTCTGATGCGGGAAGTGGACATGTTTGACAACATGGTTCAATTTGTGCCGCGCATGCTTTATTTGGAGAACTATAAGATTGTTTGGGAGTACATGGACTATCCTGTGACCTTTCGAAACTCTCTGCTCCTGACCTTGATGGTCAGCTTAATGCAGCTGGCATCATGCACTCTGATTGGATATGGTTTTGCCCGCTTTAGGTGGAGAGGCCAAAGTCTGCTGTTTGCTTGTGTAGTGTTTACTCTGGTTGTGCCTCCTCAGATGATTATGATTCCGCTTTATCTGAACTTCCGGTACTTCACCTTTTTCGGCCTTTTACCGGAGCCAGGAGTCAATCTTCTCGGAAGTATCTGGCCCTTTGTTTTCACTTCCCTTACGGGAACGGGGCTGAAAAACGGGTTGTTTATCTACATCATGCGGCAGTTTTTCCGCAACATGCCTAAAGATTTAGAAGAGGCAGCTGCCATTGATGGAGCGGGAGCTATACGCACCTTTCTTCGTGTGATGCTTCCCAATGCCGTACCAGCCATGCTGACAGTATTTCTCTTCGCTTTTGTATGGCAGTGGAATGATTACTTCTTTACTTCGATTTACCTATCAAACGCCAAAGTGCTCCCAGTTGTACTTGAGAGCGCCTCTATGAACATTATGAATGATATCAATTACATCGCTGATCACTATCGTTCTATCTTGGACAATACCGGTATGATTCTCTTTATTGCGCCACTCCTTATAATTTACGCCATACTGCAGCGTTATTTCATCGAAGGTGTCGAGCGTACGGGTATTGTTGGGTAACAAGGAATCGGTACAAACAAGGAGGTGGTAAAGCGAAGAATTAATGTGTGGTGCACTGACAAGCTTAGCAATACTAAAATACACAAATAAAAAGGAGGATCTGTAATGAAGTTTCTGCGCAGTTTAGTTGTTGTGTGCTTGTTGGTAGGACTGTTTGTGACACCCGCAGCTGCCTGGGAATTCCCTGAGATTGACCTGGGCGGAGCGACAGTTAACCTGTGGTGCTGGTATGACATCGGCATTCCTGAGCTCATCGCCGAAGCAGAAGAATTGTTCAACTGCAAGATTGAGCTGCCATTGGTGTCATGGGAAGGTCAAACCGATACTTACATGAGCAGACTCTTGGCTGGTGACTCTGAGTATGACATCTGGTATGTGTCGCACTCTGCCGCTATTCCAATTATGAAAGATGGGGCATTTTATCCAATGGACGAAGTTCTGCCTGCTGAGTACTTCGAGCGGCTTGATCCACACGTACAGGCTATGATCAATGCAGTAAGGCTTGACGATCACATCTATGCTTTTCACACCATGCACAGTGCTATGAACGATATGACCTTCTGGGTATGGAACAAGACTCTCTTTGAGCGTGAAGGTCTGCCCGATCTCGAAGAAGCATACCGCAGCGGTGAGTGGACATGGGAGCTGGCTACTGAAATTGCTATTAAGGCTACCAGAGACACCGATGGCGACGGTATCATCGATCAGTACGGCTTCTCAGAAGTCTATGCTTGGCCGTTCGTGCTGGCGCACGGTGGTACCGTTGTAAAGCAGAATCCTGAAACCGGCCGCTGGGAGTTCGCCATGAACGACGAACCTGCACTGCAGGCACTGCAGCAGATTTATGAGTGGAACCACGTACACGGCGTTGCTGAAGGCGACTGGAATCAGACTCCATTCCGGGAAGGGAAGCGTGCTTTCGCAAACATGCCTGCCTGGATGCTTTGGGCCCTGCCAAATGAAATGGATGACGAGTATGGCATTCTGCCACCTCCAATGGGACCAAACAATGATGGTTACTCCTCGTCGACCGAGCTGGTCAACATGTTCTACATTCCTTCTAATAGCGCTGATCCACTTGCAATGGCAGCCATTGTAGACTTCCTGATGGGCGATCCAGAGGATTACTGGTACAACGTAATCGAAAACCAGATCGTAGGTCAAGCACCAGACCGCGTTTCCGCTGAAGTCATGGAAGAAGCCATCCTCGTATGGGAAGGCCAGTTTGACCTGACCCGCGACAACATGGGTTCTCTCTTAGATGATGCTATCTGGACCATCATCTCTGGTGAGAAGACACCTGCCCAAGCCATGTCTGAGATTGCTCCTCAGGCTCAGGCTGCAATCGACGAACTGCTGAACTAATCAGCCAGTCAGCCCTCCGGGCTCCCATTGTGGGGGTCCGGAGGGTTTCTCTTAGGAGGAATAGATATATGTGGAAGAAAGTCTTTCTCAGTGGGATTAATCTTGCCTGGCTCCATTTTGCACAGGACTTAGATGATTTTGATCATGCTCTATTTGCCAAGGCCATGAACGATACTACTGCTGCTGGTGGAAATGCTGTGCGCTGGTGGCTGCATACTAACGCCAGCCAAAACCCGATATTTGACAACGGAATTGTAACAGGTTACAACGAACACAATTTGGACAATCTCCGGCGAGCACTAGATCTGGCTTATGATAGTGAGATTTCCTTGATTCTCTGTCTGTTTTCCTTTGATCTGCTGCAAGAACAGCGCGGTGTAAATCACGAAGCTAATAAGAATTTGGTTGAAAAGCGCTCCCATACAGAGGCCTATATAAACAAGGTTCTGATTCCTATGGTAGAAGCTGTTAAGGACCATCCAGCACTTTTTGCCTGGGAGATCTTCAATGAGCCGGAAGGTATGACTGCCGAATACGGCTGGACACCAGTGAGAACTACTATGGGTAAGGTTCAGCAGTTCGTGAATCTTACCGCAGGCGCTATTAAACGAACTGCGCCGCATAACTTGGTAACCAATGGAAGCTGGAATTTCCGCGTGCTGACAGATGTGGATGGCATGTACAACTACTACCGCGATGATCGTCTCACAGCTGCAGGTGGTGATCCTGAGGGAATTTTGGATTTTTACCAGGTGCACTTCTATCCATGCCATTTTGATGAGAAAACATCACCATTTCATCATCCGGCTGACTACTGGCAGCTGGACAAACCTATTTTAATTGGGGAATTCCCAGCCTTAGGTATTGTTCGCCGTCCAGGACAGGCCTTTAGGCCTCAAACGGAACTGACTGCTGAAGAAGCTTATGTTTATGCCCTGGATAACGGCTATATGGGGGCAATCAGTTGGACTTGGACTAACCACGACGGCAATGGTGGGGTGCAGGACGCAGCTCCTGGGATGAGACGAGTCAGAGCAGTGGCTCCGCAGCGCTTAAAGAATGCTCAACCCCGTATCTAGACAGACGACCAGTGGCGGTGTATGCTACAAGTAAAATGGCAGGGGGTGGTCGGGTGCGCATAGTGATCGCCGGAGCAGGAAAACTTGGTTATAAATTGGCAGAAGCTCTTTCTCGTGATGATCACGACATCACTGTGGTGGATATTGACGAACAAGCTTTGTCGCGGGTGAGCAGCAATCTTGATGTGCTTACAATCAGAGGAAACGCTGTCTCGATGGAGGTTCTACAGCAGCTCGGTTTGGAACGCACTCATATTATTATTGCCGTAACAGCCAGCGATGAGGCTAATATACTGATCGGTATGATGGCCAAGAAACTAGGGTGCGAAAAGGCTGTTGCACGTATTAGAACTCCAGAATATGCTGATCAGATCAACTTCTTCCGCAGTGAGCTCGGTATAGACTTTATCACTAATCCAGATCGTGAGTTGGCGCATGCCGCAGCTAGGTATCTGATACAGGAGGGTACTGTTCACATGGAGCAGTTTGCCCAGGGACGTGTAGGTCTTCTGGAACGCTCTATGGCTGACCTACCTCACTTGGTTGGCCGAGCCCTTAGCGAAGTAAGAGATTTCCAATCTCTTTTGGTGGCTGCTATCTCTCGCGATGGGCAAATCCTTATTCCGTCGGGAAGGACTGTCTTGACAGAAGGTGATGTTCTGTATCTGATCGGTCGTGGCGAAGACTTAAGAGCTTTTGCAGGTGATGAGCTTCGCCTGGCTGAGCGGAGGATCCCCCGCCGTGTCATGATCCTAGGAGGCGGTAACGCTGCTCTTTACCTGGCTCAGCGCCTTAGAGAATACCGCTCCCAAGTGAAGATCATTGAACAGGATGAGGAACGTTGTGCTTACTTGGTCGAACGTCTACCGAATGTGCTCGTTATTCATGGGGATGGGACTGATCATGACCTTTTGGACGAAGAGAATTTGGCCGAAATGGATGCTTTGGTCGCGTTGACTGGTTTGGACGAAGAGAACCTGCTGCTTGCTTTATTGGGGAAACGCCTGGGTGTGGCCAAAGTTGCTGCCAAAGTCAGCCGCTCCAACTTTATACACATTATCGAACAGTTGGGTATTGATCTAGCGGTGAATCCTGTGCTGCTGTCAGCAGCATCGATCATCCGATTCATTGAGGGTGGGCAGATTGCATCGTTGTCACTTCTCTTTGGTGGGCAAGCAGAGGTCTTAGAGATCATTGTGACAGAGGCTTCTAAAGTAATTGGTATTCCCCTGAAAGACCTTAACCTGCCTGAAGGAATAATTGTGGGTGCTATTATTCACGCTGGCAAGATCATTATCCCTAAAGGTGACTCAGTAATTAGGTCAGGCGATCGAGTTGTTGTTTTTTGCGTGACCTCTTTGGTATCGCAGCTAGAAAAGCTGTTCTACCGTCAGAAAGGAGGCTTTCTGCGTGAATTCTGGCGTGGTCACAAAGGTCCTGGGAACCCTCCTACTGATTGAGGCCTTGATTCTAGCGATACCCTTGCTTGTGGCGGTGTTTTACGGAGAACCGGCTGCTGTAGCTTTTGCTTGGTCGGTTGTCATTACTGCTGTCTCCGGCGCTGTGCTGAGGCTCATCGTTGTTAACCCGGAGGCTCAGAAACCCAACGCTAACACTATCAAGGCCCGAGAAGGTCTTTTGATAGTAACTCTGGGTTGGGTTCTGGCCTCTTTATTTGGCGCTCTTCCCTTCTTTTTTGCTCAGGCTGTGCCCACCTTTGCCGACGCTTTTTTCGAATCAGTGTCAGGACTAACAACTACAGGTGCAACGGTAATTGACAATGTCGAAAACCTACCCCGCAGTATTCTATTTTGGCGTTCGTTTTCTCATTGGATCGGCGGCATGGGTATCCTCGTGTTTACCCTAGCTGTCCTGCCTGCATTGGGCATAGGTGGAATGCAGATTTTTAAAGCTGAATCACCTGGCCCAACGGCAGACAAGCTCGTACCCCGGCTGGCTAATACTGCGAAACTCCTTTATACCGTTTATCTGGGTATTACTATCTCGGGTACGTTCGTTCTGCGGTTAAGTGGCCTGCCAATTTTTGAATCCTTGACGTTGAGTCTGGGAACGGTAGGCACGGGAGGATTCTCAAGTTTTAACAACAGCATCAGTGCACTCAGCGATAATGTGTTGGCTATTTGGGCAATAGCGGTATTGATGATTCTTTCTGGTGTCAACTTCGGACTCTACTATGAGCTGTGGCAGCGGCGTTGGCATGTGCTGCGGGTGAATACGGAGCTGAAGTGGTACTTAGCCATTATTGGCGTGAGTTCTCTTTTAATTGCAATGAACGTATATCATGCGTCTGGTGGAGAGCTGCTCGAACATGTGCGGCATGCAGTCTTCCAAGTAGGCTCGATAATAACTACTACTGGATATTTCTCCGTTGATTTCAATCGATGGCCTGCATTTAGTAAAGGAATTTTAGCTTTGCTGATGTTCATAGGAGGCAGCGCCGGATCCGCCGCAGGAGGAATGAAAGTCATCCGGGTAGTAACTGCGGTGAAACTAATCCGGCGAGAGATCAACCAGATTCTCCACACTCATGCGTTAGTTCCCATTACCGTAAATGGACGGGTAGTTCCGCAAGAGACGGTTTCGGCGATTGCGGCGTTCTTGCTGTTATATGTCGCAATCTTTGGCGGCAGTACATTACTTATTTCTCTAGCTGGCTACGACTTGTCAAGCGCAGCGATTACGGCCTCTGCGACCCTGAACAATGTTGGCCTTGGTTTAGGCATAGTAGGTCCAGGTCACAGCTTCAGCTGTTTTAGTAGCTCTCTAAAAGTGTTCCTTTCAGTCTTGATGCTGCTTGGCCGTTTAGAGTTGTTTACCATGCTTGTAATTGTAACCCCTGGATTTTGGAGACAGTAAGAATGTGACTTCACGAGAAGGAGAGATGCCGATGCGTACGGCAGCGGTTGTGCTGGTGATCTTAGTCATACTGGCGGGAGGCGCCTTCTTCGCTGTGAACTATCTTGCTCCACAGCCTGAAAGTGCCGCCCGGGAGTATTTGGAGAGCATCTCTGCTCGTGACTTCGGCACAGCAGTTGAGTTTTTCCCCGCTGATAGTGCTAGTCCATCAGCGGAAGAACTAGAAAATGGATTTGCCCGGTTTGCTGAGGCATATGGTTTAGAATCCATAGAACTTACAGGATTGGAACCTACAGCCGAGTCATGGCGGGCGGCAGAGTACAGGTACAGCTTGAGATACACAAGCCGCTTTTTCGACCCGCTCGAAATAGAGTCTACTCTTGAACTGCAGCGCAGCGGCGTATTTGGCTGGGATATTCACTGGAAAAACGATCTACCCTTTCCTGAATATGGTTTGGAAGCCCAATACAGACGAGAGCGTGAGCAATCAGCTCGCGGAAGCATCCTTGATCGGCACGGCAATCTCTTAGCCGGTTTAGGTACAGGGGTCAGCATAGGAGTCCAGCCTGATCGCATCAGCGATCCAGAACTCCTTTATAATGTCTTAGAAGAGAACCTGGGACTTTCCCCAGAGTATGTTAAGAGCAAGTACCAGGCACCTGGCATTCAAGGACACTGGTTTGTACCGCTGGTCAGTGTATCCGAGGAAGACTATGCTCGGCTTGACCCTATCTTGAGGCCGGTACCGGGGATTTTTTTCCGGCGCGAAGAATCCCGAGCCTATCCGTTAGAGGCAGCCGCTGCCCATTTGACCGGCTATGTGGGCGAGGTTACAGCTAATATGATCAGCCGCTATCCTGAACGAGAATATACTGCTGGTGAAATTGTCGGTCGAGCAGGTTTAGAGGGTGAGTTCGATCATGTGCTTCGGGGTAAGCCGGGACTGAAGTTCTACGTGGAGCCCTCCGGCGGCCAAGCCGTGCTGCTGGCTGAACGACCGCGGGTCGATGGAGAGGATATCCAGCTTACGATAGATGCGGGATATCAGAGGACGGCATCTGCCGTTCTTGGAGACTATGCTGGTGCTGTAGTTATACTCGATGCGAACACAGGTGAGATTTTGGCGGCGGTATCATCACCTAGCTACGATCCAACGGAATTTGTGATGGGTATCAGTCCTGAACGCTGGGAAGCTTTGAGTAACGATGCAGCGCAGCCGCTGTTTAATCGTGCCTTTCAGGGCCTTTATCCGCCTGGTTCTGTATTCAAGGTCCTAACGGCAGCCGCTGCCCTGGATCAAGGGGTGCATACCGTAGCCAGTCAGTTCCACGATACAGGCGAGCTGCGGGTGGAAGGCAATATCGTGCGCAATTTCGAACAGCAGGTCTTTGGACTTCATATCCTGCCTGATGCGGTGATTCATTCGATTAATACTACTATGGCTCAGGTTGGCCTTGATCTAGGTGCAGAACTCCTGCAGGAGTATTTCTCTCGCTGGCATCTGGATACAGCATGGGACCTTGGCCTCAGCGTCAGAGCGGGTCAAATTGGAGATCCGGCACGCAGCCGAGTGGCTCTGGCCTGGAGTTCAATTGGGCAGGACCGGGTGCTGTTAACCCCGCTCCATGTGGCTCAGCTCTTTACACCTTTTGCTAATGAAGGTGCGGTACCGACGCTGCGGCTGTTCGGGCAGGATGAAACTCAATTTCATGAAGTATTAGTCCGCGACACAGCGGTGGAAATGGGTGAGATTCTGAGGCGGACAGTCAATGAAGGCACAGGGACCGCGGCTCTGGTAGAAGGGCTGAACATGCTGGGCAAGACTGGCACTGCAGAGGCAGCCAGCAGTACACACGCCTGGTTTGGCGGTCTCGTTACCGATTTCCAAGGTCGCAATCTAGCCTTTGCCATTCTGGTAGAAGGCGGTGGAATTGGAGGCCAAGTTGCCGCTCCTTTGGCCCGTGAGCTGTTTACCAGGTTGCAGATGCAGTAAGACAATGAGCACTTAACTTTCTGAGGTGAGATTCATGCGCCGTACTAGATTCGGAGTTCTAGCAGTTCTGGTAGTTGTTCTACTGTGGACCATCACGGCTTCGGCAGACCAGTACATGAGAGCGTTCTTTTTCTACGTGGGTCAGGCCGAAGCGACTCTCCTGAAAGGTCCTGATTTCGCAGTTCTGATCGATGCAGGTGATCGCGGCCGGTACGACGTGGTGCCTCTTCTGAAGCGGGTTGGCGTGGAGCAGCTAGATTTAGTGATTATCACACATCCACATGCAGACCATCTTGGCCAACTTCCGGATGTGATGCGGGAGATACCTGTAAGAGAGGTTTGGATGAGCGGTGTGGAGCATTCCACGCCAGTGTTTGAAGATGCCGTTGATGCAATATTATCCACCGACGCAGGCTATTATGAGCCGCGGGCGGGTGAAGTGCTTAATGTGGGTTCGCTAACGCTGGAGATCTTGAATCCCTTGGAGATTAACGACGACGTGCACGAATCCTGCCTGGCGATGCGTGCCGTTTTTGGTGATTTCGCCATAGTACTGACAGGAGATGTGGAAGCCCGTACTGAAAAGGAGATAATAGAGCGTGGCCATCCACTTAAAGCACAGATCTTACAGCTGGGACACCATGGTTCCCGCACATCCACATCGAGCGAGTTCCTCACCGCGGTTGATCCAGAAGTTGCGATTTACTCAGCTGCTAGGTGTAGTGAATACGATCATCCCCATATCCAAGTGGTAGAACGTATTCTACAGCGGGGAATAACCCTCTATGGAACCGATGCTTATGGCACTATCCAAGTCATTACTGATGGTAGTGCGTATTGGATTGAAACAGAATGGGAACCGGAGCTTTATGGAGGGGTCTTTGGTCAGATTGAGGTTAACAGGGCTCCCTATGAAGAGTTGGTCAAGATTCGGCATATCGGATCACAGCGGGCGGGAGAGATACTGCGGCTGCGTCCCTTTGAATCACTCGATGACCTAACACAGATCCGCGGAATAGGCCCTGCTGTTCTGAGAGATATCAAAGCCCAAGGGATTGCTTTTGTAGGGGAGTGATGCTTTGATCTCGGCAGTATTGGATCGTATCGAAGAGAGGACAGCGGTTTTGCTGATGGAAGGCAGCGGGGAGCTACACTGTCCGATCGATGCTCTGCCTCAAGGATGTAAACCTGGCATGTGGTTGTTAGTCCAGGTTGAAGATGGCAAGGTGACTGCATCCGAATTGGACCCCGAGAAGACGGCAGAAACGCAGGCCCGGATTCGGTCTAAAATGGATCGACTTCGCCGTCGCGGCCGGGTTTTACCATGATACTCCATTCGCCTAGCTTGTCCCTTGTCGTTCCGCAGGGGTAGAAGCCGGAGTTCCGGTAGAGTGTTTGGGCGCTGGGGTTATCTGTTCGCACTTCAAGCACAACAGGAAGGGGCTCGAGCTCTGCCAGAGCCCCTTTTAGCAGCATCGTTCCTAATCCTCTTCCCTGGAAGTCAGGGTGTACAGCAATGGAGACAATCCGTCCAGCTTTTCTAGGAAGAGAGTGCTCGGTCTTTGCCGAAAGCTTGAAGATCAGCCGGCTGTGCGCCAGCTTGACTAATTCCCAAGGCCGAAGATGAACTACAGCAGCAAAGGCTCGCCCCAGTGCCTTTAGCCAGGACCCAAAAGGCTGCTTGTGGTCTGTACTGGCATAAATGCAGTAACCAGCGATTTCACCGCTGGTGTTTTTTACGACAAGGGCTCTCGCACCTAGCAGCAAGAGAATTTCCAATCCACACTGAACTACCTGAACAAGGCGATCAGGTGAGCTGTTGGCGAAATAATATGATGTGCTTTCAGGAAAGGCAGCAGTGTAGATTAAAGCCATATTGTACGCTTCTTGCAGATTACCACGGGTCAACTGCATGCCATCACCCTCATTCCTGCATATCAACTACGGGGAACAGCTCAATAGGTTCATAATCATGGATAAGCTCGCTCAGCGGTACAATCTCCAGGCCCATGCTGCGTATAGCCTCAATTACTGCGGGCAGAGCCTGCACAGTTGCGCGGCGGTCTCCGCCTTCACTGCGAATCAGTGCGCCGCTGTCATGGAATAGGATAATGTCGCCCCCTTTGACCCGGGAGGTGACATTTCTTATAATGGACTGTGCAGATACGCCATAGCGCCAATCCCGGCTGGACACAGTCCATAAGATGATTTCCTGACCCAACAAATGGGCTAACCGACGAAAGCGCCCATCATACATTCCCCTAGGTGGGCGGACGTAGGCCGGGTATTCGCCTGTTACTTCAAATATAGTGCGAGTGGCTTCTAAAAGTTCATAATTAAGCTCGGCAGTGCTGAGAGTTGGAATATTGCGGTGTGAATAGGTGTGGTTTCCTACAGTATGCCCTTCTTCCACAACGCGCCTGGCGATATCCGGATATTTTTCAACATGAGAACCGACCATGAAAAAGGTGGCGTGGACGTCGTATTCCTTCAGGATATCTAGAATGGCGGGCGTGAATTCAGGGCTTGGGCCATCATCGAAAGTGATCGCTACCATGTTGCTGTTTCGACTGCCGCGGCGGTAAATATCAGGTTGATAATCGAAGCCATGGTAGACATATAAAAAAAGTATCAGACAGATTGTACCCACGGCTAAGACAGCGCCTGATATTACTGAAAGATAATCGCGCACTTGTTTTTTGACAAATAGTCCGACAAGTCTGTTGAGCAGCCGTCGGTAGGTTAGCGTCAGACCGATAAAGAGTGCAAGAAGTAGTGCTAAGCGAAGTAGGATTTCTGGACTAGTCATACGATCTCCTCCGGACATGAGGGTGAGTAACTGCTTACAATATTCGCACCCAACACAGCTTTATGCAGGTTTCGAGGGCTGATGCAGGGGATTTATTAAATGCGACGAATATTGTTTAAGACCAACTGATAAGAAGTAGGAAAGGATAGGATAGAGTGGGTAATTTGCGCAGATTCGTATCTTACTACAAAGAAGAGCGCCGCTTATTCATCATGGATATGATCTGTGCCAGTTTAATCGCGGGCATGGATCTGGTTTTTCCCATGATTACACGGCAGTTTATGCGGGATTACATCCCCAATCAGAATATGCGAGCGGTAGCATTTTGGGTAGTGGCACTAGTCACCATGTATTTTGCGAGGTTAGGCTGTCAATATTTCGTAGATTATTACGGCCACGTAATGGGTGTCAATATGGAATACCGCATGCGGCGGGATTTATTCAATCACCTGCAGACCCTGGATTTCAAGTTCTTTGATGAAAATAAAGTTGGACACCTCATGTCCCGCTTGGTCAATGACCTGCGAGATGTGGTAGAGCTAGCACACCACGGTCCCGAAGATCTCTTCATTGCTTCTGTGATGCTCGTAGGCTCGTTTTTCTATCTTCTTACAATTAACGTCCCTTTGACTCTGATCTCTTTTGCGTTTATCCCGATTATTGGATGGTTTGCCCTGACAAGGCGTAAGAAGATGAACGAAGCTTTTTCTCGGGAGAGAAGATTTCAGGCTGATGTAAACGCAGATGTAGAGAACAGCCTGCTGGGTATCCGAGTGGTTAAGAGCTTTGTGAATGAAGACTATGAAGCCGAGCGCTTTGATATTTCGAACGAGGCATTCCGCCAGTCCCGGAAAAACGCCTTCCGCTGCATGGCGGAATATTCATCAGGGCTGAATTTCTTTACCAATATCTTGAACGTTGCAGTCCTTGGAGCTGGAGCCTGGTTTATGTACATGGGCCAGATTGACCTCGCTGATTTGACTGCTTATCTGATGTTTATCAGCTTTTTCCTCCAGCCTATTCGCCGCTTAATCAGCTTTACTCAGCAGTTTGAGCAGGGTATGAGCGGCTTCAACCGTTTTGCCGAATTGATGGAAGTCAAGCCATCCATCACGGATGCTCCAAATGCGGTTGAACTACAAGATGTAAAAGGGCGCATTGAATTTAAGAACGTGTCCTTCCAGTACAGCGATTCATCAGAGGTGCTCAACAACATTGACCTGGTGATTCCAGCAGGATCGACAACAGCTTTTGTGGGGCCATCTGGTGGCGGTAAGACCACGCTCTGTCATCTCGTGCCGCGTTTTTATGACGTGACCGATGGTGCTATTTTGGTAGACGGGAAAGACATCCGGGAGCTGACACTGAGCTCGCTCCGGAAAAATATTGGGCTGGTGCAGCAGGATGTGTTCTTGTTTACTGGTACTATTCGCGACAACATTCTTTATGGCAACCCAGACGCCAGCGAAGAGGAAATGGTTTGGGCGGCTAAAGAAGCTCAGATTCACGACTTCATCATGAGCCTGCCTGAGGGATATGACACATACGTAGGCGAACGAGGTGTTAAGCTTTCAGGTGGTCAGAAACAGCGTATTTCCATTGCTCGAGTTTTCCTCAAGAATCCGCCAATTCTTATTCTCGATGAAGCAACTTCGGCTTTGGATACAGCCACTGAGTATGAGATTCAAGAAGCTTTGGACCGTCTCGCCAAAGATCGCACAACAATCATCATAGCTCATCGTCTCTCAACGATTCAGCACGCGGATAATATTGTAGTCCTGGTTGACGGCGAGATTAAGGAGCAGGGTAATCATAAGGAACTTCTTGCCAAGCGAGGGGTATACGCCGCCCTGCACCGCAGCCAATCGGAAGCGACCCCCTTGGTGGGTTGATAAAAAATCAGGAAAAGAGGTGCTGAGTAGTGAAGTATCGCAGGTTAGGCAGTTCAGGTTTGAAGGTCAGCGTTATCAGCTTAGGCAGCTGGCTGACATACGGCAAGACAGTCGGCGATGACGTGGCCATACGTACCATTAAACGGGCCTATGAGCTAGGAGTCAACTTTTTTGACTCAGCTAACGTATATGAGCGGGGAGAAGGCGAACGTGTTATGGCCAAGGCCCTGCGCGACTATCCCCGAGAATCATATGTGATCACAACTAAAGCTTTTTGGCCGATGGGCGATGGCCCGAATGATCGGGGGCTTTCCCGCAAGCATGTATTTGAACAGCTTCACCAAAGCCTGAAGCGCATGCAGCTCGATTACGTTGATATCTTCTACTGCCATCGTTACGATCCAGAGACGCCTGTCGAAGAGACCCTGAGGGTAATTGATGACTTGATTACCCAAGGAAAAATTCTCTATGCAGGTGTCAGCGAATGGAGCGCTGCTCAGATCGAAGAAGCTGTGGCAATTGCAGATCGCTATCTCTTAGATCGGATTGTAGTAAATCAGCCTCAGTATAACCTCTTAAATCGCTATATCGAACACGAGGTTGTTCCAGTAAGCCGGAAGTACGGTATTGGACAGGTAGTTTTCTCACCATTAGCTCAAGGAATCCTGACAGGGAAGTACAAAGGCGGACGCATTCCTGAAGACAGCCGGGCAGCGAAAGACGAGATCAACTTCTCGATTAAGAACTGGCTGACACCGGAAAACTTGGCTAAGGTGGACGAACTAGAACAGATGGCTCAGGATTTAGGCATTACCCTTGTTGAGTTAGCGCTAGCTTGGGTAATCCGTGATCCGATCGTAGCCAGTGCTCTGGTGGGCGCCAGCCGGCCAGAACAGATTGAACAGAATGTCAAGGCTGCGGATGTAGAGCTTCCTGCGGAAGTGCTAGAGCGCATCGACGAGCTTTTCCCAGCCTAATAGATACGATGGGGCCGCCAGCAATAAGGCGGCTCCTTTTCCAAAAAAATTGCTTCAGCTGGTTGAACGTGTCTGATTTTTGATATATGATAAATGTAAATAACTTAAGAAAGGGTAAGTGTGAAGGGAATGCGGCTCTAATCCGATTAGAACAAACTGAAATTGTGCAGCAGCATCTGGGCATGGAGCCTGTGATGCGTTTTTGTGTGCAAATCTGTTCTAGTTAGGATTGTTGGCCGCAAAGTTATATGCCTGAAATAGATGACCTGCCCTTTCTGAGGGAAGGTTTGTTTGTGCCACAATCCTCTCTAGACATCTGGAGGGGTTTTTTTGATGGTTTTGGTTAAAGCACGCGACTTGAGACACTATTTTGGTCAGCGCTGTATCATAGATATTCCCGCTCTAGAAATCCACATGGGCGATCGCATTGGCCTGGTGGGGAGGAATGGCGAAGGAAAAACAACTCTGCTGAGAATGTTAGTCGGCGAGCTGGTTCCTGAGCAGGGATCCATTGAGACTTTCGGTCAAATTGGATATCTGCCTCAGTTGGATAAGGACTGGGAGCTCCAAGGTCACTTGAGCGGCGGGGAGCGAACGCGTCAGAGACTAGCCCTCTTGTTTGCTCAAAGTCCCCACCTGCTGGTGCTCGATGAGCCTACCACTAATTTGGATATTCAAAGCATTGAGAAGCTGGAACGGGATTTGCAGTCTTTCAGCGGAGCGATTCTGGTTGTCTCCCATGACCGTGAGCTCTTGGACAGTGTCTGTAATCAAATTTGGGAGATAGAGCGCAGCCAACTAAAGGTTTACTCGGGCAATTACACTGCTTACCAAGAGCTCCGTGAACAGCAGAGGAAAGCAGCCTGGGCAGAGTATGAATCTTATCTTCGAGAACGCAGACATCTAGAGGAAGCTATCCGAACACAGGAAAACAAAGCTCGTTCTACAAAAAAGGCGCCATCGCGCATGGGTGTCTCCGAATCACGCCTGCATAAAGGAGCCGCCAAAGCAAGACGTGCTAAAGTGGAGCAAGGTGTAAAGGCGCTGAAATCCAGATTGGAACGTCTTGAGGTCAAGGAAAAGCCTTTTGAAAGGAAGGGCCCTGCGATAGATCTGCAGCCGCCAAGCCCAGTTTACAACCAGATTGTTTTAAGGGCAGAAAGGTTGTCCAAAGCCTTTCCTGGCAAACAGCTTCTGGAAGACGTTAACTTCATGATTAGGCGCGGCGACAAGGCAGCTTTGATTGGACCGAATGGCAGCGGCAAGACAACCTTGCTCACGATGATTGTGGAAGGTGCACCAGGCATTGAATTGGCTGGCAGTGTGAAGTTGGGTTACTTCAGTCAGACACTCGATATCCTTGATGAAGATAAGACTGTCTTGGAGAACGTGGAAGAGACTGCTGTTTATCCCCGTCAGCTGGTTCGTTTAGTTCTTGGCCGTCTTCTTTTCCGCGGAGATGATGTAAACAAGCAGGTGAGTCTGCTCAGTGGTGGAGAGCGGGTAAAGTGCGCTTTCGCTAAGATATGTCTTCAGGACATCAACTTCCTGGTACTTGATGAACCTACCAATTATCTGGACATTGATTCCATGGAAGCTCTAGCTGGGGTTCTAAAGGATTATGGAGGTACAGTCCTGTTTGTATCCCATGATCGGAAATTCATCAGCCAAGTGGCCAATCGGATTCTATCAGTTGAGGATCGCAAGATTGTTAGTTTTGCAGGGAGCTATGCGGAATTTCAAGCAAGGCAGAAGGCAGTGGAACAACCAGTAGAGGAAACCCTATTGATATTAGAAAACCGCTTGGCGGACCTCACAAGTAGGCTTTCAATGCCGGGGCCCAATGATGATATTGAGGAGCTGGACCGCCAGTTTAAAGAAGTTGCAGCAAAACTACGGAAGATCAAGAGAATCCGGCAGTCCTAAACTGCCGGATTCCTATTTGCTGTTTTCTTAAAACCAGAATTCTACTGCCACGTCTGCAGAGACTTCTACTTCACCAGGAGTAATTTGGGTTTTGGCCTCAGCCATTGCAAAGGTGCGGACTGCTGCGGTATCGGTATACGGAATGTAGTTGGTGTATTGCTCTGTAATGACCTTGATGCCGCCCAGCTTGACGCCAGCACTTTCAGCCATCGCTTCAGCTTTTGCTTTAGCCTGCTTGACAGCGTTTGCTAGGGCCTGCATCTGCATGGCTTGCTTGTCTTCGATATCAAAGCTGATTCCTTGAATCTGGTTGGCACCGGCTTCGATGGCGGTGTCAATGATTGTGCCGACTGATTCGAGATCTCTTACAGTGATATTGAGCCGGTTCTGGACAACGTATACCGTTGTAGTTTCTGAAGCAGAGTCGCTGCGGTTGGTCTGCTGATAGCTGTATACATTGTATCCGCTTGTACTCAGTTCTTCATCTGTCAATCCCAGTTCCTTCAAAGCTGCCATGACCTGACTCATCAGTGCTGCGTTGTCGGCTGCAGCTTTCTGAGCCGATTCGCCTCTGGTTTCTACCCCAAGGGAAACATAGGCAATGTCAGGTTGACCAGTGACCACTGCTTGTCCATTGACTCGCAGAGTACCTTCTTTTGTAGACTCTTGGGCTGCGGCACTGCCGCCCGAATATAGTGTTCCCAGTGTGATTCCCATGATGAGAAGTACGATGAGACTTGTGAGGGCTAATTTGCCACTAAATTTAGCTGTCATGAAGATCAATCCTTTCTGTTACTCAATGATGAGAGGTACAATTACACTTACTTCTTCTGGAACTTCCGTTGAATCAAGCTCCAGTTCCAGACGAACTTGATAAGAACCAGCCTTTTCAGGAAGGGCTATTTCTAGGTGGATTTCCGCGGTTTCTCCAGCCAACAGCCTGGTATCCGACAGTTCTTCAGTGGCGGCACTGGCCACCATGTTAAGTGTGTCCTGCTCGTAGATTTCAACCACCGCTGGCCCCGAACCTAACTCCAGGTCCTGGTGCGCAGTCAAGGCGATGCGCAGTTCGCCTCCAACCACTTCAGCTGCACCGCTGAGAGGTTCAAACGCTGCGAAACGCATGATCTGCGGTTCTTCACTTAAGAACGGCTCAGGCGGCGGGGAAATCGGATTCCAATTGAGGAGCACGATCATGAAGATGACAGCAGCGGCGGTTCCCAAGGTCAACCAAGGCTGCCAACGACGTCTCGGCTTTTCATCCAGCTTTTCTTCGATGTTCTTCCACATGTGCTCAACGTTAACAGACCGCTCAGTGTAAGACATTAGTGCTGAACTAATCTGCTCATCGCTGGGCAGCACACGGTCATGCTTTGCCACGCTGCTCACTCCCTTCTAATTTGGCCAGCTTCTCGGCCAGCTGTCGGCGGGCCACGTAGAGCCTGGACTTCACTGTAGTCACCGGGATACCCAGCACCTCGCCTGTTTCCGCTTCTGACAGACCGCTCAGATACTTCAGAATTAGAGGAAGGCGGTGTTTTTCCCCGAGAAGATTAATGGCCTGAACTAACTTTGCCTGCTCTTCCTTTTCCATGAGCTGCATTTCTGGTGTGCCATCATCGGCGTCACTCAGCTGATTAGGGTCCAGCTCGTCCCATGGAACACCAAACTTGGCTCCGATCCGCCTGCTCTTGTTGACCACGATTTTAGTTAGCCAAGGTTTGAAGGGCCTTCCCTCCTGAAAGGTATCGATGGATCGGAACGCTTGAATGAATGCTTCCTGAACCGCATCTTCTGCTGTAGCCCAGTTACCAGTGATGCTGAAGGCCAACCGTACAGCGCTGTCTACATGGCTGCGGAAAAGTGTTTCCATACAGGCCTTATCTCCTGTTTTACATCCGCGGATTAGTTCTTGTTCATCCAAACCCATGGCTGCCCCCTTTCCTTTGGCTTTCACTTTATATATCCAAGATAGAGCCAAAAAGTTTATCCCTTTTTATGGAAAATGTGTCATCTGGCGTTTTTTCTTTATAGTATACCACTGCGGCAAGAATTTCTGGGCAAACCCGGAACAATTTTCCGTAATAGGGGGGATAACGCATGGAAGCTAGAGCTCTCGTCGTAGATGCCACAAACAAATCTTTTGGCGAAAAACATGTTGTCAGGAACGTCTCCTTCCAAGCGCGGGCAGGAGAGATCCTGGGTATACTCGGACCCAATGGGGCAGGTAAAACCACTACAATTCGAATGATCATGGGTATTACTGCGCCTGATTCGGGGAGTATCATGTTCGAAATGGCTGGCACTCGTACTCATACAGTGCCTAAGGAATTGGTCGGATATCTTCCTGAAGAGCGGGGTCTTTATAGAGAAGCTAGGGTGATGCAGATTCTGCTGTTTTTGGCGAGTCTCAAAAATGTCCCCAGGCATGCAGCCAGGGAGCGGGCTCTGCGGTGGTTGGCCAAATTCGGGCTGACCGAATATGCCAATGCGAAGGTAGAACAGCTTTCCAAGGGCATGGCTCAGAAGGTCCAATTCATTGCATCGGTACTGCATGAACCAAAGTTCATTGTGCTGGATGAGCCATTTTCAGGACTTGATCCCGTCAGCCAAGATATGTTCAAGGATGAAATACGGAAGTTGGCTGCCAGTGGAGCGGTCGTGCTGTTGTCAAGCCATCAGATGAATATTGTCGAAGAACTGTGTGACCGCATTTTCCTGATTGATCAAGGACGGGAGGTTGTCTCTGGTAGGCTGGCAGATATTAAGGAGCGTTATGGGAATTATCGTGTGCATGTTGATGCGCCTTTAGGCGTTGATTCCCTAATTAGCCTGCCCGCAGTGGCAGGCTGGGAACAGATTGGTGAGGAGCGGTGGATCTTGTTTCTCAGAGATGATGCACGCCTAGAGGAGTTTCTGCATCAGATTCCCCTGGATGCAGGCTTAAGGGAACTGCGTGTAACCCGTCCATCACTGCATGACATTTTCATCAAGATCGCTACTGGGAGGGAGATCGCGTGAGAGAAGTCTGGAAAGTGGCCCGCTGGGAGTTCATGCGGAATGTCACTAATAAGCAGTTTATAATCGGTCTCCTCATTACGCCTCTTATTATGGTGGTTTTTGCGGGCCTGCCGGCGCTCTTGGAACGCTGGAATCAGCTGGCACAGTTAACCTATTATGTGATTGATGAGGTAGAAGTTCTTTCGATGTTGCAGGAAGGCTCTCCCGACAACCTTACGTTTACAGTTCCTAAGAATCCTGCGCAGGTCGAACAAGAGGTGCGGGACGCAGATGCTGCTGGTTACTTGGTGGTGAGGGAAGACTTTGTTGAAACAGGAACAGTTGACCTGGTCCTGAACGAGATGAGCCAAGAAGGCCGCTCCTATGTTCAGGCTGTCCTGACTCAATATCTCCAGCAGCGCCGCATGCAGCACTCTCAACTAGATTGGGAGGCTCTACAGTATGTGACGGCACCAGTACACATAAATGTAGGTACTCTTCCTGATGTGGAATTGCCCGTCGGTGAGGAAATTGTTGTTTCAACGGTGTTTGTTTTATTGGTGTTTGTCTTGGTATTTTCATCTGGAACCATGCTGATGCAGAGCGCATTACAGGAAAAAAGAGATCGGATGGCCGAAGTGGTTTTGAGCTCTATTTCACCGAGATCGCTCATGCAGGGTAAGATACTAGGTCATTTCCTTTTGGGAGCACTTCAGCTTGCTTTTTGGTTGACTCTGATCATTCCAACAGCGGTGCTGTTGCTTGATTTCCCCGTTGGCGAAGCTCTCATGAAGGCTGATTTAGGTAAGCTTGCCTTCTTTGGTTTGGGCGCCTACCTCCTCTACGCGGCTTTATTTGTCGGTATGGGTGCTACTATGGAGGACCTCCAGAGCGCCAGCAATTCGCAGGGCATGGTGTTTATGCTGCCCATGCTTTCTTTCCTGTTCATTCCGCCGGTTGTTTCTAACCCCAATGGGTTTATCGCCGTTTTAGCCAGTATCTTTCCTTTTACTAGCTCGGTAATTATGATTGTACGGTCGAGTATGGTGCCAGTACCTCTTTGGCAGATGCTGCTCAGTGCTGGCCTCTTGGTGCTGACGGCAGCTGCACTGGCTTTGATGGCAGCCAAGATATTCCGAGTGGGCATGCTAATGTACGGAAAGAATGCGACTATGTCCGAGATTATCAAATGGCTGCGCTACAAAGAAGAATAGGTATGTTTTTCCTAAGGACGTAATTTTTGCTGGCAGTGCGTACATTATAAGCAGAGAGGGGTGAGGTGTTGAAGAAACGTACAGCACTGTTATCCGTTTTGCTGTTGGCGACAGTGTTTTTGGCAGGGTGCGATGTCCTGATTCGCTGGGATCAGCCGATCATCATTGAGATGCAGTATCGGACTACGATCGATGGATACGTTTCTTACCGCGGCAATCAGGTGAGGATCACTTCGTCTGTAAATACGCGATCTTCTTACCGGCCTTTGGCTGATGCCAAGATTACTATCGTTGATACTGGTCACGTTACATGGACGGATCAATATGGATACTTCCAAATTCGAGGGGTACCAGGACCCGATCGCTATGTTACCATGAAGATTGAGCACTGGCGCCTGCGTGATCCGGTCTATACTACAATTCACCTTAAATAACCTGGGGACCATAGGCTTGAAGAGGCCTATGGTTCTTTTTTATTTCTCTTATTGAGAGGCAGTCTGAATAGTTGCACCCAGCTCTGAGATATGATATTCTTAGAATAATAAATAACGTAGTCAAGGAGTAATAAATATGGGTGCACACTTCCTACGAATAAGAAATCTTCATGCCGAAACCGGGGAGAAACAGATTCTGAAGGGTTTGGATCTGGAAGTTGGTAAGGGTGAGGTCCATGTTATCATGGGCCCAAATGGCGCGGGTAAATCTACATTAGCCAGCGTATTAATGGGACATCCAAAGTATGAAGTTACCGAGGGTACCATCGAGTTCTGTGGTGAGACACTCAACGATATGGAAGCTCATGAACGGGCTAAGGCAGGATTGTTCCTGTCATTCCAGTATCCACAGGAGATTCCCGGCCTCACTTTGGAGAACTTCCTGCGTACTGCCAAAATGGCGGTTACGGGCGAGCAGATTAACCCTATTGATTTCCACATGGAGCTTCAAGAAAAGATGGCTCGTCTAGATATGAAAGGCGAATATGCCGCTCGTTATCTCAACGAAGGCTTCTCTGGTGGAGAAAAAAAGAAGAGCGAAATTCTGCAGATGTTGGTACTTGAACCAAAGTTGGCAATTCTGGATGAAACGGACTCTGGTCTAGACGTTGATGCGGTGCGGATTGTGGCTGCCGGAGTCAAGGAATTCCACAACAGTGAAAATTCCCTGGTGATTATCACGCACCACAGCCGCATTACCGAGTATCTCGACATCGATCGAGTCCATCTGCTCATTGACGGCCGTATTGTCCAAAGTGGAGACAGCAGCCTGGTTCAGCAGGTTGAGGACATGGGCTTTGCCGCTTTGGGGAACTAGTTCGAGGTGATAGATAATGAGTGAAGCTGCACGGAAAAAGACCTATATCGAAGATCTGTCACGCGATCTGTATGACATACACAATCCTTTTGTTTACAGCTATAAGACAGATAAAGGGCTTACGCCTGAAATTGTTCTGGAAATTTCACGAACCAAGAATGAACCTAAGTGGATGACTGAATTTCGCCTCAAATCTCTTGATATTTACAATCAGCTGGATGTGCCGCCATGGGGGCCAAACATTGACGAGCTGGATATCGACAACATCGTCACCTATGTAAAGCCTCCTGCGGCTATGAGCTATACTTGGGACGATGTTCCCGAAGATATTAAGGAAACCTTTGTGCGGCTTGGAATTCCACAGGCCGAACACGCCTCTCTGGCTGGTGTGGGCGCACAGTACGACTCAGAAGTCGTGTACCACAACATCAAAGAGAGCATGGCTCAGCAGGGTGTAGTTTACCTCGATATGGATACTGCAGTTCGGGAGTACGAAGACATGGTGCGGGAGTACTTCATGAGTTTGGTGCCTCCGCATGACCACAAGTTTGCGGCGCTGCACGGCGCAGTTTGGTCTGGTGGGTCCTTTGTATATGTGCCGCCTGGTGTGCATGTGGAAATGCCGCTGCAGTCGTATTTCCGGGCCAACGCACCTGGTGCTGGCCAGTTTGAGCACACATTGATTATCGTGGATGAAGGTTCGTACCTGCATTTTATTGAAGGCTGCTCAGCACCGAAATACTCAGTCAACAATCTTCATGCTGGCTGTGTAGAGCTCTTTGTTAAGGAAGGAGCACGACTGCGCTACAGTACCATCGAAAACTGGTCAAAGAACATGTTTAATCTTAACACTAAGCGCTGCGTTGTAGACAAAAATGGTGTGATTGAATGGGTTTCCGGTTCCTTCGGTTCGAAGGTGTCCATGCTGTACCCCATGAGCATTCTTCGGGGAGAAGGGGCAAAGGCTGAGTTTACAGGGATAACCTTCGCTGGAGCTGATCAGGTTCTCGATACTGGTGCCAAAGTGCTCCATGCAGCTCCGAACACGACATCAACCATCAACTCCAAGTCTATTTCTAAGGGCGGCGGTATCGCTGTATACCGTGGAGTTGTGAAAATTACTGAGCGTGCTAAGCACTCTAAGTCAACTGTTACATGCGAGTCGCTCATGCTGGACAACAAGTCTCGATCTGACACTATTCCCGTAATTGATATCGCCACCGACGAAGTGGATATTGGGCATGAAGCTAAGATCGGCCGGATCAGCGATGATGCTATCTTCTACCTTATGAGCAGGGGTATTTCTGAAGAAGAAGCTAAGGCAATGATTGTGCGCGGCTTTGTCGAACCTATCGCCAAGGAACTGCCGCTGGAGTATGCTGTGGAAATGAATAATCTCATCAATCTCGAATTAGAAGGAACTATTGGGTAGGAGGGATACTGTGGTAGTTAAGGAACACCTCAACGCACTGCCAGTGAAAACATACCGCTGGTTGAAAGTAAATGAATTGACACTATCTGAACCGCTCCACATTCCACTCCAGCCCTACAACAAGGATTTTTTATCGTTTACTCAGATATCTGGTTTGGATGCTCAGCCTATTCTGGCCGTTGCCCTTAAAGACCGGTTGGGCGTCGATCACAGCCCTTATGGTGTTTCGGGTGAGTTAGTATCCTTATCTGAGACTCAGCCTAATGCAGGTGTGCAGGTTTACGCAGCGCCTGGGGTCAAGAGCAGCGAGCCGATTGTAGCTCGCTATCAAATGGACCGCGATAACCCTGTCGTAAATGACCATAATGTTGTCTTTGCCGATGAAGGCAGTTCTATCACGGTTGTTTTCTATTATTCCTCCACAGCCGACAATACTGTGCATAATGGTACTCTCAAAGTTTATGCCCGGCCTGGTGCGGAAGTGAATATAGTTAAGATCCAGCAGATGGATCATGGAGCACATCATTTTGACTCTACTGTCACCTATGTGGATCAAGACGCTAAGGTAAACTTTGTTCATGTGGAGCTCGGGGCCGCTTTGACTGCTGTCAATTATTCAGGCCAGATTGGCGATAGAGCCGAACTAAACATTCATGGTGCCTATTTTGGTGATGGGACGCAGCAGTTGGACTTGAACTATCTTGCAGATCACCGGGGAGTGGGCAGCATCAGCAACATTTTCGTTCATGGTGCTCTTAAGGATCGTGCCAAGAAGATTTTCCGTGGAACCATTGACCTCAAGCGCGGCGCTCGTCAGAGCAAAGGGAGCGAGATCGAATCGGTACTTCTCCTCGATGAGACAGTTCGTTCTATCGCTGTACCGCTTTTGCTTGCGGGTGAAGATGATGTAGAAGGAGAACATGCGGCTACTTCAGGCAAAGTTGATGAAGAGAAGATTCATTACCTCATGACCAGAGGCCTCAGCCGCGGGCAGGCCACGCAGCTCTTGGTTGAAGCGGCCTTCCAGCCCGTAATTGACGCACTGCCTGGAAAGGAATGGAAGTCTGCTGTCACTGCTGACCTTGAGCGGAGGTTGTCCGATGGCGTTTAACGTGCATGAGATCCGCCGGGATTTCCCTGCCTTGGCGCAAAACGTACACGGAAGACCTTTGATCTACCTGGACAGCGCGGCTACAACCCAGAGACCTCGGCAGGTGCTGGAGGCTATAGAACGCTATAACAAATGCTCAAATGCAAATCCTCACCGTGGAGTATACTATCTAGGAACCGAAGCCACCCGGGCCTATGAACAGGCCCGGGAGAGGGTGGCTCGGTATATCAAAGCTCGTTCTACAAAAGAAGTGATTTTTACTAGGAATGCCACTGAAGCTCTGAATTTAGTGGCGTTTACCTTTGGGCTTTCAAATCTGACGGCCGGGGACGAAATCGTGCTGTGTATATCTGAACATCACAGCAACTTGGTTCCCTGGCAGCAGATTGCCCGCTTAACTGGCGCGACATTGAAGTATCTCTATTTGGATGAAGGATTTCACCTCACAGAGGAAGAGATACAGACGAAGATTACTAAGTCTACAAAGATTGTAGCTATCGCTCAAATGTCAAATGTCTTGGGAACCGTGTATCCTGTAGAAATGATTGCTTCGTGGGCCCACCGTCAGGGTGCTGTTGTTGTAGTGGATGCAGCTCAAAGCGTACCTCATCAGCCCATAGATGTCCAAGCACTGGACGCTGATTTTCTAGTGTTCTCTGGCCATAAAATTTACGGACCCATGGGGATCGGCGTGTTGTATGGTAAGAAAGAATTTCTGCAGGAGATGCCTCCGTATCAATTTGGGGGGGATATGATTGAATACGTAGAAGAGCAGTCAGCTACCTTTGCACCGCTACCTCAGAAATTTGAAGCAGGAACTCCCAATGTTGAAGGTGCGGTTGGCTTAGCTGCGGCTTTAGATTATGTAGAAAGCATCGGTTTGGCAGACATTGCTCGACATGAGCAGGAACTCACAGCTTATGCCCTCGATGAGCTGAGCAAACTGCCGTGGATAAAAATCCATGGGCCGCTGGACTTGGCAGTACGAGGACCTGTAATTTCATTTGAGATTGAGGGCTGTCATCCCCACGATGTAGCAACCATATTAGATAGCTATGGAGTAGCAGTGCGAGCGGGTCACCACTGCGCTCAACCCCTAATGAAGTACCTGAAAATACCTGCTTCAACCCGAGCCAGTTTTGCGCTATATAATACTAAAGAAGAAGTCGATATTTTCTTGGAGAGTATCTTGAATGTGAGGAAGTGGTTAGGATATGGATCTTAATTCTCTTTATACGCAGATTATCTTAGAACACAGCCGCAATACAAAGAACAAGCGTGAGCTGCCTTGTGCAACCTGTAAAGAGCGGGGTCACAACCCATCTTGTGGCGACGATATTACCCTTGAACTTCAGCTAGAAGATGGACGGGTTGTAGATGCAGCCTTTACGGGTGTTGGCTGTGCTATCTCGCAGGCTTCCACGTCAATGATGATTGATCTAATAAAAGGGAAGACCACCAATGAAGTGGCTCAGCTGACAGATACATTCCTTGCTATGATCAGGCAGGAATTAGACAACGATGCATCGCTCAGAGATCTGGGGGAGGCGGTAGCCCTAAAGGGAATTTCACAAATGCCGGCTCGGGTAAAGTGTGCGGTGCTGGCGTGGCATACTCTCCAAGAGGCCATAAAAAATTAATGAGCACTGGCAAGTTGCCAGTGCTTTTTTCACACGACGCTACGTCAAGAGGTGCCAGATCTCATCTTCAAGCTGCTTGAGTCTTTCGCGCGCCTGCTGTACCTCGTTTGTGAGCTGCTCTACGATGGACTCCCTTGTGTTCACAAGGTTTTCAAATGATTGTTGGAGTTTCATAGAAAGCTCAGGTTCTGAAAAGGGCAAAACCCATTCATCGAACGTAATTGATTGAGCAAAGTCGATGCACTTCCAGCGGTAAGCCAATGAGATGAAAGGGCAGCCCACAGCTGCAGAAAAGATATTAGCGTGGAGCTTCATATTTATGGAGCACACGCTTTTTTCATAAATACCCATCAGGTCTTCAGGCGTGGGGACTTTATCCCAAACATGCACTTGGCGAGAGTCCACCATATCTGCGAGCCTTCTACATGGTTCTAAGTCTCTGTGCCAAACGGGATAGATTACAATCGAGTATTTATCGTCAATGTTTTTCAAGAAGTGAGCGAGAGCAGCAGCGACCGCGTTTTCGCTTTCGCCGATTACATTATTTCTCGCAGTTCCCCAATTGACCGCGATCTGCCGGGTTGTGTGCTTCTGAATTTCGGTCTTCGCTTGAGTCTTATTTTCCCACAATAATCCTGGATCACCCGTGACCGTAAGGTAGGGGTGAAAAGCCCCTACCTTCTCTAAGACCTTAAGCGTGTACGGACCGCGCACACCCACGGCGCCTGCCTGGCTGACTACCTGACGGATAGCAAACGCAAGGTCGTGTGGAACATCTGGTTCCTCAGAGAGACCATCTACGCCTGAACCCCAAATTGCAGTAGGGATACCGTATTGCTGAGCTAGGACGAGCGGTTTAAGATAGATTAGTTCAAACAGTGAACCAGCGCCCAAAACCACAAGATCAGGGCGGAGTCGAGCCAAGGTGAACTCGTCAAAAGCCGAGGGGAACAGAGCTGTTACCTCTAATTCAATCCCTGCTTCTTCTGCCCGAGCGGTGAAGCGCTTGACAAAAACATCTTGACAGATGTCATCGCCGTGGTTGCCGAAGCCCACCCATCCAATATACAGTAAACGTTTTTTCATTGGGCTTCTTCTCCTTCGCTGTAGCTGATAATAGCGCTGCGTACGCTGTAGAATTCCTTAGAGCGCTGATCGGAATGTTCGCGATAGTAATAGAGTGGTGTGCGCAGATTCTGTACATTGAAACCCTGCACAATGGCGCGGGCCACGAATTCGTAGTCTTCGGCACCGTTCATAAAGGTGGTTAGACCGCCCAGGCGCTCGATTACCTGTCGGCGCATGAGCAGGGAGCCAAAGCACACGCAGTGTTTTCCAGCACGGTAGCTCTTAATGATGTTGTTATCATACTGGACTAAATACGACTTGCGCCGTTTCTCCGGGTCATCGGAGAATACTTCATAGTTGGTTCCTACCAGACTGTAATCTTCATTGAGTTGTAAGAACTGTACTTGCTGGCTGATGCGTTCGGGATGGCTGAGGTCGTCTGAGTCATGATTGGCAATAAACTCTCCTTGTGCAAACAGGTAGCCCATTGAAACAGCTCGAGCGAAGCCGAGGTTGCGAGGGAGACGGTAGTGGATAAAGGTTAGTTCCTTTTCGCTTTCTGCCTGCTTTGCCCATTTGGCGATTACCTGAGGTGTGCTGTCGCTGGAATGGTCGTCAATTACAATGACTTCCAAAGGACGATAAGTCTGGGCAAAAACAGATTTCAGACATTGATCTAGCAGTTCTGCCCTATTATAAGTGGGAATGACTACACTAACCAAGGGGCTTCCAAGCTCTCCGAGTTTAGGCTCAGGCTTAGTCCCAGTTGGTGAACTTGGTTTGCTGATAGTTGTTGCTGGTTGAGGTGTCTCGGCCTCAATCTGGCGGCTGATTGGTGAAGCAATTTCAATGGTGCTTGCAGAAGCTTGCCCGGATAGGACTTGATAGTACAATTCTTCGATAGAATTGCTTACTGTTTCAATTCTAAAGTGAGATGCTACCATTTTCCGCAGTGCTGCCTGGTCGCTGGCGCGCTTGTTGTGCAGTACGGTTTGAATATCCTCGACGAAGCGCCGCTTACTTGGTACTGTGAGGTAGTCATGGTCTCCGAAGTAAACCTCCCAAGCTTCACTAAAGTTTGCCGGTGTTACTGGTCCGAAATACCCGGAATTCCCAGCCGCAATCACTGGTTTCCCTGTACTCATGGCTTCCAAAGCAACCCGGGCTGTTCCGATAACTACATCAGCTGCTCGATATGCTTCAACAGGATCTAACATGGCACCAGTGATGTGAATGATGTCTTCTCCGCGCCTTTGGTTAACCATGTTGACCAGGGCATGTATAAAGGGGCTGTCGGGGCCACTTCCTACAAGTGCCAAGTGAGTGCCTTCGGTGTCGTACAGCTCCTCAACAGCGTAAATTACATCTTCAATGATTCTGGTTTTGCCCCAGGCAATGCGGCTGCAGAGGGTGATGAGAGGCTGATTCTCATTTATACCTAACTCTTTCTTGAAATTGGGAGCCGGCCCTGGTTTGAAGTGCTGGATGTCTATTCCATTTGGGATAATGCTGACCTGTTTTCTAGGGTATCCCAGGTGTGTTCGAACCCAATTAGCTGCCGGTGGGCTGACCGCAATTACGTGGGCACATCCGTCTATGAGCGCCTGCAGCTGGCGCCGTGGGTAAAACATACCGTGTACCGTAAAGATAAGAGGAACGAGAAGCTCCTGGGATATTTGAACAGCCACTTTCAAACCGGCGATTTGATGGGCGTGGATTAAGTCGATATCGTGTTCCTTAATGATACGGCGGGTCATGTTGAGTAAGGTGATATAGTTCGTGTATAAAGGGTTGTCGGTCTGAAAGGGCAGGGTGACCATCTCTAATCCTGCACGCTGAAAATTCTGGGCCATCGGCCCACCACGAGTACCAATAATAACCTTATGATTGCGTTCCTTGAGGGCTTTTGCGATGGCCAGAGCATGTGTTTCTGTCCCGCCAATGCCCAGTGAATCAACGAGCATCAGGATATTTAGAGGGCGTCGCTGGGTTTCTTCCTCGCTTAGCATGGCATTAAATCCTCCTTTTTCGTCAGATGTGAAGGTTTATTATTTAAGATATGAGTGCCAAAGCCGCTTGTACCGATACCGTTATCCTATAACTCGATCTTTAGGATACTTGGGTGATCTCAATTAGAGGACTGAGAGCATAGCTATAACAAAGCGAGTATTGCTTTGTCTATTTGCTAGAGTGGGAGGGATTCCATGTATCCGGGTCTAGATGTTAACGCAGTCATACTTGTCAGTTTGATTCTGGTTCTTCTCGCTGTTATTTATTTCGGATCATAGCTTGATTGAATAGGAGGCCGCTTTGGCCTCCTGTACACTAAGGAGGAATGCTGTGAAGGTTCTTATGACGTCAATTTTATGTCACAGCGGCCTGATGACCCATGTGCAGGATCTGCTCATGTACTGTAAGGAAAGTTCCATCCAGGTAGGTGCTGCCTTTCTTGAAACCGAGTATGTGACCCCTGCAGAAGCCGATGAGCTAAAACAGGGCTTAACTGGTATTGAAGTCTGGGAATATGAAACGGAAGAAGAGCTGCTGGAAATTGTAAATGAAGGAGATTGGGACATAATTCATGCTCATTCTTTCCTAACCTTTAAAGCAGCGGCCAAAGCTGCAGCAGAGGCCCAAATTCCTCTGATAGTGACGCTCCACTCAGTATTTGTATGGGGTGCCGTTTATTGGGATGTCTTGGCTGAGGCAAGCAGCATCATTGCCGTGGGGCCAGCCCAAGCCCGCTACCTTGGCCCTTGGAAGAGAAAAACAACTGTTATCCCAAACGGCATCGATCTAAGTGTTTTCAAACCAGGAGATGAACCAAGTGATGGTCAAATTTCGGTTCTCTGGTACGGAAGGGTAGACGGCAGGATGAGCCGAGGACTGAAGATCTTAGATGCCATGGCACCTAAGCTTCCAGCAGAAATCACTCTGCGGGCGGTGGGGCAAGCAGATGTGGAGCTGAAGAACATTCCCATTACGGGATGGGTGAAAGACCCAGTTGAAGAGCTGCAGAGAAGCCACATCACCTTTGCTCACGGAAGATCGCTGCGTGAGGCGATGGCCTGCGGCAGCATTGGTATGATGCTGGGCCACGGCTATGGAGGCCGCGTGACTCGCGAACTTCTAGAGGAATTGAATTATGCCACTGACGCCTTTCCTCAGTATCACCTGCCGCGGCCGACACCGGATGCTCTCCTGCATGACATATTGGAGATTACTACTTCGGGTCAGATTGAGGTACTCCGACGGCAGGCGCGTCAGATTGCTGAGGAGTTCTTTGGTGTCAAATCCATGGGGAGGAAAACACTTTCTGTTTATCAAGAGGCTTTGGGACAAAAGTAAGGCACATCGCCACGATGTGCCTTACTTGATATTCAAATATCGTATTTGTCGCGGGAACGCTCAATGCGTATCTTGGCGATAACTCCCATCACGCCTACCATGAACCCAACGAGGGTCATGGCATACGCTGATAGACTCAAACCGATGTGGGCGGGCAGTACTTCGACTACAACTGCCATCAGTATCAGCCAGCCGATCACCAGCATGGTCCCACCGACAATCATCTGTTTATTTTCCCTGCGCATGGTCCTTATACAGCCAGCAAGCTGTACTTTGATCCTCCGTTACTTGGAACTCTGGGGGAATTTCCACGTCACACAGTCCCTTAATCATCTTGGAACAGCGTGGATGGAATCTGCACCCAGGCGGTGGATTGAGCAGACTGGGTGGTTCGCCAGTCGGAACATCCTTATAGGTTTTCAAGTTTTCTGCATCCGGGTCCGATGTCGCTTCAAACAGAGCTTGAGTGTACGGATGCAGGGGATTTTTCAGCAGCGACTTAGTTGCTGCCTTTTCAATGATCTTTGCACCATACATGGAAAAGATCCGTTCTGAGAAATACCGGACTGTCGATAGGTCGTGGGTAATATAAATGATCGCCAAGTTGTGATCATATTGGAGCTTCTGCAGAAGCTGGAGTATCTCCACTCGCACCGATGCGTCCAGCATGGATACAGGCTCGTCAGCGATCAGGAGCTTGGGCTGAAGAATCATGGCCCTTGCGATAACTAAGCGCTGCTGCTGGCCGCCGCTGAGCATGTGCGGGAATTTCGGCAGGAAGTCCTCAATGGGTGCCAGCTTTACTTCTTCAAGCACCTGCCGGATGCGGCGCTTCTGTTCGTTGCGGTCTCTGATACCATTGATGATCATTGGCTCCCTGAGGATGCGCTCTACGGTCATGAATGACGGGAGTGCACCGTATGGGTCCTGCTGGATGTAGCCAACCTTTGACCGGTATTCCTTTACTTGATCTTTATCTAACTCACTCAGGTCTACGCCTTCGAAGTAGATCTTACCCTTAGTGGGCTTGTGCAGGCCAAGAATTGTCTTGGCCAGAGTGCTTTTTCCACAGCCACTTTCACCGACGATAGAAACTGTTTCACCGGCATAGAGTTCAAATGAGACTCCGTCGAGAGCTCTTACGTCTCCAGCCTTGAAGAAACCCATACGCCGGATTTCGAACCATGTGTGGAGGTCTTCTACAGCCAAGATAGGCATATCCTGCCTCACTTCTGGCTGCATATCAAGAGCTGTGCTAGGCATGTTTTACCTCCCCTTCCTCATCATAGAGCCAGCATTGGACTCGCTGGCCATGACCTACGTCAACGACAGGTGGGTGCTGCGAGCATTTCTCGAAACGCTTGTGGCAGCGTTCAGCAAAGCGGCATCCAGTTGGCGGATTGATTAGAGAAGGGGGCTGTCCAGGGATGAACTGCAGCTCCTTATCCTCCCGCAGTGTCGGAACACTGGCCATCAATTTGTTGGAGTATGGATGGCGTGCGTTATCGTAGAAATATTCTGCACTGCAGCGTTCCACCATTTCACCTGCGTACATTACCGCAATCTCATCAGCAAGTTCACTGGCTGTACCAATGTCATGAGTGATGAGAATAAAGGTTGTTCCCATCTCATTCTTGATGCGCTTGAGGACGTTCATCAGGTTGGCTTGGGTGAGCAGGTCCAGTGCCGAGGACGGTTCGTCCAAGACTACCAGCTCTGGATTGGTCACCAGGGACATTGCGATGGTCGCTCTCTGTCTCATACCGCCGCTCAACTCGAAAGGATAGCGGGGTAGGAAGTCCAGAGGCAGGCCAACAATTGAAAACACCTCAGCGACTCGCTCCATTGCCTTTTCTTTGGTCATGCTTTTGTCATGGAGCAGGAGCGGTTCAGCAATTTGATCCGCAATCCGGATGACTGGGTTCAATGAGTTCATAGATGCCTGAGGCACCATAGCCATCTTTTTCCAGCGGATTTCTCTGCGGAACTGCTCGTCACTATATTTCATGATATCAACGCCGTTGAAATAGACTTCACCCGAATATACTTCAATATTCCGGGGAAGCAGGCGCATGATAGCCTTCACTAAAGAAGTCTTGCCGCAGCCGGATTCGCCTACAACGGCGAGAGTGCGGCCGCGCTTCAGCTGGAAGCTTACTCCGTCCACTGCTTGGACCGAACCCTTGCGGGTCCGGAAGTGCAGTTTCAAATTGCGTACATCTAGTACTACATCGTTCCTCATACTATAGCCCCCTCAGACGTGGGTTGAAGATTCGGTCAAGGGCAAAGCCGAGCATGGCAAACCCTAAGCCCGTAATTACCAGCAAGAATGCCGGTTCTAAGACCCAATAATAGTGGCCCGTAAACAGGGCACCATTGGTGTAAGCGTCGTTGAGCAGTTTACCCCAGGTAGGTAATACAGGGTCACCTAAGCCTAGAACTGCAAGCGTTGCTTCTAAGAATACGTAGTTTGGAACTTGAGCTACAAATTGGGGAATCAGGACCGGAATAACTTTTGGAATCATATACCGCAGAATAATCCTGCCGCTGCTCGCTCCATAAGCTCGGGCGGCATCGATGTAACCAGATTCCTTAACCTGCAGGAACATCGAACGGTACGTTAGGATTCCCGAACCGAAGATTCCCAGCAGTATGACGACTCCTAATATCGCCCATATACTTCGTGAGTAGAACAAGCCTACCATGATCAAGATGGGGAGGAGTGGTAGAATCATCACAATCTCATTGATGCGGCGAATTGCGCTGTCAACCCAGCCGCCAAACCAGACTGCCGCTGCAGCCAGAAGCATAGTGGTTAGGGAAGAACCAACAGCAGCGAGCAGCCCGAATGAGAGGGCTACAGGAGTACCCCACAGCAGGGCAACCATGATATCCCTGCGGCGATGGTCGGTTCCGGCCATGCCATGTACCTGTCCGTAGACTACGAGCGTACCTTCAAGGTTGGAATCTTCCTCAAAGACGAGTCCTTCTACCACTACCTGATAGGTACCTTTGTTGACCTTGGTAGGATCATTGGGATCAGCGAAGAGACCTACTTCCGGAGCAAGACCGCCAACACGACGGGAGACAGCATTGTCCTGTGAAATCCGGTAAGACTCGCTGGTCCGAATGGTCATGTCTGTCAGGCGGATTTCGCGCCCATCAGGTGTGATCCATTTAATAGAAACATTAGGCCGAGCAGAATTATAGGTAGAGGTAAAGAACATGGACAGTTCAGAGGGGAATCCATCGTAATGATAATCAAAGGTGAATACCATATCCGATGTGCTGACTCCGCCTCCCAACGGTACCACAGTCTTGAGACTCGGATCCTCAGTTGTTTTCAAGGTAATGGTTTCTGGCAACTTGTCTTTGCGGAAGTAGTTTATCCAGGCTGGCCGAGCGTTGCGTGGTGTTTCTAGCCAGACATTCTCTCCACCGCGCCACAGACGCACGGCCTCTTCATATGGAATAGCAATCATAGAGTAGATGGCAACACATACCATTAAGACAATAATGGCGATGCCTGCAAATGCACTGGGATAACTGCGTAATTGCTCATAGAGATTTCTGATCTTATTCATGACCGGCGATCCCCCCCGCCTAGTTTTACTCTTGGGTCGACGATAGCATAGACGATATCAAGCAGGAATACAGTCAGACCTAAGAGGTATGCGTAAATAACCACTGTACCCACAATGACTGGGGTGTCAAACAGGTTAATGGCTTGCTGTGTAATTCGCCCGATTCCGGGCCATCCGAAGACTGTTTCTAATACAATAGCACCTGTCCAGAGACTGATCAATGTTAAGGCAAAGCTTGTCACAATCGTGGGCAGGGTAGGACGGAGAACATACCGCCGTTCAATTGCCCCCGATGGGAGGCCTTTAGCCTTAGCCATTTCTACATAATCCTCGCTGGAATAGATTAGGAAGAATGTCCGCCAGTAGTATGAAGTGTAGAAAATGGAGCTGATTACAATAGAACTGACTGGCAGAATCATATGCTTCAGCACGCTCAATGCCCGGAGCCATGGATTCTGTGGTGGCGGTGCATCAACCATTCCTCCAAAGGGCAGCCAGCCTAGCAGAGCAGCAAAAATCAATATTAGAAAGATTCCGTAAAACCATGCTGGTGCTGCAGATGTTGGAGCCATTGCTACGACTATGCGGTCTAATACCGTACCGTAGCGCCGCGACAAGAAGAGGGCAAAGAATACGCTGCTGAAGAAGAGCAGCAGCTGACCAGTGGCCATCAATAGAAGTGTGGGTCCTAAGCGTTCCCCTAGAATAGCGCGCACTTGGCTAGAACCGCTGTCGCTGAACATATATTCGGCCGAACCGAGGTTGAGGGTTAACCCATTCCAGAGGTATCTGAAGCTCCTAACCATGAATGGCTGATCGAGACCGCGGCGCTGCATTTCCAGCTCAACGAGACGCTGCTCATATTCTCGGCGTTCCTGCATGGTCATATCACGCAGCGCTTCGTTGCCAGCGATCTGTAAACTGATTTGCTCTCGAATTTGGCCTTCACGCATTTTGTCGACATAGCCGCCGCCGTTGGCGATCAAGATAGCTAAATAAACTCCAATGACTACTGTAAGCAACAAAGTCCCGCCACGTACTAAAGTATAGCGGGCAATTCGCGCAAACGTCCCTGACGCAGATCTCCTCGCAGGAACGGCACGATCAGTGGCTGTTTGAATTTTCGGCACAACTACCCCTCCCGATTTTTGCCTGGAACACGAAACGGCGAAGGGAGGGCGTGGGAACCACGCCCTCCACAACTGTTTCGCTATATTAGTGATGTCTTGCAGCAGTTATGGCAGCGTTACGAAGGTGTGGGTACCGAAGGTTGCGCCGCCAACCAGCCTTGGCAGTACGATTACATCCAAGGTGTTGGAACCTACTGGCAGGCTTGCGGTCTGCTCTTCGGTCAGCACGATTTGGAACAAGCCATCTGCGATGCCTTCGCCGAGGCCGCTCATAGCTACGTTGCCAGCTGCGTCAAGTACGAGGAACTTCACTTCAGTGATATCCTCGAGTCTGTAAGCTTCGCCCTTGAAGGTTACTTCTACTTCAAAGACGGCTTCGCTGCCGGAAGTTACCCGAGCAGGTCCGAATACTTCCACTTCAGCCACACGTGGCTCATCAAATACGGACCACTTGTCTGCTGGTTCGGAGTAATCTTCAAACCGCTTCAGGTGTACCATCTTCTCGACTGGGTAAGCCCGCTCGAGATACATTGGGCCGTCGCCAATCCAGAAGTGTCCTTTATCTTCGTACCATGCCTTGACGTTGGCATAGCGAGCTGCAATTTCTTCCTCAGTGATGTAATCTTTGAGGAAGTCTTTGTAAGGCAGCCAGTTGTTCTCGATAGCATAATCGAGCCACTTAGCTAAGATTGGCAGGCTTGGTCCGGACTGATAACCGAGCCATTCTGCTTCAAGAGCGTTAGCCTTGGAAGCGGAGAAGGCCAGTTCGCCGTTGAGTTCGGCCAGCATACCAAGGGCAAGTGTTGGCCATGGTGCCTTACCATAGTTGTAATGCACGGAGTACAGGTCGCTGATGTTCATTTCTGCATCCAATGACCACGATTCAGTGTAGTACTCGTAGACGAATGGATCGATAGAAATGAGCTTCAGGCCTCTGAAAGATGCCAGGGTGGTCTGCAGTCCGGCTTCTGCTGCTGGATCATAGAATGGGCTTTCTTTGTAACCACGGTCCATCTCCATTGTGAATGTGAAGAGGATGTCGCCGATGGTTACTTGGCTGCCATCGTGCCACTTAGCTGTATCCCACAGATCTTCTCTGTAGTACATTACGCTCTTGCGCTTTGTGGTCAAGTTTGCTGGCAGTTCTTCGCCTAATGGTGTCCAGGTTTGAGTTACAGGATCCCATTCGGCTTCGTCTGCGTATTTCTCAGCAGCTGTGATCCAGCGCTGATCTACAGGATCCCACTCTACCCAAGCATCGCCAGGCACGATAATTTCGTCAGCGAAGGTCAGGTCTACCCAATCAGAAGACTTAGCTACAGGCAGGCCTTCCGCAACAGTAACTTCCATGCGCTCGATGCGGTGTGGATGGTAGTTACCAGTGAATGGGTCGGTCATAAATCCACGATCGAAAGTTGCCCGAATTGGCAGCTGGTCGAAAGTCCAGTTAGAACCTGCTACAGGGTTCCAAGGTTCTACCAGAACTTGTTGAGAACCAATCGTTACGGTACCGCCAATTTCGTCGCCTCTCCGCAGGGTGGTTGGCCACAGGCCTGTACCAGATACGCCACCTGCTAAGTCAGAAGCAACAGCGATTTCTGCCCGACGAGGCAGGAAGGAAACCTGGTCAACTACGAAGATACGTGGAGAATCTTCAAAGGCCAGCTCCAGTGCCCGTTCATAGAGAGCTTTGCGTTCTTCCATGGTGGAGAACTCTTTCCGATACAGTTTGTCGGAAATCTCGTCCAGCTCAGGAATTGGCTCGAGTGCCTGCCAGACCGGCTGAGTCATGGTGCGGCGAGTATACATCTGGTTGAAGATATGTCCTTGGTCACGGTATACAACAGGGGCACTCCAGCCGCCAGTGTATACATGCCACTCGCCATTATAAGGATCGCCCATCATCCAGATTGGGGAAGCTTCTGCACCAGTGCGGTAATCAATGCTGGTGGTAAAGCCAACGTACTCAAGCTGCTCAGCGAAGTATTCACCGAGAACACTCCGTTCGTCTTCGTTTCTGGCGAGAATCTTGATTTCAATGGGTTCCCCGTTGTAATGCCATACCCCATTGACCAGTTCTGCGCCCATGGCGATCATTTCTTCATGGATGATTTCCTTTGCTGCGTCAGGGTTGTAGGCATATTTAAGTTCAAGCTCACGAGCTTTTTCTACAACTCGGGAATAATCCACGAAGGAGTTGTTTAACAGAGTGTACTTAGGTACTGCTAGACCGCCGTAAATCTCTTGAGCGATATAATCCCGGTCAATCAGCATATTGGTCGCTTCGCGAACTCTGCGGCTGCTGAGAGGATTAAGGCGCCCATCGTTAAAGTTCGGTCCTACAGGGTTAAAGGTAATTTCGGTATAGGAACCGAAAACCTGGAAGTAATCGAGAAACGGATCGGTAACTACAGTGTTAAAGCCAGTTACATCAGTTGATGAAGATGCCCAAATATCGATGTCCCCAGCTTGGAGACGGGAAATGGCTGTTGTAACTGCGCTTTCCTCGACAATAATAACTTCGTCCACCCATGTGCCGGTGCGTGTTTCTGCAAATGCAGTAAACGAAAGAGCCGCTGCCAGCACTAAAGCGAGAAAAACTGTCAGCCTACGCTTCATTTTCGATCTTTCACCTTCCTCATTTTTGTTTTCCCTTCATGTCACTTTTTGTTTTCCCCTACGCCACTTTCGTCCAACAGTCACAGCCTCGCTCTAAACCACCTCCCAGGCTGATTCCTAGTCGAAGTCTTACCAACTACAGGCAAGAAACTTAATGGTGATATTTCGACCCCAAATACGAAATCCCTTCTTTAACCTGCACTTTTTATAAAAAATCGGACAACGCCCAGCTAGAAGATGAACAAAATTCGTGCTGAAGCCGGTATTTGAGCAGGATTTGTTATTTGATCCCTTGAACTAACACCGAAACATTCAAATAGGAGGCTTATTATTGTAATGAAGGCAATCAGTCAGAATTGGGATTTAGATTCTCTTTTTTTTGGAGGAAGTGCATCAGAATCTTTTTCATCATATCTTATATTGTTGAGGGAAAAAATTCAAGATCTACAAACTAATGCCAAGGATAATGAGGGGAAAACTGATCCTCAGGATTGGGTATACCTGATAAATTTGTTCCAAGAAGTGCATGTCCGGCTTCGTCAGGCATCGGCTTTTGTCAGCTGCTTGACGGCACAAAATGTACAGGATCAGCAGGCCCAGAAACTCGGAGCAGAAGTGCGTCAGCTGCGGGCCGATCTTGGTTCCATTGCAAATTACATTGAAGAGCAAGCTCTCCAAATAAGTGATGCTGAGTGGGAGAAGATTTTAGCACATGCAGAACTCGCACCTATAGCGTTCTCTTTAGACGAAATGCGCAAGCAAGCCCGGGAACGTATGTCGGCTGAAAAAGAAGTCTTGGTAAACGCTCTGTCAGTCGATGGCTATCATGCTTGGAGCGAGCTTTATAATAGTAAGATTGTGGCTCGGATGAGCATACCAATGGAAATTGACGGAGAAGTCAGGGAGATGTCTGTCGGCCAGGTGGCTAATTTGTTCGCTCACGCCGACCGGGAAATACGCAAGCAGGCGTACACTAAGTTTGAAGCAGCTTGGGCGGAGGAAGCCGAGCTTTGTGCAGCGGCCTTGAATCATCTTGCCGGCTTCCGACTGAATGTATACAAAGCACGGGGTTGGGACTCGGTCTTAAAAGAGCCCTTAATGATCAATAGGATGTCCAAGGAAACTCTAGACGCCATGTGGTCGGCGGTAGAGGGCAGCAAGGAACGGCTGAAGGATTATTTTCAATGCAAAGCAGAGCTCTTGGGGCTTGATGGACTGGAGTGGTACGACGTCGGCGCACCGATTGCGAAGTCCAGCCGCACTTACAGCTTTGAGGAAGCGGCCCAATTTGTAATTGATCAGTTTGGTCAGTTCAGCCCTGATATGGCGGCTTTAGCTGAAAGAGCTCTTACCGAACGGTGGGTAGAAGCCGAAGACCGGCCTGGCAAACGTCCTGGAGCTTTCTGCACTAGTTTTCCTGAGTCAAAGGAATCGCGTATATTCATGACGTTTAGTGGCTCGGCGGATAATTTGTTCACTCTTGCTCATGAACTAGGTCACGCGTATCATGGCAGCGTGCTGAGGGACATGCCTCCCATGAGCCAGCGCTATGCAATGAATGTAGCTGAGACCGCTTCCACTTTTGCCGAGCTGGTAGTTGCTGATGCGGCTATTCGTGCTGCCCAGACAGATGAAGAGCGGCTAGCACTTCTGGACAGTAAAATTGAACAAAGTGCAGCGATGTTTATGAATATCCATGCGCGTTTTCTCTTCGAAACTCGGTTTTACGAAATGCGTAAAAAAGGCGTGCTCAGTGTAGATGAACTGAATTTGTTAATGGAAGAGGCCCAGCGTGAAGCCTATGCTGGAGGTTTGAAGTCTTATCATCCTCATTTCTGGGCTTCAAAACTTCACTTCTATATTACTGGCGTTCCATTTTACAACTTCCCATATACCTTCGGTTATCTGTTGAGCCAAGGCTTGTATGCTA
>CALKAR010000266.1 GCA_937988745.1 uncultured Peptococcaceae bacterium
ATTTAGTATAACAAAATCCTATATCAAGGTGTTACAACTTTAGTTTACCAGGTCACACAACGTTTTCGAAGGTTTCGCATGCTTGCCGCAGAATCTCTTCTCGATGAGCTACAAACAAGACACGGCGGAACGCAGCGCTGTCGAACGCGGCAAGATATGTCTTCCCTACTCCCGTTGCCATAACCACCATGCCTCGGCGAAACCCTTCGTCACGGGAGCGTTTCAAATAATGCAGTGCTTCAATCTGTGCACCACACGGAACAGGCTTCTCATCGACTTCTGAAGTCCGGGTTGTCGTCTTTACGATCCAGCGCGGCTTTTTCCAGGACAAGCTGTATTCCTTGAGCCATTCTTCATCAATCGGACGCGCTTGAGAGAACAGCCGGTCAAAATTAGCGATAAACTCACGGTAGTCCTCCGGATTCTGAGGCTCAATTAGGCGGTAGTTCCATTCGATCCCATCAACCAAACCGCTCTTAGAGATATTCGACGAACCCACATAGACTTCGCCATAATCACCCGCGATGAAGATATAAGTCTTCGGATGAAAGGCCACATTTCCGGACTCGTAGACGCGGATATCAACTTTACCATTCAATTGATCCACCAGGAGATAAAGCGCAGAAGGTTCTGTTATGTTGAGATAGCGGCTCGTCAGGATCTCTACGGGAACTCCGCGGTCAAGCGCGCTTTGAAGATCTGGCAGCAGCAGACGCACGCCAGATTCCATCACAAAAGAAACCACTATTTTGATCTGCTCCGCTCGGGCGAATGAATCCTGCAGACTTCCCAAGAGAGGCGCCTTATCGTTAGTGATTACGTTACCCATAACTCACCACCCCCGCTGCAGGGAACTTATAAGTGCATTTCTCCTTTTGTTAACAAAACCCTTGCTGAACTTTATATCAGCTTTGCGCCGCGGTATAATTATGGACACTAGAGGGCTTCAATGTCCAACAGGGTTTTAGAGTCACTGCCTTCGATGCCTCTGAAGAAATGGTGAAGCGTTTCTCTCGACTCATTGGCCAGGATGATCTCCTAATGAGCTTCGAAACCCGAGACATTCCGGGTCAGTACGATGGCATCTGGGCCTGCGCTTCCCTGCTCCTCAACTATCTTGATGAAGGCTCCCTCAAGGAGACTATTGAGCGCCTTCGTAGAACATGACTGCATCAAAAAAGAACTCCAAACAGGAGATAAAACATCCCCTGCGGAGTTCCAAGCACTACTTCAAGAGAAGGCAAAAGGGAGACTCGCTCATCATCGCTGAAACCAGCGTGTGCCAGCGTATACATATGTGTGACATAATGGACCCCAACCTCGGTATCAAAAAAGACCCTACGACCATTGTCTGCCACAGTGATCGCCCCGTTTTCTGAACATGACTTTCCCAGTCAGACCTCGAGCTTCAAGAGACGAGCAGCGTTCTTGTAATAAATCTTTTCAAGAGCCTCATCATCAAGGCCGATCCCATAGATTTTCCATCGTCCTTGCCCTGGAACTTCGGAACTGCTGTAATCGAAATACTCATTCCAAGTTTCAAAGAACTCATAATAGCGTAAGTGCTCGTACCAACCTGGGCTGCAGTCCGTACCAAACAAGATGCGGTCCTGGTATTTAGTAAAGAACTTCCGAGCAGTATACGGCTGTCGCCCGAATTCGGCTAACCGCGCAGCGGTATCAATATACATATTAGGATACTTGTCTAGACACTTCGCCACATAGCCCAAGTTCTCCGAGTAAGAGCCGCCATGAGCAATAATGAATGTCGTATCTGGATTCTGAGCGAGCATGTTTTCCTGCTGCTCCATCAGCTCCTCGAAAGTGAACAATCCCGGCTTATAAAAGGACCAGTCAGGATTCCGCTGCAGCTCTTCCCAACGTTCATTATACTGATCAATCGGTTTGAAAAAGGCTACAGGATCGGCGATGTGAATGATGATTGGCAGATCAAGTTCAGCAGCCCAATCCCAGATAGGCTTTAAACGCACATCGTCTATGGGAATATAGTTCCCTGCCTTGTCTTTCATGTTCAAGCTGATATCTTTCCAAAGCTTTATGCCTCGGATGCCTTTTCGCTTGAATGATTTCAGTGTTTCTTCAACATGTTCCGGAAAACCAGGATCATCTAAGCGGCTGACGTCCACCGATCCAGAGGTAAGGATGAAATCATCGTATGGGCGGATCTTATCCAGTACCTTATCCAGTGCTTCACCCCAGAGAACTTCCAAGTTAGTAATATACCGCACTCCCAGGGCCTTCAGTTTTTCTACCTCGGCCTTGGTATCAAAGCGCTCTGCATAGTTTGGGCCTAAGGTTAAGGGGCCGAAATGGGCATGGGCATCAATTACAGGAAACTTAGGCCCAGTGACTTGTGTCCGTTCAACGACTAGTTCACTCCTGGGCCTATAGTCAGTCAGCAGCATATCGCCTTTATTCGCCACAAGAACCTCCTCCTTCCACGCGATCTTATTTCCGTGCACTCAATTATGTCCCTACCTCCTGTAGTCTTTCGGCTGCAAAAAAAGGGCTTTTCTCATCCGTTCTTCGACATCTAGTGACAAAGTCTTCCATAGTATCCTTTAACGTTATCTTAAGTCACAGAAAACTGCCAAAAAACAGATATTGACAACCAAAATCTGTTAGACTATGATAAATTAAACACAATCTTTTGCTTTCAAGTTAGGTGGTTTAGAGGGAAACCGACCGGTGGCTCGCTAAAATACCAGTATTTGAAAGCTCGCAGTTTTCTCGAACCCACAAATACTGGTTTTGTTTTTCGTAACTACAGCTCAATGCGCTGCAAGATGCTGGCGGGAAGGAGAAGAACGATGTCTGCCGACAATGTGCAGAGTCACGCGAAGCTGGATGAGCGGGCACGCAAACAATTGCAGCACGAGCTGAAGATCTACATCGAAAAATACTTCAAGACTAAAATCGGAAAAGGGGCTGATCACACTCGGGTCACGATTTGGGAAGATATTGTAATCATCCGCGGCGAAGGCTTTCTCACCGACCCGGAAAAATTCCTCATCGAAACATCTGAAGGCCTTGATGTTGTCAACTCAGCACGCTTACAGGTAGCTAAACAGCATGCCCACGACAATGTTCCCCACATCGAAAAAATGCTGGGCGCCCATGTCCTTCACCAAGCGTTCCTAGTTGACGCACAGAGGAATTTCTGGATGCACGTGATGATCCTCGACCGTACCATCACTCAAGAGGGATCTGTCAAACAGAACAGGTAGATCAATGGGATACGAAATCGTGGCCCGGAGATAGACCAGGTTTTTGGCTTCTTTATGTGAAGCTGAAAGCTTGGTCTATTTTTTCGTGAGAGAGGAGGGGTAAAAGCACCCGACACGTTTTTGCAACTTAACTCCGCTGCAAAACGATGATTGTCTAGGAGGGTAAGAGTATGTCAGAGACTATGAAAGCCTATGTTTACCATGGCCCGGAAAACATGAGTCTGGATATCGTGCCCAAACCGAAAATCCAAGAACCTACCGATGCGATTGTGAAGGTTACAACTTCCACGATCTGTGGAACAGACAAACACATCCGCCACGGCGGACTTCCCGAGGTGGAGCCTGGAAGGATCATTGGCCATGAGTTCTGTGGAGTTGTGGAAGAAGTTGGTTCGGCAGTAACTAAGTTCAAACCAGGCGATCGGGTTGCCGTTTCCTGCGTAACCCAGTGTATGGAATGCTATTACTGCCGCAGAGGTATGTACTCGCAGTGCGTTGATGGCAGCTGGATCTTCGGCTATATGATTGATGGCTGCCAAGCTGACTATGTCCGGGTTCCTTACGCCGATTCTGGCATGCATCTGATTCCCGAAGGCCTCACCGATGAAGACGTATTATTCGTAGGCGACATTCTTTCCACCGGCTATTACGGCGCCGAGATGGGGCGTATTCAGCCAGGCGACACAGTAGCAGTCTTTGGTTCCGGTCCTGTCGGGATGTGCGCCATGGCAACGGCCCGTCTATGGGGGCCGGCCAACATCGTGGCAGTAGATATCGACGATTCCCGCCTGGATTTCGCTATCAGAAACGGCTGGGCCGATATGGGGCTCAATCCAAACAAGGTTGATGTCCCTGAAGCGCTGAGAGCGATGACCGAGGGCCGTGGCGCCGACGTCACCATTGAAGCTAACGGCTTCGAACCCACCTTCCAAGGAGCCATCAACAGCGTAAGGCCTGGCGGTACCGTCTCCATCATCGGCGTTTTCGAGACGCCGCAGACTGTGGACATGAATAAGCTCTGGATCAAGAACATCACCATTACCATGGGCCTGGTGAATGCGAACCGCATCCCTGAACTGATCAATCTAATTAAGGCAAGAAAAATCAATATGAAGCCCTTGATTACACATACAATTCCGCTCTCAAAGGTTGCTGAAGCC
>CALKAR010000267.1 GCA_937988745.1 uncultured Peptococcaceae bacterium
ACTTTCTTTAAGTAACCGACACCTGTTGAACCGCCTGTACCCGTTTTATGGCCGATAATTCTTTCAACTGTTTTCATAGCCCGGACCGCTGCTAAGGCACCGTTTGGTGAGTCCTCAAAGGCAACAGCTTCGTTCGGAGCGATTTCCAGTCTCTGCACCGCTAACCGGTACAATGCTGGATCGGGCTTTACGTTCTCCACATCGTCTGCCGTACAAATTACATCAAACCATTCGATCAAACCTTTATCTACCAGAAAACCGTGCACCCAATTAGATGGCGAACTGGATGCAACAGCTAAGCCGAGCCCCATCTGTTTCGCTTCCCTCAGGTAGTCTCCAACACCTGGGAGAGGGCCTTCCTGGGCAATCCGCTCTTGAAAACGTGAGAGGTAAGTCTCCCGCAGCTCTTCCTCAGAGGTTTCCGATCCTGTGATTTCTCTTAAGTGTTTAATAGGGTCGAATTCATGATCTGTACCAATGCATTCTCCCCAGATATCCAGCGAAAGACTTTGTCCATATTGACTATAAAGCCACTGCAGCGCTTCGAATTGAACAGTTTCTGTATCCAAAATTAGGCCGTCAAAGTCGAACACTAATCCTTTAATCAAGTGCTTCAACCTCCCTCGGTAGTTTTCGCCGGAAGCCAACTATTTCCTGCATTTAAAGGAAATCCCAACTCCAGGCAGAATAGACTGCAGAAGAGGTGAGCACTATGTTTACCAAAGCTTTAATGTACGTAAATGAATTCATCACAAATAGAAATGCCACTGCTGCCGCTGTCCTGATCGGAACGAAAGATCAGTGCTGGGGACCGTATACCTACGGTCACATTAGTTTTTTTCCGGAAGCACCGGAAACGCAGGCTGACACTATATTTGACATTGCTTCGCTGACTAAAGTCGTAAGCACCACTACCCTAGCGCTCAAGCTGATGGAAGAAGGCGCCTTCTCCCTAAACTCCACAGTTGGCAGTATTTATCCCGAAGCACCAACAGATAAGAAACCAATCACTATTGCCCAGCTGTTAAGCCACACCGGAGGTTTTCCGGTCCATGCTCCATTATATGAGGAACCCCGCTTTGTGCCCGGAGAAGCAGCACTTAAGACTGCTTTGAACGTTCCCCTAAGTCACGATCCAGGAAGCCGCGTTGAATATTCGTGTATAGGTTTTATAGTCTTAGGTTGTCTCATTGAGCAGATTACAAACAAATCCCTCGAGCAGCTGTTCCGTCAGTACATTGGGGAACCACTCGAGCTGAAAGATACAGCCTACAAGCTGAATGCCATGCAGCGCGAACGGACAGCCTATACAGAATGGGATCCTTTAGAGAAGAGATTTCTGCAGGGAATCGTGCACGATGAGAATGCGCGGGCCTTAAAAGGTGTCAGCGGTAATGCGGGTCTATTCTCAACAGCCGCTGATTTAGGAACATTCTGCCAGATGATTCTGAACGGAGGGACATTGAAAGGAAAGGCAATAGTCTCTTCAGAAAGTCTATCACTGTTGAGCCGAAACTTCTCAGGAAGCGAACAAGAACCCCGCACCTTGGGCTGGGCCTTGGCCAGCCCAAGGCGCTGTTCGGGAGGAAAGTATGTTTCGCAGCGTGCCATCGGGCACACTGGTTTTACTGGCACATCCCTTTGGATCGACCTAGAACGAGGGCTGTATGCTATCCTGCTAACCAATCGGGTCCATCCAGTCCGCACTAATCAAGCAATCCTGCGCCTGCGTCCCCGATTTTACAGCGCTGTCTGGCAGGCATACGACCGGCTCTAATTTTTATTTTTCACGCGAATCTCAGCCACAATCCAGATGATAACCGGCAGAACGATCTGCACGGCAAATTCAAGAGGTGGCCAGAACCCTAGAGCACGCCTCTCCATTTCTAGAGTGCCTTCCGCTAACCAAAAGCTACCTACAATTCCAGACAGAGCCAAAGGCGTCACCAGGCGTCTGTAGTCTGTTTCCCCAATGATGTAGCTGAAGCACTTCGCTGCTACAATCTGACAGATACTCACCTTAACAAAGGCGGTAATTAAGAAGAGAAAGGTCACGGTGATCTCCAGTCGGGTGAAGAATCCTCCTACATCGATTCTGGAAACGGCACCGTAGACAGGATAATACTGAATCCGATAAATTTCTGGCCCGATAACCGTCAAAGTGAGCGTAATGATAAATAAAATCAGTCCGGCTGCTGCAAAGTGCCCTCTGACCAACACATGGCGGTTCCCATTTTGACCGCGGAAAGATGCCGTCAGAAACACTAATATTACGGTCTCTAAGAACGGGAATTCCATGATCGTCAGGGCAGCCTCCAGGACCGGGCCGATGCCGTTGTAGAGGATAGGCTGCAGATTGGAGAAGTCGACCTCTTTTAAGACCAGCACAAAAGCCAAAATTGAAGTGAGCATAACAATGCGAAGAAATAGGCTGCACCAGCGTGCTAAGACCTCTACACCGGCTTTTGCCGCCATTATACCAATGAATACAAGAGCTAGGCGCGGCACTATTTTGGGGGTTTCTACCAACCCTGCCACTGTCACGAAGTTGCCCAGGCTGTCCAAACTGTAATACATAAGAAGAAGCGCATAATAGCCGTAGATTATGGATACGGCCACTGCCAGAGGCTTACCTAACGATTTTTCAAGCGTCTGAAAAATGTCCTGTTCTGGTTCCAAGTCTGCCAACCGGGCATAAATCAGGATGAAAGGGAAACTGAGCAGAGCACCGCAGATAAGCGCTAACCATGCATCGGCGCCCGCTTGACTGCCGAGGCCAAATATGACTGAGCCGCCCATCAGCATCAAAACTACGGTGGCGATCGCAGACCGTCTCGAGATGACTTCCTTCATCCTTATCCCCCTGGCTTCAGTTTCTGAAACAGATCTCTCACGAAGTTGACGAGAATCATCTTAGGCGGTTCGATGCCCATCGCAAACAGCGCCGTGAGAATGGCTGTGATGGCCATCATAATTCCGTAAGTGATGACCGTAACAGTCCGCCGTTTTTCCCATAAGAACGGCTCGATAACTCCCACCATTATAAACGCCAATAATGTTACTGCAGCAGCCAGCATTTTAATCCCTCGTTACCAGAGGTTTGGCGAGAATTCCCGTTTCGGTTATCAGTGCGGAGACATGTACCATTACCGGGGTTTTAGGAAACTCATGCACCCACTGTTCTTCTCCGCCTAATTTGCGCCACGCTTGGGGCACCTTCTTCTTGGTCAAAATGCCAAACCCAATGATGTCATTTTTTAGTTCGTTCTGCATTGTGTTGAGCAGGCGTTCGATATCGCTCTTCAGCTGCCTTGCAAAAGCTTCCTCTAAGAAACGTTTTAGGTCTGTTTGGCTATAATCAAGAACCTCAAACCCGAGTTCATGTAAATCCAAGAACAGATGGACAACAATCTCCATGCTCAGCTTGTCGTTTTCCCACTTTGGACTCACCTTGACTTCTGACGCCCGCGCCTCTGCAACAACTGTCTTCCGTTCTCCCCGGAACTCTGGTTCGGTGACGAGCAGACCCGTTATTTTTCCGCTTCGCAGATAATTGAGAATGCGCGTATCCTGTGAGTCCAGCCATCCCACCAAGCGATCCTTTTCAAAAACAGCACTGCCCTCCACCATTGGAATCTTCTTATCATCCTGTTCAATCAGGGTAATAACAGGAAGAATCGGCGACACGCCTTCTTCGCTTAGTGCGCGGTTGAATTCCCAGATCTGAACTGGAATATAAGTAGGATTGCGCTCTTGAACCTGCATTACCCGATTTAGGGACAACCCGATACTTGGTGCCAGCGGAGGCTCTGATTTGAACACGTCTTCAGCCGACGCCCCTTTTGCAACCAGCAGCCACATATTAGTGCGTACACCGGCATCACGCTGCATGAAACCTACAACCTGCCCTACCCCTTTTTTCGCAAACTCCTCCGAAAATATCACCACTTGGCTGTGGCCGAAAAACATCTGCTTACCGGTAATATTGGTAAGGTTGCGCAGAGCATTGAAAAAGCTGAGGCCGGTCGTAGAAGTCGTGTATGCGGTGATTTCTGTTTGGTCACCACCCTTGACCTCGAAGGTTTCAACTGTCAGTTTGATGTGTTCCTCCGGACCAGTGTCAACACCTGCACCGATTACGAAAGTAAGCGTTTCAACCTCAATGTAGTCCCAACAGCCGCTGAGTAAGAGACAGAAAAAGATTAACAATAACCGTGCTGCAGGGCGTCTCATCTTTCCCCGTCCTTTCTGAGCCGCTGTGGATCCCGCACACCGATGAGTCTCGGCCGCAGCCGCATGTGCCACCAAGGCACCCGCAGAGCAGTATCCTTGATGTTCTGGGGGTCAAAAGTTGTGAAATTGACCATGTACGGAACACCAAACGAACGCAGACTCATCATGTGAATGGTGACAGCAATCACTCCAATGAAATAGCCGTACAGTCCTAACAATCCGGCGCAGAGAGAGAAAAAAGCGCGCAGCAGGATCATCACCCCATAAACCCTAGGCACTGCAAAACCGGCAATTGCCGTGATGGCAACCACGATGATCATAGGTGCGCTCACAATTTGAGCTTGAACAGCAGCATCCCCAAGTACAATCGCGCCCACGATGCTGAGAGCTTGGCCGATGGGTCCAGGCAAACGCACCCCACCCTCGCGCATAATTTCAAAGATCAGACCCATCATAAATACTTCAATCACTGCTGGGAACGGAACTCCCTGGCGAGATGCGGAGATACTTACCGCCAGCTGGGTAGGAATCAAGATCGGATGATATGCCAAAAGTGCCAAGTAAATCGCCGGTGTACTGGTGCTCAAGAATAGGCAGATATAGCGGATCAGACGATCAACCGATGCAAGTGCAAAGTGCTTGAAGTAGTCTTCATTGGCCTGCAGTGATTCTACAAAGAGATACGGCATGGTCAATGCAACGGGAGTACCATCGACTAAGATAGCGACCCGCCCTTCTAAAAGGCGCGCCGCGACAATGTCGGGCCTTTCGGTATGCCCAATAGTCTTAAAGGGCGATAACGGCGCATCTTGGATAAGCTCCTCAATGTAGCCCGAGTCCAAAACCGCATCGATTTCAATTTCCGAGATGCGCTGATGCACCTCCTCAATGATAGCAGGGGAGGCGAGACCTTCAACATAAGCAATCGCGATCTTAGTTTGGGTCTGCCTTCCCAGCTGCAGATAGCTGAATTTTAGCATCGGAGTGCGGATCCGGCGTCGCACAAGCGTTATATTTACGGCCAGGGATTCGCAAAAAGCCTCACGGGGCCCGCGCACCACTGCTTCCGCCGACGGTTCGGTGGGCTGGCGGAAAGTCAGGCTTTTTGAAGGGATTATAAAAGCGGAAGCACAGCCATCGACAAAGAGTGCTGCGTCTCCTGTCAAAATCTCGTTGGCTGCATCGGCAATGCTGGTAACTTCCTTGACGGCATTTATGGGAAGGACATGCTCTACCAGGTACCGGGCGAGGGCTTCTCCCTTGAGACCTGGGTCTAGGGTTTCTCTGCTTAGAGGCCTCACCACAAAATCACTGACGAAGTCGTTTGCAGTCATAGCTTCGGGGTACACTATCAGGCACTCCCGCTCGTGTGGCTCCGCTGTAAAAAATGTTCGGTAGACAATGCTGTCGTCCTGGCCGAAAATGCCCTGTTCCAGCTGCTTCCGAACTTCCTTTATTGAGCGAGAAAAATATAACTCTTGAGACTCAGGAGATTTCTTTTTTCCAAATAGACGATCAAGGAGTGGTCGCATGGCATCTGTCCCTAGAACATGGATTTTGCTGTTTGTAGTATGCCCAAAAATCTAACAAAAAAAGCCGGGATTACCGGCTTTTTCGATGTATGCTGTTCTATTCCAGGGCTTTCTGCAGATTGGATAGTCCCTGCCGCACACTCGCAATAGGAGATTCTGCATATTCCTCAGTCTCAATAATCAGGTACTCGACGCCAACTTCCTGCGCTGCAGCAACTACTGCCTTAAGATCTAAGCACCCGCAGCCCACATCTACCTGCTTGTTGTTTTGGTCAAAGTCCTTTACGTGGACTAAGGGGCAGCGGCCCGCAAACTGCTTGAGATATTTGACTGGATCGACTCCAGCATGGAGCACCCAGCCTAAATCAATCTGCGCAAAGACATAATCAGGATCGCTTTCCGCAAAAAAGATATCGAGGGCATAACGGCCACCAAACTTTTTGAATTCGAAGCTGTGATTGTGGTAGCCCAAACGCATTCCCTCTTCTGAAAACCGCTTACCTAATTCGGTCATCTCGCGGGCGAACTTAATCCAGCCGTCTTCGGATTCTGCGAATTCGCGCGGTGCTGCTGGACAGACAATCGTTGTATTGCCGATAGCCTTGTTGTAAGCAACCACGTCATCGAATTCATTTACCAGCTGATCATACCCGACGTGGCTGCTCACAGGTGTGAGGGCGAGCTGCTGGAGAACGTCACGCAGGGCATGCCCAGTCAAACCACCGTAACCAGCAAATTCTACCCCATCGTAGCCAAGCTCTGCGGTAGTCTCCAATACGCCGACAAAATTATCGGCCGCCGCCTCTCTCAACGAATACAGCTGCAGCGCTATTGGCAGTTTCTTCATCCATACCTTCTCCTCTCTTCATGCAGTGATGGATAGATGTCTTAACTCTTTGCCACCCTTATAATGAAACCTGCTCACAATCTGTCCCTTATAAATTAACTTCCTTTTAAATCCTTGCCGCAGGAATTGCTTACATCGAGTGGAGCGGTGCCTCTCTTACTCTTTTGACCGCATTTTGGACAGCGGCCTCAACCTTCGCGTAGTCGCCGTGTTCAGACTGGAAATGCTCGTTGATCGGTCTGTAGTCTGGTGTTAAGCTGTTTAGAGCAATGGCAATCATATCGGCGCGGCACTTAGCACAGCTGCAGAGTGAAGGTTCCTTCTGCAGTACCTGATCGAGGAAAACCTCAACTACTGTCCTCCACCGGTTTTCCACCTTAAGTGCTTTAATATCCATAGCTCAATCCTCCTGGTTTACCGCTCCGCCACAACCAAGCACGAGTCGCCACCGTCATACGGTGCTAACGTATGATCAGCGTAAAAACCCCGCAGAGAAAAACCAGCATCCTGCAGGAGCTCTCCAATGCGTTCGCTCCGGCACACCGCCTCTAGACTGGCATGCACCCTAATTTTAGCTGGAGCTTCTTCTGGGATAGAAAAACTCACTTGATTCAAAAGCCTGAGATCGGGAGCTAAGCCCTTTTCCTGCACAGTATGAATCAATATCTCGCCAGTCAGCGGATGTGTTCCCTGCAGTGCCAAATACGGCAGCCCTTCGCCTAACTCAACTTCACCGGCGATGAAGTCGAAAGCTAGGATACCACCAGGATTCAAATGGGCAAAGCACCGCTCAAACACGGTCCGCCTTTCGTTATCATTTCTTGTGTAGATCAATGTGCAGTAAGGCATAATGATCAAATCAAACTTCTGCGGCAGAGAAAAGGTGCGCATGTCACCTTGCACAAGCTGGACATTGCCAAACCCCTTAAGCCGTTCTCCTGCCTTTTGGAGCATGTATGCCGATGCATCTAATCCTACAGCTTCAACACCTGCCGCGGCCAAGTGGCGTAGGACGCGGCCTGAGCCGCAGCCTATTTCCAACACTGGACCATCAGCCTGGTGAGCCAGGTTGAGATAAAATGGTACATCATGTTCAAACTGATTGAGAAGATCGTACAGGCTCTCTTCTCCATAGGGCTCGGCCACCACGGCCCTGCCCTGCTCTAAAAGCTCTCGAGCATAACCAAAAAACTGTTCCACAAATTGTCCTCCACTTATTGAAGAGCCACCAACTGATGGAAGCTGCTGCGCAGCGCAGGATACAGCTCGCGGTAAATCTGGTAAAGCTCTTCATAAACTTTCTGCCATTCCTTGTTTGGTTCAACGGTGTCTGTGACCTTGACAACCGCATCGGATGCCTCAGGAACGTTTTCAAAAATACCAGCACCCACGCCGGCCAAAATGGCAGCCCCAAAGGCTGGCCCTTCGTCAATATTCAAACTTTGTACAGCTAGGCCTGTTACGCTGGCAATGATTTCTTTCCACAGTGGTGACTTCAACCCGCCACCGATTCCCCGCAGCGCGGTTCCGTTCCACCCTGCACTGCGCAGAAGCTCCACTGAATCGCGCTGGGCAAAAGCAACGCCTTCTAAGACCGCACGGGTCAAATCGCCGCGGTTGTGGGCCGCGCTTAAGCCAACAAAACTGCCGCGGGCATTACCATCGCCGTGAGGTGTACGTTCACCTTGCAGATAAGGCAAGAACAAGAGACCCCGGCTTCCCGCAGGTGAAGCAGCAGCCCGCTCTGTCATCGCATCATACGACTCGGAAGGATCTGACATGTTCTCTCTAAACCAGCTTAGGGAGAGGCCAGCCGCTAACGAGACACCCATCATGTAGAATTCGTTGGGTACAGAACTGTTGAACATATGGACTGTGCCTGTCCTGACTAAGCGGGGCTCTGTCAAATGTGCTAAGACAACACCGCTGGTACCTAAGCTGATCATACCTCGCCCAGGCTTAACCACACCAGAACCAACTGCACCGCAGGCGTTGTCAGCACCGCCGCCCACCACCGGGGTGCCTTCGGCCAACCCAGTCAGCTCTGCAACGTCAGCAGTAATGGTGCCCGCAACCTCAGAAGACTGGATGATAGGCGGCAGAATCTCGCTTGAAATGCCCAATCCTTCCAGTACAGGCAAAGACCACTTCTGTTCTCGGACATTCATCATCAGCATACCGGCGGCATCAGAAACCTCCATGGCTAAATTACCAGTAAGGCGGAACCTAACATAATCTTTGGGAAGGACCAGCCACCGCAGCTTTTCGTAGTTCTGAGGTTCGTTGTCCCGCAGCCAAACTACTTTGGGGAGTGTAAAACCTTCTAGGACCGGGTTGCAGACTTCAGCAAACAGCATCTCAGGATCGAGGGCATCACGAATGGCCTGGCACTGGCCGCTTGTGCGGGTATCATTCCACAAGATGGCGCGCCGGATGACCTGATAATCCTTGTCTAAAAAGACAGATGAGTGCATCTGACCAGAAAGCCCGACACCCTTAACGTCGCTGCCTGAAACTCCACACTTGGACAGAACTCCCCGAACAGCCTTCACCGAAGCCTGCCACATGTCTTCTGGTTCCTGCTCAGTCCAGCCGGGTCTGGGAGAATGGAGCGGGTATTCCTCAGTGACGCTGCCAGCCACTTCGCCTGTTTCCGTCATTAGGAGAGCTTTTACGCCCGAAGTACCTATATCTAAACCTAACAAATACGCCATTTAGAACCCCCACTTTCTAATTATTTCTATTCTTATTTCGCTGTTTCTAACATTGTTCCTCCCTTAACGGACGGACAAGAAAGCCAGGGGAGCTGTCCCCTGGCTTATTTCAGCGGCGCTTATCGAAAAATATACCTTCACCTGGATCAATTTTTGGTTCGTATGCCCTGGCAGAACGCTGAGCTGCCTGTTCCTTATAAACGGCTTCGCGAAGCATGTCGGTCTCGCGTTCCAACTCCTTTTCGAGCCGCGAACTCATCTTCTGAATGCGTTCGATTACAGTGATGATCTCCTCTTTCATCTCCCGAACTTCACGGGGTTCAGGTTCTCCTGCGGCTGCACGTCGGGCAATCTGCTCATCAAGAACATCGATCTCTTCCATCAGGCTAGCTCGTTCATCCAGCAGCGCCTGCAGGCGGCTGAGACCTCCATCAGTTTCGGACTGCGGAGTTATAGAAATTGCGTTGAACTGACGGCTTAAAATCTCCAAGTTCTTGAAGAGACGTAGTTTGTTTTGGTACAGAGCAGCTAATGTTTTCGATGCCTCAGACATGCACTACCCCCTTGTTAACCCTGAAGCGCAGCGAGCTGCTGATAGAGCCAGTCGCTTTGAGCATAGAGCTCACTTAATGCCCGCTCCATGGCGATAAACTGGTTCCAATAGCGGTTTTCGACCCTAGTGAGACGCTCCTCCATGGCTTCGAGTCGTCTTTCGTAGTCTCGAATTTGCTCGCTCAAGAAGCTTTGATCGTATGCAGAGGCTGCTCTACCGGCCGTACGGGTTAGACGATCAAGGCCGCCGTCCAAGACACGGGTTAAACGCCCTGCCAGACCCACGTTATTTTCACCCTCAACTTTGGTGAAGATCTCCATTACAGCTTCAGGATCTTCAGAAAAAGCTTCTTTGAACTTGGTTTCATTCAAGTGCAGACGTCCATATTCTTGCCATGAACCTGTTGTGATTCCGATGGAGCGCAGATCGGCTTCAGAGAGCACCATACGCATCTCAGACAAGATACTCGAAATGATCGGATCGGAGCGGAGCAGCCCGCTTTTTGCTGCTTCTTCCCATTTCTCGATCTCTTTCTCATCCATCGCTTCCTTTTCTTCGTCTGTTAGGGGTTCGTAAGAGCGGTTGATCGGTTCCCTCAGCTTCAAATTAAGCTCAGAGATGATCTCGTTATAAAGATCAACAAACTCTTTGACACGATTGAAAACTGCATCAACATCACGTACAACGCCAATCCGCACAGTCTGCAGCTTAACTGGATCGCCGTTTTCGTCTTTCTCGGGTTCCTCTAGGAGAGTGATGTTAATGCCATTGAGAGAAAAAGTGTTGGACTCCCTCTCTGTCTCAAGGCCGTTGATTATCAGCTGGGCATTCGTTCCCCGAGCAAACACTGCATAACCAGATTCAACCTCAAACCTACCGCTAGTTTCGTCGAATGGGTTCCCGTCCTGATCGACAAACCCAACCAACTTCATAAAGAACTCTAACCCTGATGACGAACTATCATCATCAAGAATGGCTATTTCAGCGCTTTCGCCTGTGCCCTTAGTAGTAAACACCAAACGGCCGGTGACTTCATCATAAATAGCACTGAACCCAAGCCTTTTCTCATCATTAATGACCTTCACGATGTCTTCAATGTTATCAGTCTTTTTGAAGGTTAGTTCAATATCATCGTCTTCTGCACCTTTAAAGACCACCGTGACTTCATCGTTATCACCGAAGATGTCGCTTAACTTGTCGTACGTCTGATGAACTTCGTCGGATACCAATCGGCCCGATTTAGCCAGCGACTTAACAGTAATCTCATAATCGCCATCGATTGCAGCGCCAGTGGCAGATGCCGAGACCAAGCTCGGGTGCGACGATGTTACCTTGCGCGTAGTAAAACTCGACTGCAGACGCAGATCGAATATCTTACTGCGCAGCTGGAACAACTTGTTATTGACTTCCCGGTAAGCGTCACGCTTCCACTCCGCCTTTACCTTCTGCCTGTAAACGCGGTCAACAGGAACTCGTTCTGCGCGCATCAAATCTTGAATTAGACCTTCCGTATCTATCCCTGAAGCAAGGCCAGATATGCGCATATAATCACCTCATACCTTCCGTGGGTTTCCATAATCCTATATCGGCAAAAAAGATCCTAACTTTAGTTCGA
>CALKAR010000268.1 GCA_937988745.1 uncultured Peptococcaceae bacterium
CAGAGAGGCCTCAAAAACAAATAAAAAAAGTGCCGCTTAGGCACTTTTTCGGTACGTGTCAAACTCGCAGCTGCCCCCTAAGTCCACGGACACTGTAAAACGACTGAGCCCCATTGTGGTAGATAAATACATGGCCGTAGCGGCGATCTCCAAAAAGGGCGCCTCCCAACTTGCGGATGTCCTCGGGCGTCTTAAGCCAACTCGAGGTTTTTTGGTCAAATTCACCAAGAGTCTGGAGATGATGGTATTGTTCGGGAGTAAGCATCTCAATGCCCATCTCTGCAGCCATTTCCGAGGCGCTGCCCTGAGGAAAGACCCCCTTTTTTTCCCTCTGCCGCCGGCCTTCACGATCATAGGTTACATTTCTGCGGCCAGCAGGAGTCTCAGGGGAGCAGTCGCAGAAGATATACTCTCCTGTCTCTGGATCCTGACCAATAACATCAGGTTCTCCGCCAGTCCGCTCCATTTCCTGCAGTGAGCGCAGCTTCTCTGGATTAGCCTCCAACCTTTCTTGAACCGCGCTCCAATCCAAACCATTATGACGCTGCATGTTGTCCTCAAAACGCTTCCGCAAGATTTCCAGTATTTCCTCAGACACTGGCAGTCCTCCCTTCGAGTATGAAATCAAATCAGCACGAGGTATCGCCGCCACTTCTCCAACGATCGATAACAGCTTAAATAAACTGCTCCAAACCTGTATTGGAAAGCTCAACAGATTTTCTGACTCGAATACAACCCTTCCCGGTATTAAATCCCTCGAGTAAGGTACTACTATTTTCGATCTTCTCGATGTCTCCCACGTATAGGCTGACATATGACTTCTGGGCATTTAAGCCGAACAGCCCCTCATCGCCAATATCATAACTCAGCATTTTGTACTTGATACTTTCTTCTAATTCAGGACCATGTTCGAGAATCATCCGCCTGATCTCTAATAGCTTGTCTCTTCTCCAGTCATTGTCAAGCATTGATAGATACTCTTCGGGAGTCTTAGCATCGTACTGCATATTGATCCCCCTAACGCCTTCTCATGTAGAACTGGCGATGCAGTTCACGCACTTCTTCAGCAAGCTCTAAAACTGGTCCATCAACAACTGCATCGCGGATAACCTCATGGATAGGCAGATTTCTCACCCTCGATGGAGGTACTCCCAACTCACGGAGCCACTCCACCAGCTGCTCTGATGAACTTGCATACACGATACGTCCCAAGCCTACCCAACCGTGGGCGGCAGCACACATGGGACAGTGCTCACCAGAAGTATAAACTGTTGCCTTGCTGCGTTCTTCAGGAGTCAGATTGGCTGCTGCCCAGCGAGCTAGGTTAAATTCAGGATGCTGAGTATGGTCACCGCCAGCCACACGGTTATGATCTTCCGCGAGAACCTCTCCATCAGCTGAGACTAGAACTGAACCGAAAGGCTCGTCACCCTTCTCTAAAGCAATCCGCGCCAGTTCAACGCAGCGGCGCAAGTGCTTCATATCAATCTCGGTAATCATACCAACCCTCCTAAATAGGAACAGGTTCTGAGTGTCATTATCAACAACATTCTTTGCTTAGAGTTTCTTTCCTTCCTGTGAACGTCTTCACCTGAAACGACACGCGGTTATCCAAAAAGCCTTATCTGAACTAATTCCGTAGAATCTTTTCCATAGATTTTCCCTTGGCGAGTTCGTCTATAAGTTTGTCCAGCCAGCGAATCTTCTGCATAAGCGGATCTTCGATTTCCTCTACACGAATTCCGCACACCACGCCGGTAATTTTGATGGCGTTGGGGTTCATCTGCGGAGCTTCATCGAAAAAAGTCTCGTAATCCACATTCTTATCAAGCTGCTCCTGCAAACCAGCTTCATCATATCCCGTCAGCCAGTAAATTATCTGATCAACCTCGTCTTTAGTGCGTCCTTTACGCTCAGCCTTCTTGACCAAGAGTGGATAAACTTTAGAGAAAGCCATTTTGAATACGCGTTCATTACTCATCAGATATAAATCTCCTTTGCTATCTATTTGTAATTAAGGCAGCAAGTGAAACACAAGTTCAAAGTCTACGAAGCGTGGATACCGTTTGTGGACCTCTTGGTTCATAATAGAGTCGAGGTGAACATCATGGATCCAAAACGAAAAAAAGAGCTGCTGGCGGCGTACAAAGCCAGACGGCCCGAAATGGGCATAATTTCATTCCGGTGTAAAGAGACAGGTGACGTGTTTCTTGACATGTCCCGGGACACCAGAGTCAGCTTCAACAGCACGAGAATGAAGCTGTCAGCTAATATGCATCCGAACAAGCAGCTGCAAAAACTCTGGAACGAGTACGGTCCTGATTCCTTTGAGCTTACTGTTGTTGAGGTCTTGAAGTATAAGGACCCCAGCGATGACCATACAGACAAACTTGAGGCCATGATGGACAGGCATCTCGCTGCAAATCCACAGGCAAAGAGGGTTTGGCGATGAGGCGCACTTGTGTTCTATCACCCTACAGAGAGTTAACCGACGAAGAACTGGCACTTGTCTGGAAAAAGCCGCCTTCACATATTGAGAGCGAAGCAGAGAGGCGCATTACTCGGGAAATCATAGAGAATTGGCACCGCGGCGAGATGAAAATCAGCACTATTCTATTAGAAGGTGATGCTGGTTCAGGGAAAACACAGCTTGCCAAGGCTTTGTCGGCCAATTTCAACCTGCCGTATACCAAGGTGACGTGCTTTGCGGATATGGATAAGTCTGATATACTCGGTTCTATTCTACCGGTTTTGTCTGAGGACCAAGCAGGTACAGTGCAGTACAAGTATTACCCATCAGAAATTGTCAGAGCCTACGAAAATGGTTGGCTGCTGGAAATTCAGGAACCAACGGTTATTCGCGACGCGGCCGTATTGATGGCTCTCAACTCCGTATTAGAACCGGATGGGAGCCTCAACTTGCCCACCCGCATTGCCCGCCGCCATCCTGATTTTATTGCCGTTATTACTACCAACCGCGGCTACCAAGGCAATCGTCCCTTGAATGAAGCTCTGCGGGATCGCGTGCAACACGCCGAAAAACTCGATCTGCCTCCCAAAGAAGTCATGATGCAGAGGGCTGCTGCCAAGACCGGCTGTCATGAGGAAGAAATACTTTCTCCCCTAGCCGATACCGTTATTCTGCTGGACAATACAGCCAAGGCTAATGCCATCAAAGGCGCCGCCGGAATGCGTTCCTACATCTTCTGGGTTGATGCTGTTGCTCGAGGCATACCAGTGAAAATAAGCCTCTATCATAAGGTGCTCTACAAGATCACAACCGATCCCCAAGAACTCGCCATCTTGGAACAAGCGCTGGCTGACTCCGGCTTAAAGGAGTACCTTGAAGAACTTAATGGTGTGGTCTCACGTCCCCGAATAAGCGCTAATTCAGAAGTTATGGAACTTCACATTTCTGACGATGGCAGCTTGTCCACAGACGAGGCAGGCGATAATAGTGAAAATGCAGTTCGCCTGAGGAAATCTCCTGACAGCGAGGGACACTCGGATACAAGTAGTGCTGAAATCGGCACTGAAGCAAGCAGCGATAATGCCGAAAATGGCGTCCCATTCTACCATGACCTAGACAGATCCAAAGTAAGCGAACTAGAAAAACGGGAATTTCGCAGACAACTCAATGCTGAAGCCAGACAGAGCGTCCAGGGAAGTCTGCATGAGGATATCAAGCTGATCGTGCACCGACCCGAAGTAACTGACAAGCATCGGGAAGAATACCACAAAATAGCTTCTGAATTAATGCCAGTTATTCGCGAACTGATCCGCAAAACAAATCCGCTGCTTGAACATGACGTTTCCAATGAATTCGCCAAGGCTCAGCTGCACGGCACAAAATTCTGCGCAGAACGGCTTGCGACCATGGACTTTAGGGTGTTTGCTAGAAAACTGCCGCCTACAGAAGAACCTTCACTCGCCGTTGCCCTGCGCATCGACGAATCGGCCTCGATGTCAGCCTTTGGGCGCTTAGATTCAGCAAAAAAAGCCGCAGTCGCCCTATATGAATTCTGTGCGGGATGCGGCATCCCCATCTTGATTTATGGTGATACAGCGGATCGCTCTAAGTTAGAACAGATGTCCCTTTATTCCTACGTAGATTTTGAAAGCAACGATCCAGATGACAAATACTCGCTGATGAATATTCAGGCCCGCAGCAACAACCGCGATGGTATGGCGCTGCGCATCATTTCGGATCGGCTGCTCAAAGCCCCACAGGATACCAAGTTGGTGATCAGCATCAGCGATGGGCAGCCCAAGGCGATGCCCAATTACACTGGCAAGCTTGCAGCGGATGATATGAAAAAGACGCTTCAGGAGTACAGGCGGAAAGGCATTCAGTTTCTCGCTGCTGCAATTGGTCAAGATAAGGAAGCCATCCGCGAGCTATACGGGGCAGAAAACACCCTGGACATTACCGATCTGAGGCAGCTTCCTTCTAGGCTGGTCCAAATCATAGCAAGACTGATCTGATATGTTATACTAGGAGGAAATGGAGGTGGAGACATGGACTGTGTGAAGGTCGGCAGGCTGATAGCAAAACTCCGAAAAGAACAAGGTCTCACCCAGAAGAACATCGCTGATGCGCTGGGTATTCAAAGCAAGACCGTTTCCAAGTGGGAATGTGGTTTAGGCTGTCCCGATTTATCTCTCTGGCCCGACCTATCGACCATTCTCGGAGTGGACATGCAGCAGCTCATGGAAGGCGAAATCACGCCCAACAAGCCTGATCCTGGCAATATTGCTAAGATACGGTTTTACGTCTGCCCTTCTTGTGGAAACATCCTAGTCAGCACAGGAAGTGCCTCCATCTTCTGCTGCGGAAGAAAGCTAGATCCGGTCTCACCTATTGAGACACAAGAGTTCCCCAAGATCACTATCGAAGAAATGGATGTTGATTACTATATCACGGTAGACCATCCGATGACCAAGGAGCATTATTTGGCGTTCGCTGCGCTTGTAAAGAGCGATCGAGTGTATCTGCACCGATTGTATCCCGAGCAGAGCCCAAGTTTTCGCTTCCCCATGATCTCCGGCGGTAAGCTTTACGTCTACAGCACTAAGCATGGGCTTTTAGCTTACTCAAACAGTCTGCCATAAGCCCCTTTTTACTTGCTTTCAAAGAAGTAAACATCACCTACGTATCATCCGGATATTCGGTCCTAGGGTATGCCTTGAACGAGCCACTTCGCAATGATATCCACGATGACAGTCTCGTTCTGCTCGAGTTCCCTCATACTCCGAAGTGTTAAGACTGCCCTGTCATTTGACTTCCAATCCAGCAAGGCACACTTCACCTTTGCACCACGATGAAAGATAACCTGGACGTTCCTAGGAGGATAGATCTTCAGAGTGATCCGATCTTCACCACTGAGGCTGTAGTTGGGCCCATTCCACTTAATACCCTCCGTTAGCCTCGAGTCTGTACTCAAGATAATTCTTCGAAGTGTCTCAATCACATCTCTGTGAGGATGGTGCACCTCATCAAGAAAGGCCGTCACTTCAGGTTTTACGATGGGCTTGTCCATAGCATCACCTCTTCATCCTATTTTGAGGGCCGATGTCCAAGCCCTTTTTTTGGTTAGTATGGATAGAATTCACATATAGAATACGGAGGTGTAATCTGTATCGAATCGGGATAAAAAGAATCCCGATCAGCAGCCATGCGTTCCCATACTACCATTTATACAATACCGGTCTGCCGCCAAAAAAGGAATTGAGATAGATCTTGGCAGCAGACCGGTTATCCAGATATTTTCTTCATTCAACAGGCTGCAGTTGTAATATGTACCCTATTTTTTATACGCAATTGCGTCAATTTGTGCATGAAGCCCATCTGGGCCACCTATATGTGCAAAATCTGTCTGGATTGTTTTTCTAGCGGGATATTTACCAGCGAAACGATCAATAAAAACCTTTTCCATGATAGGTATATCCCATGGATCTCTTAATAAAACATCGACCTTAACTACAGATTCTAAGGTCAAACCAATTTCTTCCAGATGATGTTCCATGTCATCCAATGCACCATGTATTTGGGCCTCAACAGATTGTCCGACATTTCCTACACAGAAATTTAGAAACACAAAATCTCCAGCCTCTACCATTTCTGACCATGCATTTTCTTCGTTTACATGATACCTTTTAATACTAGTCACAGTTCATTCCCTCCGTTACTATATTTTTATGACATAATTTTAACAGAGGAACTGCGACAACAGTATGTCATAGTTTTTCGTACAGCGCGACTATTTTTTTCGCCGATTCAACTACACGATTCCTAATATGCTCTGGTGCCTTGATCTCAATCCCATCACCAAGCGATAACAGCGTTCCAAACCATAAGTGCTCATTTTCAATGACATTCAGTACCATATCACAATCATTGTTATCATATTCACAAGTAACTATGCCGTTAAGATACTCAACGGCCTTGGCTCGCGCCTCCGATTTGACGTAAACGGTTATTTCTGTAAGCTTTCTTGGCATCTGATTATCCATATCATGCAATATTTCTTCTGCTTTTTTATGCTCCACGGAAAAAGCAACATCGATTATTTTAGCATTTCTCATTCTAATTAGCTTATATATTCTGTAACCGTTCTTAGCAACCGAATAAGCAAGCAAGTACCAAGAATACCACCGGTATACAACGGCAATGGGTTCAACAGTATGTATTCGTGTAATGTTGTCTGTATTTGTATACTCGAAGCGGACAGAGCGCTTTGTATGTATAGCATCCTGGAGTATTTGCATAAGCTGATTATCACCCTCGCGCAATACTGAAAAATCAAGGATGATTGTGTTATCGGGATTTTTTGTCAAAGAGGAGACTTTTTCAAGGGTTGAAATAATTTTAGGGCTTTTTATAGCAGAATAAAGGCCCTTCAGAGAAGTAAGGATGAATGAGTAATCTTCATTTGATACCGTATGTGCATCCATGCGGAAACTCTCGTCAAGATAATAACCTCCGTTGGTTCCGGTTTCCGCCACTATGGGAATCCCCGCTTGACACAATGAGTCTATATCACGTTGAATTGTGCGTACTGACACTTCAAATTTTTGAGAAAGCTCGCGGGCTGCAGTTTTACCATTGTTCATCAAATATGTGGTGATAGCATATAGTCTCTCAACTTTCCCCACGTTCTCCCCCTCACTTTTCTATTCCGTTGATTCGCCTTCTTTTACTATATGGACATCCATCCTATCTCGTCAACCCTATCAATGCTTATACCCTAGACATCAAGACTACGCACTCAACGTGGCT
>CALKAR010000269.1 GCA_937988745.1 uncultured Peptococcaceae bacterium
GGCGGCGTCCAGCGCGGCGTATCGAGCCAAATCCTCCAGGGGAGGAGCCGGGATTTCGTAGCCCTTTTGAATGGCGTCGGCGATTGCTTTGAAGTGGTCCGCCATGAGGTGCTTCCATGTTGGGGTGCCCAAGTAGCGGGAGGCTACGGCCTCCACGCTCTTGGGTGAGGTTTCGTCCAGCAAGTGCGCCATGATGATGGTATCGGCTTTGAGCTTGGGCGCTACTAGACCGAAGCGGTCCAGCCAGCGGCAGTCGAATTTCCCGTTGTGAGCAACCCACACCACGGGGAGGCCATGTACTTGGCGTAGCAGCTTCTCCATTTCCTGCCGGTCCCCGGTGCGCTCTGGGTGGTTCAGGAGGACGACATACGCCTTTTCGGGTTTGGCGCAGTAGCTGATACAAATGATGTCCGAATGCTCCTGCTGCTCGTCCAGGCCGTAGGTTTCGATGTCAAACGCAACGACCCTGTGTCGCTGCAGGTCCTGGTACATGCTCTTGATGCCCTGCTCGTCCCGGACGACCACCACCTCCACGTCCGGGAGCGTCACTCTTTTCCCCGCACCACCTGGGCAAACCTTCCCACCGCTTGCTTAAACCGTGTCATTTGCTGTGGGGATCGCAACGCCGCGGCCGGGTGTAACGACGGTACAATGGTGAATCCCTGCCACTCATAAGGCGTCCCAGCGTGCTCCGTGATGCTCCCCTGGCCGCCTAACGCCTTGTACGCGGTGGCCCCCAAGGCCAGGATGTACTTGCACCCCATGTCCCGCAGGTACTCAAGCTCCGCCTGCAAATACGGCAGGCACCGCTTGATCTCCCCCTGCTTCGGCGTGCGGTTGTCGGGCGGGCGGCACTTAACAACGTTGGTCACGTGCGCTGACTCCCGAGTCAGCCCATGCCGCGCAAGCTCGTCCCACAGAAGCTGCCCGCTGGGGCCGACGAACGGTAGTCCCTGGCGGTCTTCCTCCGCGCCAGGGGCCTCCCCGACCACAGCAAAGGTGGGCTTGTCGTTGGGGGTATCTGGTGCCATGCAGACGGTGACGGCTGTTTCGTGTAGAACGCAGTCGGTGCAAGCGCAAGCGCTAGGCATGGCCTTTTTCTTCCTCCTTCCGTTTCTTCGCCGCGATCAGCTTCGGGGCGCACTCTTCGCAGACGTAGAAGTACCGGTAGCCTCGGACCAAAAACCCTTTGGGCACCCGCTTGAGGTGCTCGGTGCGCTTCCACACCTCACAGATAGGGCACCTACCCCAGGTTCTTAGCTCGTGCGATGTCATACTCCCACCTCCTGACCAGTTCCGACAAGATCTCCTGGCGTGTGAGCTTGCGGTTCAGGGCCTCGTACACGGCCTCGTCCACCGTGTCCTGGGCGATGATGTGGAGATAGCGGCAGGTGCGCGTCTGCCCTGCCCGATGGATGCGGTCCTTGGCTTGCTGGTGGATGTCTGCGGCCCACTCGGTGGAGTAGAATATGGCTGTGCTCGCGGCGTGGAGCGTCACGCCTACGCCTAGCGATGCTATCTGACATACCAGGACGCGGGGGGAGTCAGAGGTCTGAAAACTCTTGATGATTTTGGTTCGCTCCTCACCTGAGTCCTTTCCGCTGATAATTCTTGTCGCGACCCCCATACGCTTGAGGTCGTTGGAGTTTCCGTCAATTTCCGCCAGAAACCGCGCCCATATAACAAGCTTGCCCTGCTCGTTTTCAACTAGTTCCTGCAAGGCCCGCAGCTTGTGGTCGCCTACAAGCTGGTCTTTGAGAAATCCTCCTGCCACCTGATGCAGACGCAAAACGAGCGTGGCCGGGTTGCCCACGGTAATGCGCTCCCCGTTGGCAAGCGCCACCACAAGCTCCTTTTTCAACTGGTCGTACAGGTTGCGGCAACGCTTGTCCATGACCACAGGGATGCGCTGGTCAATGACAGGCGGCAGGTCAAGCTCGTCCTTCCGCACCCTTATGACAACATGCTTGATGCGCTGCACAAGCTCGTCCACGTTCTTGTGGCCGACGATCTCCGTGCCGTAGTAGCCTCCCATTTCACAGTACCGTTCCCTGAACTCGCCAATAGTGGGCGGCAGCGCCTGCGGGTCTACCATCTTAATCTGGTAGTAGAGGTCGGCGTAGTTCTTGGGCGCAGGCGTGCCCGACATGCACACCACATAAGGGACATGGCGCGCTAGATATAGCGCGCGCTTGGTACGAATGGCCGTGTAGTTGCGCAGGTAGTGACTCTCGTCAAACACCACCAGGTCTGGCCTGTACTCCTCAGCTAGGAACTTGGCGTACTGGTTGAGGGTGTCGTAGGTGACGACGAGCCAGATCGGCGTGGTAAAAACGCCAGTGTTGATTTCCTCCACAACCTGCGTGACACGGCTCAACTTATCCCAGTCGTTCCGTGAAAAGATGCTCACAACGGCGTGTTGCTCACTCACCCGCTGCGGACAGTTCGCCTTGATCTCATCCGCCCACACACCTACCACCGCCAGCGGGCACACCACCAGCACCCGCTTGATGCGGCCCGCCTGGTGGCTGGCGTAGACGTAATCCACAATGGTTTTTGTCTTGCCGGTCCCGGTGTCCGCCCACACCAGAGCGGAGCCGATCTTCCACAGCCGTTTCAGGACTCGCTTCTGGTGCTTCCACAGCGGACGATGTGGCTTATACTTCACGCCCGCCCCTCCCGAATGTTTTACCTACAATCAGGTTATATCACATGCTCTTGCATTAGCGCAAGTGGTTTGCTAATCTAATCGTGCATAGGAGGTGGACGGTTATATGGAACGCAAAGTGATCGCTACATCCGTTACCGACGCCTGCCGCCGCCTGCGTGTAGGGCGGGCTACCCTTTATCGGTGGCTGGACAAGCAGCAGATAGCTGCCGTTAGGGAGCCTGGCGGCAAATGGAAGATTTTCCTTTTGCTGGTGAACGACGATGCTTTCACGCTCCCCCACAGCGCGCTCCCTCAACTATTAGGAGAGTACTCAGACCTGGTTTCCACACGGGAGGCGTAACGAATGCCTGTCCCCTCTCTCCTGAAAGTACCCGCTGTGGTGTGGGGACAGCAGCGGGGGTGGGTAAGTGTCCCTGTTCTCCGGGGCGAACGGTGGTACGAGCGCTGGTTTGAGTGGCCGCAAGACGCCGCCCTCATCCTGCGTTGGGTCGTGGAGTGCAACAAAGAGGCCAATGTCTACTGGTCTCCTCTGGTGTATGCCAATCCCTCTAGGCGTCAGCAAGAAGCACACCAGGCCACAAGCTTGTGGGCATGGGCCGACCTGGATGCGGTAGACCCCAGGACTTTGGACCCAGTACCTACTATCCTTTGGGCCTCAAGTCCTGGTAAGTACCAATCGTTATACCGCTTGGCAGAGCGTGTGGACGCTCAAACTCTGGAAGAGCTAAACCGCCGCATAGCGCATGCGAGCACGGCTGACCCCAGCGGCGTGGATGCGGGGCAGGTCCTGCGGTGGCCTGGGACTCGCAACTGGAAGTACGAAGGCGGGCCGAAGGGCAAGATCCTCAAAGCCACAAGGGCGGTCTACACCGTGGAGGACCTGCGCCGGTACGAGCTGCCGAAGCACCTGCAAAACGGGCACGTAAACCCGAACGAAATGAACTACCAAGAGGCGCTAGAGCGCTACGGCTCCCTCATTCCTATGGAGGCGTGGGCGCTCATTGAGACGCCAGAGCACCAGGTCCAAAAGGGCAAGCGCTCCGTCATGTTGTGGTCGCTTATTCGAACGCTGGCTGAGGCGCACCTGCCCGCCGATGCCATTTACACCATAGCGAAGCACTCGCCCTGGAACAAATTCCGAGGGCGATCTGACGAGCACGAGCGCTTAACAGCAGAGGTCAACAAGGCTTTGGCCCTGCACCCGCCGCAGCCGGTGGAGCAAGCGGAGGAAACCGAAGAAGAGGTCGAGGAAGAAGCCCAGCCGCAACCACAGCCTTCATCCTTGCCCATTCCTCCTGGCTGGTTGGAGCGCTACGTGGAGGTGTCCAGGGAGTATGCCAAGGGTGCGCCGGACACGTACCACCTCGCCTGCGGACTGGCGCTTCTCAGCGTGGCGTGTGGGCACTACATCCAATGCAACCCGACCATCCGTCCAGACGTTCACCCTGCCCTGTGGATCCTGCTCATCGGGCCGTCCCGGTCAGGCAAGAGCCGCGCCATCAAGACGGCCATGCGGGTGCTGGAGTTGTCAGAGATCCCGACCATTCGTCTGGACGAGTTCTCGCAGGAGGGGCTTATCAAGGACCTGGCCCAAGCGCCCAACAATCAGGTGGTATGGGAGGCCGAGGAAGTCTCACACATCCTCAAGCAAGCGGCGGGCCGTGGGTACATGAGCGCCGTGCCGGACATGCTCTTGAAACTCCACGACCGTTCCACGTCGGGGCGGCCCTATGAACGGAAGCTGTCCAAGGAGCGAATCCAAATTCGTAGTCCACACCTCACGGTGTTGGGCGCTACTACGCCGCAGAATTTCCTACAGGCGTTCGACCCAGACTCGATGGACACTGGTTTCCTTCCTCGCTGGTTTCAGTTCTATGACCCGAACCCCCCGCTGCCAGAGTACGAGCGCCTGTCTTACAACAGCGATGCCATGCTGCTTGAAGTGGCGCGAGAGCTGGCAGACATCAGGACGTGGCTTGTTACGGCTCAACAGCGGCAACTGCCGCTGGAGGTCAAAGGACAACTCATGGCGGTGCCGCCGTTGCCTAAGCTGGAGGCCGATCTATCCGCGGATGCTTATGAAAGGTGGGTGGAGTGGATGCAGGAGAACGACAGGAAGGCGAGGGACAACCCCGAGATTGCGCCTGTGCTGGCGGAGGCCGGGCAGCACGCGCTGAAGCTCGCTATGCTCATGGCGGTATCCAGGCGGCCAGAAATTAGCCTTGGTGGGATCAAGGTCACCCTGGAGGACGTGGATCGGGCGATAGACATTATCAACAACGAGCTAGCTAAAAACCAGGAGCTATACCAAATGGTGGGCACAGACTCCTGGGAACGCGCCCTGCAGTCGGTGTGGCGATACATCCAGAAGCACCGGCGCATATCTCGAACGCAGCTACACAGGCGGTTCAGCCAGCAGATCAAGTCGGCCAAGATCATGGACGAGATCGAACGTACCCTTGTGGACCGCGGCTTGATTCGAGTTATTGAGGTGGAAACCATCGCGGAAAACGGCAGGCGGTATGTCCGAAAAGAATATATCAGCAGGGTTAAGCCTCCTAGGCCAGACAAAGGCACCAAGCGAAAGAAGGAGTGAGGCCAGGAAAGGCCTCACTCCTCCTCGTCCCCTCCGTCCAGTCTCATAAGCAGGGCGGCCTTCATCTTCCGCAGCGCTTTCGGATCTTCCATCCGTGCGATCTTGCGGATGGTAGGCATGGTCAGGGCCTTGAGAAGTTGGCTTTCACTCATTCCCAACTTCTCCCTAGCCGCCCTAACCTGTGCCTTTTCCTCCTTGCTAAGGTACATGAGTGCCTGTGGCAAGCTCATACATATCGCCTCCAAGTTACTAT
>CALKAR010000270.1 GCA_937988745.1 uncultured Peptococcaceae bacterium
TTCTCAATAATCAATGAACTCGCACCCAAAGGCCCTGCCGCATCTCCAAGTCTCGACTGAACTATGCGTGCAGCTTGTGCTTGACCAGGCATCGCTCGACTCTCTACTGTCTTCAGAATCACAGGGCCTGTCACATCCCAGCTGTTGCTGACTCCTCCGTTGAAAACCAGAAGTTCGGGATTGAACAGGTTAATCAATATGGACATCCCAACACCGATGTAATAGCCAACCCTTTCCATAACCTCTACACCGACCGGATCTCCTGCTTGGGCTGCCTGATGGACTAATTCACCGGTGAGCTCTTCACCGCGATCTATTAGTTCACGTAAGCTTGATTCTCGCCCACTATTAATGAGTCTGCGGGCATGCCTCACAATTGCTGGGCCAGATGCCATGGCTTCTAAGCAACCTCGCTTCCCGCAGCCACATAAGTCACCATCATCAGCCACAACGATATGCCCGATTTCGCCAGCCGCTTCCTGCGAACCGTAGAAAATGTCTCCATTGATTATAATCCCTGCACCCACACCTGTACCAACGTACAAGGCGATCACATCTTTTTTAAGGTTACCGGCTCCATACCACTTCTCACCCAGGGCACCGAGTCGGACCGAGTTATCGATGAAAACTGGTAGTCCGAGCTTGTCTTGGAGGATTTTTTTGATCGGTAGTTCGAGCCAGCCTAAGTTAGGAGAAAACTTGGAGATTCCAGAAGCGCTATCCAGAAGTCCCGGAATACCGACCCCTACCCCAATGATTTTCTTGCGCACCTTGTCATCAGGAATGGCTGCTTCGATGGTATCGATAATCAGCTGCAGCTGCTGGTCAACCGGCAAACGGGCGTCAAATCGCTCGTCAATCCTCTGAAGAATGTCGCCATTGAGATTGGTGCGCACTGCGATAATTTTGGTCCCACCAATGTTGACCCCCAGAACGTGGTGAGACTTAGTGTTGATCGCGAGCAATACTTGAGGGCGCCCCCCTGTCGAATCTGTAGTCCCCTGAGTAACTATTACTCCCTCTCGCAGAAGCTCGCCGGTGATGTTTGATACTGTACCTGATGTCAAACCCGTTACACGTGCCAGCTCAGTGCGGGAAATCGCTTTGTGCTGTTTAATCTGATGCAGTATGAGAGAACGGTTTATCAGTTTTGATAGTTGTGAACTCCCAGTTACAGGCTCCATCGCTAACCCCTTCCCGCAACTCTTAAGACTCAAGAAAAGTCTCAGAGCTGTACTTCGCCCCTCATTCGGTTTTTCCTGCTGATTTTGTAAATATAGTGCAATGATGTGGTTTACTATTGAAATATTTTTTCCTCTTAAGAAAAGAGGATTTTTGTTATTGGGTAAGAAAAGACTAACTGATTACTACTACGAGCTGGGAGGGAATGATGCTGATGAATGAAATCTGGTTACCTCTTATTACTGTGCTGTCGATTTGTCTCGCTCTTACTGGTTCCGTATCTGCAGAAACGATTATTGAAGTCTTTGACAGTCCAACTATCGCCGAGCATTGGACAATAGGGCCTGGCACATTTCAGCGCCGCGATGACAAGTGGTCGCTAGTGAGCAATCCTGGTTTCCTAACGATCTTGACGCAAAACAGTGATATCCACCAAAAGAACAATAACCCACGCAACTTTTTCTTGCGCGATGTGCCCTATGAGAACTACCAAATAACCACTTACCTTGAGTTCTCACCTCGGCAAGACTTTGAGCAAGCTGGCCTTATTATCTGGGATGGCCCCGACGACTACCTCCGCCTTACATCGATCTGGGCTGGTGAACAGCGGTTTGAAGCCGCAATAGAAGCTAATGCCATTTTCAGCAGCCAGCTGCAGCCCAATCCGGCTGGTGACAGCGTGTACCTTCGGATCCGGAAAGTGAACCGAACCTATACATTCTTATACAGTTCTGATGGTGAACAATGGGAACAGATTGGCTCATCTGTATACGCTACACTACAGAACCCACGTGTAGGGCTGTTCGCTATCAGTCCAGGCAGCGGCAGAGAACTCGAAGCACGATTTCAGTTCTTTGCCATCGAGGAGCTGGATCCAGAAGACTTTAGAATTCAAGCCTCCTTGCCCGCTGATTCGGTGCCGATTGAGCCCGCTGCAGCACAAGTGAAAGTTCCTTACATTAATCCGGTATTTCCTTACGATGCACCCGATCCGACTATCATTAAGCACGAAGACTACTTCTATGCCATTACCACTAACGGTCTCCATCACGGTCAGTGGCAGCGCCTGCCCATTCTACGCTCTCCTGACCTGGTCAGCTGGGAACTAGTAGGAATGGTGTTTCCCGATGAACTACCCGCATGGGTACATCAATCCGAACCCCATCTTTGGGCGCCAGACCTAGTCTATCACGATGGCAAATTCTTCGTGTATTACTCGGCTGTTGCCCGTGGGGGACGTGCAACCGATGGCCCTCATGGTATCGGTGTCGCCTGGGCTGATCATCCGGCGGGGCCATACCAATCAGATGATGAACCACTTGTAGTTGGGCCAGGGTTTAGGAATATTGACCCAATGGTGTTTACCGACGATGACGGAAAACGATACATGTATTGGGGATCGGCCAGCCAACCACTGCTTGTGCAAGAATTGTCCTATGATGGACGCTCATTGATTGGCGAACCAAAACCGGTCCTGCTCCCCCAAGGAGGGCCCGTAATAGTCGACGCTGATCTTCCTCCCCAACCACCGCACGAAGGTTTAGTTGAGGGGCCGTGGGTCATCAAACGCAGTGACTATTACTACATGTTCTACAGCGGTGATTCATTTTACCCCGACCGATACGCTGTAATGGTAGCCCGCGCTACCTCTCCTTGGGGCCCCTTCGAGAAGTATCCGCATAACCCGATTATGCGGCACAATGAGAAGTTCACCGCACCAGGGCACAACGCCATCATTCAGGATGATGCAGGACAAGATTGGATGGTCTATCACGCATATGATCGAGATAACATGGATCTCCACCGTGTAATGCTGATCGACAAGATCGAATGGCGCGATGGTTGGCCAACGGTGCGAGATTTTCAGGGGCCAAGTTTCACCTGGCAGACCGATGGGCCGATCATCAACAAGGACTACCATGACCAGCTCTTATCACTGAACAAGCCTGTTGAAGCCTCATCCGAGGAAAGCAGTGAATTCAGTGCCGATAAAGCCGTCGATGGCAACCTGTTGACAAAATGGCGAGCACACGACGCTTCTATGCCTCAATGGCTGCTGCTCGATTTGGGCGCCGTTCATGACGTAACTAGAACCGAGGTTGTCTTCGAAAGCGCACTGCATTTCTATCAGTACATCCTGGAGTATTCAACTGATGGAGATACGTGGGAAACGTACGCCGAGCGAACAGACTTCTTCAATGATCGAGTACCGTACTACGCGTATACCGATCATAAACAAGTAGAAGCAAGGTATTTCCGCCTGACCGTAACAGCTGCTCAACCAGGGTTTCCACCACGAAAAGCCAGTGTAGTAGATTTCCGTGTATTCGGCAGGTTGCAATGAGGCACTTAACCGTTTGTAAATTTTGATCACCTTTTTCCAATATAAACAGAGGAGTTTTGTCCCAAATAGCGAATAATAAATCAGATGTTTTTTTAAGTCTTGAAAATATTCATTGGAAGGTGGTGAGCGCGCAGGCAAACACAGAGGTATTTATGTGTTGTCGTTAGTGGGCACGCCTCAACTATTCAAGGTGGCTAAAAAAAGCAGAGGAGTGATCAAATGAAAAAGAAAGCTTTGTTACTCTCTGTGGTCATGGCACTGCTTCTGGTAGTCTCAAGTGCAGTCATGGCCGAAGATGAGATTATTCATTTACGCTATGTTGGCTGGGCTTATGACGGCGATGATACCCAGGATCAACAGGTCCGTATCGATGCTTTCATGGAAAGGTATCCCCATATTCACGTTACCTACGAGTTTATTCCTCAAGGCGAATACGACTCGCAGATGATGACCTGGGCAGCTGCAGGTAATCTGCCTGACATTCTCTGGGTAAACAACAATCTGTTGTACGTTCGCAATGGTTGGCTCGGCGATCTGACACCATTCCTTGAAGCAGATCCGACCTTTGATCCGGACATGTTCTTTGGTAACACACTCGAGCCCGGCTATATCCGCGGCCGCTACTTCTCTCTTCCATTCCAGCTGCAGGCTGGCTTCTTGGTCGCCAACCTCGACCTGATTCACCAGATGGGCTTACGTCTGCCCTCACCAGACTGGACGACAGATGACCTGTACGCCTTCTGTCAGCGCCTAAATCGTCCCGCAGAAAACTACTACGGTATGGAAGACCCATGGATCTTCTGGGCACACTTCCCACCAGCATTTTCCGAAAAGGTCACCTGGGACGGCCTAGCCCTCGACGGAAGCCACTTCCTGTTTGATGATCCAGACGTAGCAGAAGCTTTCAAATGGGCGACCGATTTTGAGCGGAACAACGCTGCTGTAAGCATTGGCTTGGCAGATGGCAGCCGCCCTGATCCATGGAACCATGATGCGTTCCGCGAGGCTTACGGAAACGTAACACCATTCGACCAAAGCAAAGCCGCAATGCACATGAACTGGAGCTGGTCGTTTAACTGGCAGCATGAAAACTTCACATTTAACTGGGATATCATCCCCTATCCAGAAGGGCCAGCTAGACAAGTAACACCATTGATCGTTGACTCTATGGGAATTTCATCCACAACCGAATACCCAGAAGAAGCCTTTGCCTTTGTACGCTGGATGACCTACGATGTGGATGCATGGAAAACTCGTATGCAGGTGGAAAAACCCGTGCCTTACAGCTTGCCCACCATCGAAGATGACGAAGTTTGGGAACTCTATTTTGCCAACGAAGCAGTCCCATCAGGCATGAGACATGTCTATGAAACTCTGCCAAACGGTATGGTAGAACCTGCTCGGAGCACACCAGGTATCCCTGAAGTATGGGATATTATCGGACCTGCAAGAGACCAGTACAGAATGGGTCTGGTAACATACGATGACATCTTCCCAACTATCGTAAATGATCAGGCTAACCAATTGATGAGAGAAGCCTACGAAGCCAACGAACGAGCCCTTGACCAAGTTTTGGGTGAGTAGTTAGTGCCTAAAGCCATGCAGTATCACCAATAGAAAGGAGCGGCGCCTCGACTAAGTAGAGGCGCCGCTCCTTTTTCGTTCGTTTATTAAGCCTTTGAAAATGTCATTACCGCAATCGCATGTGGCGGAATGTTTAAGGTATATCCTGCTTCTGGGTTGACATTGACTGTAAATGTGTAGGGCTTGATCCGATCCGGTTCATACCACTTATTGTGTGATGAAATCTCGGGGCCTGCTAGGACGCGTACTTGGGCCTGCTCCTTTGGGCTAAAGCCTGTACACTTTATTTCCGTCTCGATACTCTTTTGCGGATGTCGATTTATGATCAAAACGCTCATGTTCTTTCGGTCCGGACTCAAGAGGGAAACAACATCAAGCCAGGGAATGTTTTCGGCTGCTCGAACACGGCGG
>CALKAR010000271.1 GCA_937988745.1 uncultured Peptococcaceae bacterium
TTGGTTGCGCTTTACAGCCGGCCGCTGCCTAACCAACTGAGCAGCACTGCTGCGATAATCTCTACTCCATAGTACCGGTTGAGCAAACGGAAATGCTGGCCCGCCTGTAATCCTCACGGGTTTCTCCTCCCGGGTAATAAGAGTATTGTCTGTTTACAACAATATCTTCGGCAGAACTATACAAAGGCTTGAGAGTACTACGCTGCGTTCTCCACCGACCGGGGTTAATCCGAAGATTGTGATAAACTTATACAATATACAGGATTCTCCTGCTTTGCAACGAAGATTTCTTTTGTATGCGGACCGCACAACAACAGTAGCCCAGATAGGGCGCGTATCAAACGAAGTCACACCAGGAGGTGATTGATATGAAAGAAAAAGGCGACAGGCAGTTCAACGTCTATGTTGCTCTAGCTGGCGCTGTAGGAGCTATATTGGGAATCTTGGCTTATACACAGAATTGGTTGGGGTGAGGAGATTGGGGCTTATACTAGTAGGAGCCTCTGCTTTCTCACTGGAGCCTGAAGCTCGTTACTGTGGCTACAAAAGCAGGTTGTTAAGGAACACACCTGCATTGACAATAGGGTTTCTGTATCTACAGCCAGCTGATGGTTCGAATCCAACCTCTCAGAACACTATTAAGGGCGAGCCAAGTTGCTCCACAGGCCTGCATGCAGACCTGATAGAACACTGAAAGATATATTCACGCCATTGCTAGCGAGAACGTCCTTGAGGACACACTGTAACGGCTCTGCCATTGCATCTCTGCTAACGCAAGTCTCTTAGCTAACCGTGACACACCCTGGAACTGCCAACACACGGAAATGGAACCTTTGGAGGAATCCTTGCCCCATACCGGTGTTTGAAGTGCATCTAGCCACTCCTTCGGGTTATACGCTGAGATTCTCCGAACGCTCTACCCGCTTCGCGTTGCAAACGTAGTTGTTCTAGCGACAACTCTTCAACATCTTGACTACGCAAGAACTCTTGCAACACCGCTATACCATCCTGCGGATGTGAAACAATGGGAGCAACCTTTTCAACTAGGGCCTTAATGCTAGTCTGGAGATAGGTCTGCTCGTCGACCTTTCGAAAGATAATCCGTCCGACGAACTCATCAATCTCTTCCAAGTGCAGTCCAACTGCTGCACAGTTATCCTTGATTGCATCAACCACCAACCGTACGGAAGCAGGCGTTTGATGCAAAACGCTTTTCATCAACAGATTTCTCTCGGTCAGTTGTAAATACGGCGCTTCTCCAAACAGGATATGGCCAAAACCATACGCCAGATCGCTGTGTGAGATCAGCCATTTAAGATTTGATCGACTAGCAACAGTGTAAATGTACGAAGGGCTATATAAACTCAACTCTATGATGTTCACGCCAATTGACGCAAGATGACGATTCCACTGAGGGATCAAGTTTTTCAGAAACGTGCGTTCCGTAATCCTATGCAAGGTAAGCGGAGTAATAGTGCAATCGTTGTCATTCAGCATCCGGATAACATCATCTCGCAGGTTAGAGCGAAGAGCCTTTTCCACGCGCCGCGTTACTTTCCACTTATTGTGTCTATTTTGCTCGTCATAGGTTAGGGTCGCTTCCTTCGCTTCGTTATATCGTTCCCACGCTGGTCGTAAGCTACCTGTCGTGCTTTCTTTTCCCAAGACATACTGCTCAACCAGCTTCTCTAGTTCATCTGTTGCTTTGAAGCATGACTGTTTCAGGTGATCGGGGATCATCAACTCCAAGAGATCGAAGATCCTATCACTGTCCTCCACTGCATCAATTATTCCCTCATATTTGTTCGCCAACTCGACTCTTCGAGACAACTCTCGTCTATCCTTTTCTATCTGAATGGCAGTCATACCATCTCTAGTGACAAAATCATCTTTACATGTGCCTGACGTGGTCAAGCAAAATTGTAACACCAGCACATAGTATCAAGCCACTCTGGCA
>CALKAR010000272.1 GCA_937988745.1 uncultured Peptococcaceae bacterium
GGGAATTACATTGCTGATGAACTTGAAGAAATTGGTTTCGCGGTAAAAAGGGATTATATGAATGGTCAAGATGCAGGCCCAATCTGGATAACCGATGATCCGAGCAATGGGAAGTGGCACCTATATACCGGGGGATGGTCGGGAACAGTTCGAGGATTGCAGAATTCCGAATTGCTTCGTTATTACACTCCTTTTTTAATGCAGGGGTATCCCTTGTGGGCCTCTTACGAATCCGAAGGAGAACTATGTGATATAGCGCTAGACATCTTCGAAAGTAAGTTTGACTCAGTGGAGCAGCGGAGGCAGGTCTTTAAGCGAGGCTTGAAGCTGTCCATGGAATATTCTGTAAGAATATGGTTGACGTGGAAAGAACTCTAATACGACGCAGGCCTAGCTCTTACACGCTAGGCCTTTTTCGACATTCGCTCTCTGAAGAGAATATAACACTTAGTGTCAAAAACTTGATCCAGTGCTTTGGACTTCAACTGGATTGTCTTAACATAATCGAAGCACTTTCGTATCTTCCTTGTGAACGATGGCAAAACCATCCTTGTTTTCCATAAAACTCTTCAGGATCGTTCGAGAATCATCCTCTATGCGATGATGAGGCCACCCAGCCATTTCACCGACCCCAGGTACTGAGGCATACGCTTACCGATCCCCAAAATAGTGAATGATTTAACAACTTCTTGGGGCTTAAGCCCTTGACGAACCTAGGGCACTGCCGTATAATGAAGGCGACAACCAAATAGGAAATTCTTCAGGGCTGGGTGAAATTCCCGACCGGCGGTGATAGTCCGCGAGCGATCGTGATGATCGTTGATTTGGTGGAATTCCAAAACCGACAGTATAGTCTGGATGGGAGAAGAGTTTCGGTGAGATCATATTTTTATGATCTTATTGATTGTGAAATTCGCAACAGCCCGTGAAGAATTCGGGCTGTTTTTATTTTCACAAAAGTGAGGGATCAGATATGCTTCTGCGTGTCAACGAGAAGGGTCACAATTTGCTCAATACCAGTTCAATGGTCAAGATAGGAATGCTCTCTGGCTTAGGGGTTATCCTAATTCTGCTCAATTTTCCCCTGCCGATCTTTCCAGCCTTCCTGAAAATTGACTTAAGCGATGCTCCAGCCGTTGTAGGTACATTTTACATGGGTCCAGCAGCAGGAGTCTTGATTCAGCTGTTGAAGAATATCTTGAAGTTTATTATCGACAACAATACTGGCGGAGTTGGGGAACTGGCAAACTTCCTGGTAGGAACCGCTTATGTTGTTCCTTTAGGATTAGTTTTCAGAAAGAACCAGACACGGACTGGCGTTCTGTGGGGCAGTGTGCTTTCGATTCTGAGCATGACGTTTACCGCAGCAGTTTTGAACTATTACGTGTTCATTCCCGCCTTTGCTTGGGTGCTCGGTTATCCTGTCAGTGCTTTCGTTGACATGGCAGCCAAAGCAAATTCTGCCATTGTCGATCTGCGCACACTGATTATGTACGGTATTGTTCCTTTCAATTTGTTTAAAGGTGCTCTAATATCCGTGGTCGGGTATGGGTTGTTTAAGGCTCTGCAGCCCTTGTGGAAGTTTAAATAACCCGGCCCAATTCGGGGAGGCTGTATAGTTGAAAAAGTTCTGGCAAGAGTTTAAGGCCTTTGCCATGAAGGGCAATGTGCTTGACATGGCCGTGGGTGTGATCATCGGTGGAGCCTTCAGCAAGATTGTTACATCTCTGGTAAATGATATTATCATGCCGATTTTGGGTATTTTTACGGGTCGGATCAACGTCGCCGAACAGCGCTTGGTCATCCGGGCTGCCACAGAGAGTACCCCTGAACTCGCCATCGGCTGGGGCAACTTTGTTCAGACAACGGTGGACTTTCTCATTATCGGATTAAGCATTTTCATTGCGGTACGGCTGATCAACCGCCTTCAGAGAAAAGAAGAAGAGAAGCCAGCCGCACCGGCAGAACCACCGCCACCGCCACCACCATCCAAGGAAGAACTGCTGTTGGCTGAAATTCGTGATCTCTTGAAAGAACGACGCGAAACTGCATAATGAAGATGATGAAAAGCCACCTCAAAGGTACTGTCTTTGAGGTGGCTTTCGCATGTTTATCTAAATTGAACTCAGTCTTGGAAAAGTTCCCTTAAGTAACTGATATTGTGAGCGAGCTTTCCTTCCGTATCTCTGTCGTTAGAAAAGTCTTCTGTGCTTAGATAGCCGGTGTAGTCTACTTTCTTTAAGGCTTGAATCAGTCGAGCGAAGTTCACCATGCCTTCTCCCACCGAAGCCCATTCCACAGTCCACTTCTTTGATTCGGGGTTGAATACAGGGCGTGCATCTTTAATGTGCACATGATCGAGATATTCGCGCAGCAGTTCTATACCAAGCTGGTATTCCTCAAAACCTTCATGGACCATGTTACCAGGATCGAAGATCACTCCGACTGATCTGGCAGGGAAGGGCGAAACCAGTCGATACGCAGCGCTGGCACTCGGAATGATGTTTCCGTGATGGATTTCAAAGATCAGCTTCACGCCGTATTTTTCGGTCAGAGGAATTAGTTCAGAAATCTGCTCTTGAGCTGTTTCAAAGAGCTTACGGTAATTTGTTTCTCCAGTGTAGCTTGGTGGCATAAGCCGGACTTTCGGGCAGCCGATTACTTCGGCAGCCTGCATAACTTTCTCCACTTCAGCTGGTTGACCGGGATGAAGATAGGTTGAGAGTGAAACGACTTCTAGGCCCGCTTGGGTTGTCAGTTTATGAGCCCGTTTTGCTTCTTCGATTACATCCGAAAGATTCAGAGTAGCTTGGTTGTAAGTCCAGTACCACTGGCTCTTGGGAGGCATGGGTTCAGGTGGAACATCCTGTCGCTGAGCGATCCGCCATTCAATACCGTCGTAACCGTGCGCTTTCAGCCTGCTCGGCAGGCTTTCCACTGATATATCAGGGGTTCCCACCGTAAAAACCGAAATCTTCATGACAGCTCTCCTTTCTTAAAAGGTACCGTCGACATCCAAAACTATGTCGTCACCGACCTTTTTCTCAAATTTACTGGAAGCAATCTTCTCTTGAAGCTTCTCATAGAACAGATCGGCATCAATAGGAAGTTCGACCCAGTCATCGAGCCAAGAGGAGAGATACATAGCGTTGCTGAGTGTCAATCCATTGATACCCTCTTCACCGGGAGCCAACAGTGGTGTTCCTTTCAGACATGCATCGACCCAGTTTTGTGTGATACCGGGATGAGCTGATACTTCTTTAGAAGTTGGAATATCGCAGAGCCAGCATTCTGGTTCCCCAAATCCACCCTTGTATTCCTCGTTGAACTTGCGCTCATCGACGCGCAGGCGCCATAACTTAAGCTCATCATGCTCGACTACAAGCTTGCCGCGGGTTCCTGAAATTTCAAGTCTATTCGTACCTGGAGTATCGCCGGTGGTAGTAATGAAAACCCCTGTGCTGCCATTGGCATATTCTAAATAAGCGGTAACATCGTCTTCCACTTCGATATTGTGGAATTTGCCCTCATGGCAGAAAGCACGAAGCCTAGTGGGCATTCCAAAGATCCACTGCCAGAGGTCAAGCTGATGGGGCGCTTGGTTGAGAAGCACG
>CALKAR010000273.1 GCA_937988745.1 uncultured Peptococcaceae bacterium
TCAATCCAAGCCATCAGTCACGCCCTCCGTGGCAGCCCCGTCAGAAGGGTACCGAATCCTCCTCGCCCCACTCATCGCCGCCCTCATCAGCCGCGGCAGCCTGCTGCTCCTTGGGCCAATCGAGGAAGCGCACGTTGTCCGCCACGACCTCCGTCACCCACCGCGTGCTGCCGTCCTGGGCCTGGTAGGACCGCGTCTGCAGCCGCCCCTCCACGGCCACCAGGCGGCCCTTGTTCAGGTTGTGGGCGCAGGTCTCGGCCAGCTTCCTAAATGTTACGATCGGAAAAAAGTCAGCTTTCTGTTCGTTATTGTCTTTCGCCCATGGCCTGTCCACGGCCAAACGAAAGTTGCACACCGCCGTCCCTGATGTTCCGTAGCGGAGCTCGGGGTCTGTGGCGAGTCTACCTACCAAAATCGTCCTATTGAGCAATGCGGCGATACCTCCTACTTCCATATTTCCAGTGCCACTTTTGGTGTTCCGAATTTGAAGCAAACAGCATCAAATTCTCGGGCCGATTATCCGCCGGGTCTTCGTTGATGTGGTGAACGTGTTCGTGTTGCAAAACCGGGCGACCGAGCTTTTCTTCCATCACCAAGATGTGTTCGTACACATACCCCTGAGAATCAGCCCTCGGGTGCCCCGGACACATTGTCTTCACATAACCTTCGCTCGTAACGTAGCGACCGCCCTTCCACTGCGGGTGGTCCTCGCCCCGTGGGGCGGCCTCAATCCTGTCCCGGCGTGGTATCCCTGCCTTTTTCATCCGGTACAGAATGGTGTCTTTCGAGTGTCCTAACTTTGCCGCAATGTCGCGAGAACTGCGGCGCTCAACGTGATATAGGCGACGCAACTTCGCCACCTCCTCGGGACGCATACGGAGACGATAACCGGCCTGTCTCCGAGGAATGCCGTGTTTCCTTAACCAGTACAGAATCGTGTCGCGGTGCACTCCGGCCATTTCCCCGATCTCGGTCGTGGTCAGACCCAGGTTTACGTAGTGGTGCCGCAACCAGTCGGGATCGTAGAAAGGCTTTTTGAAATCCTTGCGGACACCAATTTTTTGCGCCCTCTTCCTGATGCCATTCGCACTACGTCCCGGGAACATGACGAGCAGTTCATCGATCGGGGTGTCGGCGTAGTGCTTCCGCAGAAGCTCATCCTGTTCATGTGTCCAGTTCGGTTGCTTGGCCATCATTCTCACTCCCTGCATAATCTGCACCCAGCATGGGCACGCTCATGATGCGGACCCTGCGCGCTGGGGCGGCACAAGCGAAAAGTCGTCATCACCAGAGAAGCAGCCACACCCGCCCCACTCAGACATGTCAAGCCGCTTATCGTTGGCCTCTAGACGTTCCCGGAACTCCCGGAGCGTCATCGGTCGAGCACCACCCCCACGGCGGTCAACGAGAATCGCCACGTCCTTGCCTAGAAAATCGCGCAGCTCTTGTTCACGCCGTTCGTGGTACAGGTACCGTTCTGGCATTGTCCGATACAGCAGGGCGAAGTGGCCCTGTCCCGCTTTAACGCAGAAGCCGCCGCAGTTGTTATGAGAAAAGCCTAGCTCGTACAGACGAGGCGGCCGGATACCCTCCGCCCGCAGTGCCGCCAACATGTC
>CALKAR010000274.1 GCA_937988745.1 uncultured Peptococcaceae bacterium
GCGGACCTTCTCCCCCAAGAACCGGATGAACGCTCCTTCCTTCTGCTCACGGCCCATCGCCGCCTCGATCAATTCTATGCCAGTATCCAGACCAGCCGTGCGGTTGGCATCACGGATCGCCTGAGCAATGGCCCCAGCGCCCACCGCAATGGCCGCAACGGTCTTCTCCCACTCCGTCTTGTTGATTAGCTCTCCCTGCTGTCGGCGGATTTCTAGCGCCTCCCACCGCTCCAACGCATTCACGATGATCTTCATCGGCGTTGCCAGCGGGTCAAAGTTGCGGAAGCTCCATGTCGAGCCGTCGTCGAGTATCAGCGTGTACGGCTCCGGTAAGTCTGAGTCCGTTCGGTTCTGTCGCTGCCGCCAGTCGGTGTAGGCACCATCACCCGTGATTTTGCCTTGAGCGTACAGCGACAGTATGGTCCCGGCGAACGCCATCGACATAAGCGCCTCACCTTGAGCACGCACCTGCGCCAGTCGCCCATGCCGCCCGAGTAGGTCGTTTAGGAAGCCTGGCGTGATGAACTGAACACCAGGCGTCATTCGCAAACCCTCCTCGAAAACTCGGACAGGCGTGCGGAAGAAGAGCTGCCCCAGGACACGGATAACCGGCCATCGGTTCGCCCACTGCTCGTACATCAAGCCTGTTTGACCGAAGAAGTCGTCGTAGGCATCGAGCGCCCGGAAGAAGCGACTGTCTGTCGGGGTTCGGGTCTTGGCGGCATTGCCGAACGGCGTCTTGTAGAGCATCTCTCGGACATAGTCGATACCGCCCTGATCGGTCGCATGGCGAATCTCGTCGCCCATCCGAGCGATCTCCTGCTGGACGTACTGCTGTAGGCTCTTACCGGAGTACCCGAGGTTAACGCCCTTCTTGAGTACGACCGCCACTCGGTCTTGAAAGTCGTTGACTTCATAGGCGCTTTCGAGAGCCTTCTTGACTTCGCTCTTCACGAAGTCATCCAACTCACGTCCCCTCAAGCCCTGCTTATAGCCCTGCTCGTAGGCTGCACCAGCCCTGTGACCGGCTATGTAACCCTCGTAGGCCAAGCGGGACATGAACTCATCGGAAGCGTTCAACAGGCGCGGGAACAGGCGGATCACGCCGGCTAACTGGCCTTTGATTGCCAACTCGCCTTCCACTATCCGCATTGGGTCTCTGGTGAGGATCGCTTGCTCGTAGCGGAACGCCGCTAAAGCTGCCTTCCATGCGCCCGCGATTGCTGCCCTCATGGCGCTGTAGGTCGCCAACATTTCTCTCCGGGTCGCAGCCTCGAACGGGTCGTTGAGAACAGCATCGAGCGCCGGACGGTATAGCATCTTCGCAAACGAAGGGACAAAGTTAACAACGAGCGTCTTGACGGTGAATACGTTGGAGATGGACAGCTCGACGAATTTGCGCCAGAAACCGGCGTCCGCACCAGCGACCATCTCAGCAAGAGCACCGATCTCATCCTGCTTGGCGATCGTTAGTCTTGCCGCCTCAGCAACATCACCACGCGCTAGCGCAGCGCTGATCTGCTGCTCATACTGCTGTTCGATCTGCTTGACCCGCCGGTTCTCCGCCGCCTCCTCAAACGCCTTTAACAGCGCGTTTAAAGCCTCCTCCTCGGATTCCCCCTGCCGCATCCGCTCCTCGATATTGATCCCCCTGGCTTCAGGAGTACCCTCCTGGCGCATCCGCAACCCGAGACCGAACTGGGAAGCGATTGGGCGATCCACCTGTTGTAGCAGTGATTGCTGCTTAATCAGCTCGTCCTTTAGCTGGGTCAGCTCCGCGAGCTTTATTGGGTCTCGGGTCTTTCGGATTTCCTTGATGACGTTGACGAGATCCTCCGTGACCGCATCGAGCGCCATCGTCGCGCTGTGCGAGAAGGAAACCCACTCCGACGCTGTCCACTTCCCCGTGCGGAGCTGGTAGATCACGACCTCGACCTGCGTGTAGTGAAGGTCTCGGAGATCGTCGGCCAGCGCCTTTGCGAACGCTCGCACATCCGCAACGGTATGTCGTTGGTACGGGAAGGGCGTTTCCTTTGATGGCTTCCGAAGATGTTCCAGCGTCCGCGCGAAGATGGCCTCTCCCTCGACCGGAGGAGGTCTGTCGGCGGTCGCGCGGTTAGGCCCTCCCTCACGTCCTGCGTCATCCACACGACGCGGGAGGAATTCCCCTTCGACCTGACGAGGCTGCGTATTCACATCCGTCGCCTCATCGATCAGCCCCTCAGCACGGGGAGCCTCAGATCGCTGTGGTGGCGGCAGGGCGTCGCCTGTCTCGCGAGCGATAGCATCGGTAGGAGCGTCTTTCGGTGCGGGCAGAGACTTATCCTGCGGCCCCGGTGGGACGTCCATCCGTTCGGGAGCTGGGGGGACATCTCCAGGACCGCGCCCACCACCATCGACCGCAGAACCGCGACCACCGCTTCGGAATTTGGTGGCAATGCCACGAGCTACGGAATCTACCAGCGTACCACCAGCGAAACCGACCGCCCCACCAACAGCGGCGGATACGCCCACCTGCGAGAGGTCTATCTCATCTCGACGTCCCGCCGTTACCTCGACACTCTGTCGAATCGCATCATCGGCCGCTGAGATGATCGCACTGTCTACGCCAGTGACAACGCCGGTACGGATGCTACTACGGAGGGTCGCGCGTAAACCTTCCTTCGTGACTTGTTTTGCAGCACCACGCCCAAGGAGGCCTAGCACTGTAGCCGCACCAGCGTAGGTAGTCGGGTCAGTAGCTACACCCTTGACGAACCTCCACGCACCACCGAGCGAGAAGTTCAGCTCATCGTACTGATCCATCAGGTACAGAAAGGCTTCCTTCTGCCGCTGCGTCGCGCTTTGGAGCTGCTTAGCCTCTAGACCCATCCTGGGGAGGTTGTAGTTGAACCACCCCATGAAGTTGAGCGCCCAGGCGGACAGCTCTTCATCGGAGCCTTGCCACGTCCTCCCTTTGTCTAGCTCATAGACGATGCGAGCTGCTTCAAGCCACGTGCGGTCTTCTTTGAGAGAGTCCGGGTCCACACCCTTGCGGACCTCACCGAACGGGGTGTAGGGCTGTGCGGGAGGCTGGGCGGGAGAGTTGGCGGGAAGCTCGGAGAGGTACATCAGGGCTTCTTCGAGTTCCTTCCCGGTCAGGTCGTCGGGAAGCTTATAGCGAGTCCCGTTGATCACATAGACAGCCATTCAATGCCTCACTCGATGACTTCTACCACCGTCCCGTTGGGGAGGCGGATGGTTCTACCTGGGGTAGTCCCCTGTGGCGGTTCGTTGGTGCTTCGCCCATCACCAGGTTGTTGCACCCCTGGTGTGTTTGGCGGCGCACTCAACAGGACGCTCCAGTTCGTCTGGAACCATTCCAGCCGCGCCTTAGCCGCCTTGGTCGCCCGCTCAAGGATGTCCAGCTTGTCCCTACCAGTCGGGATCTGGTTGCGGCTCTCGATGTAGGCGTTCACCTCGGCCCGCAAGGTCTCGTAGAAGACAGCGTTCACGTCTCCCTGGACGTTGATGCCTTTGATATGAAACGCCCTCATCGCGGGGTGTTCCGCGAAGACCTTGAGGTCACTCTCCACGAACGCCGAGAAGTACGCCTTCACGTCTGGGTCGCGGAGCCAATTGACCCCCGCCATGAGCTGTGGGATCTCGTCCAGTAGTTTCTGCTGCTCCTCTGGATTCATGTCGGAGCGCGACAGGATGTGGTCCCGTAGCGCCTCCTCAGTAACGTCGTCATCGTTACGGAAGAACGAGAGAAACTCTGGATCGTCTGCGAAAGCGTCCAAGTAGCTCCCGGTAGTGCCGGCACGTAGCACATTCGAGCGGAACGAAGCGGCGTTGCGGACACTGACGGCGCTCGGCTGACTCGGTTTACTGAGAAGCTGCACGACATAATCGTAGACTTCCGGGTACAGGAAGTAGTCAGCCGGGGAGACCAGTTCGCCGCTGATATGACGGCGGAGAGCATCGATCTTGAGGTTTCGGATCTCCTGATTCCGCCTCCACTCATCGAGCTGCTTTGCGTGGGTGAACTGCGTCCACAGCGCAGCCTCGATCTGCTGCTTGGTCTGGGCGATCTTCGCCTTTGCCTCCGCGTTCAAGAACCGCGTCGGGATAGTGTCCAGCAGCTTGGGGTTGTTAGTGGCAACCGCTTCCGCGATATAGGTGTCGAGCGCAATGCGCTTGCGTTCGATTTTATTAAGCGACGAGTCATTCCACTCATCATCGACCGCGAGCGGATCACCGCCCTGGCGGATGACTTCGGCCAACCGCTGGGAGAACGCTTCGGCTTGAACTTGCTGGTGATAAGCAGCCGTCTCCCTCAACCACGCCGACTCGTACTCAGCGAGTGACCGGTCGATCTGGGAGAGGAAGCCGTTGCCGTAGTGCTCATTGTCACCGATTAATTCTAGCGCCTTTGCGCGGATCTGGTCGATAGCCGCCCGACGAGCCTCAGTATTCAGTCGAATCTCATCGTTGTTGAGGATCGCCTCAATCTCGCTCTCGACCCATTTCTTTCCTTCGATCGAGCCTATCGACTTAGCGATATGCCTCCTGACCGAAGGCACCAGCTCTGGGAAAATCTCTCCTACCTGAGCAGCCGAGATGGGACCCATCTCCTTGTTCTGCTCTATCTGCTCAGCGTAGTAGCGGTCTACTTCTAACTGACTCCGCTCAAGCTGTCGGTGCCGCTGTACGGCAAACTCCGCGAGAGACGGTGCAAGCTCGCCTAGCGCGTTGGCGAGCCGGGTAATGTTGTCATCCGTTCTCGGCATCGCCGGTCGCGTATAGGTGGAAACCGGCGTCGCTGCTGGATTCAAGCCGACTCTCGGGGAAGAATCACGTCGCGTTGCAGTCCGGCCCTTCTTCTGGCGCACCGAGGGCCGGTTGCTATCAGTGGGCCGCAGCCCAGGGACTACCGCCATTACCACTTACCCCTTAGGTGTCTGTGACAAACTCTTATAGAGCATGTACGAGTCCATACCAGACTTACCGATTTGGAACACCGTAGACCACGGACTCACTCTACTGCCGGGGACCATTGAGACGATTTGGTTCTTGGCCTGGGCGCGCGCTCCGCGCATTTGCTGGTTGATCTGCGCCAGGTTCCAGTCACGGTTCTGCTGGATGTTGGACACATCGCGGGAGGCAGTCGCTCCGATGTCGCGTAGGAGCGCATCCACGGAGAACCCGGTTACACCGGCTTCACCGGCTGCGACTCTCGCTGCGGCGAGCTGCTTCCTCTCTTCAATACGTCTCTGTAGAATTGCCTCGGATGAGGCTTCGATTTCTTGCTGTCTACGCGCTTGGAGCTGCCCATATGTATCGATCAGGGCAGAGATTGCGTTCTCCGCATTCCTGGCGTACATTCTATCCTGCAGATTGGCCTGAGCGCGGGCCTGTTGGTAGTTGAGAATCGAACTACCCACGCTCAGTCCAAAGGAGGCAACAGCTATAGTTGTAGGGTCACACATCTACCTAGCCTCCGGTGGAATCAACTTCGCGAACTCATAGAAACGGTTTCCGTTAAAGGTGAACTCACGGAGGAAGGTGAACCCTGCCCACCGCAGCCACCGGATGTGAGTTGTGTTCTCTGCGTGTACGGCATTCGCCAGTACCCGGTAATGCCCTCGGATGCGTTCGATCCACGGTCGCGTCTCGCGGAGTACCTGAACCCAATGCTCCTTGAGAGCGTCCGAAGCCATCATCCAGACGTAACCAAGGAAGTGCTCGTGCGAGGGGTATGTCCCGAAGATGATGTGCGGAGTGTCCGTCTCATCTACAGCGACATAGCAACCGTCTGGGGAACGGACACCAAGCAGTAGGGAGTCCTCGGGGGACTTGCTCCCTACCGCCTGGATCTCTCGGAGGTCGGCCTCACGCAGACGCTTCGCCAGATCGATAGCATCCTCTGGGAGTGCACGTCTGACGGTCAGCATTAGATTCTCCGCGAACGAATGGTGTAGAACGCCTCCCACTCCGCGCTCAGGAAGAAGCACGGTAGATAGGAGTCGTTGACCAGCTCGATGGTGACTTGATCGTTCTTCGCTGCCACCGGGAAGGTGAACTTACCCTGCTCCACGGCAACGCGGCCGATCAGGTTCTTACCAGAGCCGACCACACGTCCCGAGAAGATGTACGTGTAGGTATCCCTGCGGAACGGCGTTACCTCAACACGGAAGTAGCCACTGTCGTTGTAGAGCAGCGTGACCTTGCGGAGCTGTATTCGCCCCTCTCCCACGGTCATCTGACCGCCACCAACAGCCTCCTCCTTGATGGTGAAGGTGGAGAACCGATAGCGGAACTCGTAGGGGACGCCGATAAAGAACGGTTGGTTACGCCAGTCGCCTTGCAGGTCGAGCACTGTCACGTCGCCGCTGTTATCCACCGTGAAGTTGGTGAAGACCACGCCCGGAGTGCGGCTCCCACCAGGACCAACCACGATCTGCACCTGCTCGTCCTCAGCCAGTTTGTAGGGCAGCGTGATCCTGGTCACGTCGTCTCCCTCAAGCGCCGGGTCGTTCTCGAGGAACTCAATACCAGCGACGTTCTTCTGGGTCACGCAGCGGTCCAAATGGACAGCAATATCCCAACCCTCCTCGACCGCTCCCGGCTCAAGGTTCATCTCTTCCAGATGAATCCCGTCGTGCCGCTCGATGAGGAGGTAGAGCTTCGACTCGATGAAGTCGGCGTTGAGTATGCGGTCCCCAGGAGCGAACACCCACCGAGACCACGCTGACTGAAGTCTCTCGTTTTCGCTCCAGTAGAACTTGTAGACGTAGACCATGTTGGGTGTCTGGTCCGACAACGCCAAGAGGACGTCCTCGTTACCACTGGCCGCGAGCTTGAACACACCACCAGGGATGTACTTCGGTACATGACCGGTGATCTCAGCTGCGTCCTCGGCTTCGGTCGCTCCTTCGACGTAGTATTCGCGGATACCGGTAAATGTGCCTCGGTTCACCGCGAAGTAGACGAAGCGACCTACACCCACCGGCTTCGCCCGTAGCGAGCACTCGAACTCAGTCGTCTGGTTCACGGCAACCGTGTCCGGCGTCAGGATCTCAGCCGAACCGAGCTGGAATTGCGTCTGGTCCGAGAACAGTAGGAGCGTCTCGTTGAACGGGATCGCGTGTCGCAGAATAGAGACTTTGACGTGGGAGACGCCTACGTCGATAGGGTCGTCATCAAGGGTAGCGGTAGCGGTTCCCCGGAAGAAGTTGAAGTAGTCGCCCGCCTTCGAGAACACAATGTTCTCATCGGAGATGAACCCGAGCCGGTTCCGGTGGAAGAACACGTCGTTGATCTTCCGATCCACGAAGGACGGGAACGGGTTGCTATCCAGATCGCCGACCTTGCGCTTCTCCCATTCGAGCGGCTTGAAGGTGAACGTGCCGTCTGCCTCACGGATTAACGCATGGGGCATGGTCGTTTTGTCGAGGCTGTCATACTCATCACCAGCGGCCGTCTCCTTCCAGACACCATCACCTCCGGTGTTGTCGGCCTCATAGCGCACGTAGTAGTTATCGAAGGACGAAGATTGGTCGCCCGTTACCTCCACCACGAAGCCGTTCACAGCCCTGGCAGGAAGCTCTGAGAAGCGTTGAATCCGCCCCTTGATGCACTGCAACCCGTTATCGCCCAAGGAGTCGTCGCACTGGACCGTGAAGTTCCCGCCATCCTTCCGACGAATCCACAGGGTCGAGCCGATGCGTGTGATCGTGAAGTCCCCGCCGATGCTGTTCGTCAGGCCCGAGGCTAGCTGGGACGCTATGTGGTCCGTTGCTACATTGTTAATGTGCGAGGGGTCGGAGCCGTCTGGGGTCTTGTAGGACGCCCGCTCAACGCCGTTGATGAAAACCTTGTAGGTGGCCCCGTAGTTACCCTGCTTAACCCATACGAGCGCCTCCGGGCTTCGCTTCGGGGTCTTGCTACTACCTTTCCGTACCACCACCTGCGTGTTCAAAACGAACGTGTAATCCGCTACAGTGACGCAGCGGAAGACCTCAGCTGGTTTATCAGTCTGAAGGTATGCCTTCCCGTCTGGGAAGTTGACCACCTTCTCATTCCCACGCAGGTCGAACACTCGCAGCGTGTTGTCCCCGATGATGACAACATACTGCTCATTGGCATCCCGGTTGATCGTGTGTATAAAGGCGTTGCCCGTAAGGGTTCTAGGCAGCCGCGCGATGTGACGTGTGCCGGGGCGCTTCCGCAGCCCTTCTACCACGGACGCATAGCCGTTGATCTGCTCCTCGCATTGCGAAGCTAGTCGGAGCGCGTAAGGCTGCTGACTTACCCCGTTGACTAGGTTAGGAATCGTGGTTGAGATCAGCATGATTAGCGGTCAAGAACTCGTGCTACCGAGTAGTTGTCGGTGAGGATGTTGTAGTCCGCTGTATCCGCGTCCATTTCACGTAGCACCGCCAAAGCCCGCAGCTCGTCTTTCAGCGCGAACTGTGAAAGTTCAGTCGAGCCTACGACGCGCTCTTGGAAGGTCCGTGCCGAGCGGATGGTTATGTAACGCCTCGCCGGTTCGGGAAGCTCATGGAACGGAAGTAGGATCACCATGTCCACCTTGAGTGGACGGTCGAATTTATAGGTATGGTTGCGCCGGTCGTAGAGCCGATTCCCGCGTACCACTACATCAACATCCTGATCCGAGGAAACGGTATCAACTCTCAGGACCGTATGCGGAAGCACTAGCTCGCCTTCTGGGAAAGTCGGAACCAGTAGATACTCCTTTTCGGTGTTCCAGTGCCAGCCCCACGCCTGAACCTCTCGACTGATCCCATTAAGGATCTGCCGAGCCATTACAGCGTCAACTACGCCGTTATCCTCCACAGTGTTCACTGGGGCCTCACCGATAGCTGAAAGCATCGTATTGATGGCATCCAGTTCCGTAGTCGGAGAAAGCATGTGAACCCCTTATAAATGAAAAAATTGGGAGGACCAGGATCGGCCCTCCCTTGCGAAGGT
>CALKAR010000275.1 GCA_937988745.1 uncultured Peptococcaceae bacterium
AAGGACGGAATTCCAGCCAAAGTCGCAGCGATTGAATACGATCCAAACCGTACAGCTCGCATCGCACTGCTGCACTATTTGGATGGAGAAAAACGCTATATTCTCGCTCCTGTGGGCCTCAGCGTAGGTGATATGGTTGAGTCGGGTCCAGATGCAGACATCAAGCCCGGTAACGCTCTGCCCCTCGAGAATATTCCGGTCGGTACCGTTGTTCATAACATTGAACTGCAGCCAGGTAAGGGCGGACAGATGGTGCGTTCCGCAGGTGCGTCCGCTCAGCTGATGGGTAAGACAGGCAAGTATGCAACCCTCAGACTTCCATCTGGCGAATTCCGCATGGTACTGCTGCAGTGCAGAGCTACCATCGGACAGGTTGGCAATGTGGAGCATGAAAACATCGTTATCGGTAAGGCTGGCCGCTCAAGAAAACTGGGTAAGAGACCTCACGTCCGCGGTGTAGCTATGAACCCTGTTGATCACCCACACGGTGGTGGAGAAGGTAAAGCTCCTGTTGGTCTGCCCGGACCTGTTACACCTTGGGGCAAGCCTGCACTGGGTGCACGGACTCGTAAGAAGAAGGCAAGCGATCGCCTGATTATTAGACGGCGCGGGAAGTAAGTAGGGTTTTCTCCGAGGAGGTGTAGTAATGAGTAGATCTCTTAAGAAGGGTCCTTTTGCCGATGAGCACCTGCTCAAGAAAGTGCGAGAGCTCAATGACAAAGGCGAAAAAAAGGTAATCAAAACATGGTCTAGAAGATCGACCATTTTTCCTGAAATGGTAGGGCATACAATAGCAGTTCACGATGGACGCCGGCACGTGCCCATTTATATCACCGAGGAAATGGTTGGACACAAACTGGGAGAGTTTGCACCGACCAGAACCTTCCGGGGCCATGCTGGCAGCGAGAAGTCTTCGCGTAGATAAGCAGAATGGGGGATAGAACATGATTGAAGAAAGGAAAGCCAAAGCGGTTGCCCGGCATGTGAGAATTTCTCCGCGTAAAGCTCGCCAGGTAATCGATTTGATTCGTGGTAAAGATGCTCAAGAAGCATTGACCATCCTGCGCTTTACGCCGAAGGCTGCATCTCCCATCATCGCTAAGGTGGTGCGCAGTGCCATGGCCAATGCTGAGAACAATCACGATATGGACGTTGATTCTTTGTACGTTGCCGAGTGCTACGTAGATGAAGGCCCCACGCTGAAGAGAATTCGGCCTCGGGCAAGAGGAATGGCTGATAGAATCCGGAAGCGTACAAGCCACATCACTGTCATCTTGCGGGAAAAGGAGGAATAGGTGCGTGGGTCAGAAAGTACACCCGGTAGGGTTTAGACTTGGAGTCGTTAAAGACTGGGAAAGCAAATGGTACGCTAACAAGCGTGAATATGCAGATTTGCTCCATGAAGACCTGAAGCTGAAGCGCCTGATTAAGAAGCGTTTCTACACCGCAGGTATTTCCAAGATTGAAATTGAACGCGCAGCCAATCGGGCCAAGATCACCATCCACACCGGACGCCCTGGCATGGTGATTGGTAAAGGTGGCTCCGAAGTTGACAAACTGCGCAAAGATCTGGAGCAGCTGACTGGCCGTCAGATTCATGTCAACATTGTGGAGGTAAAACATCCGGAACTGGATGCACAGCTGGTTGCTGAGAATATCGCATTCCAGCTCGAGCGGCGGATTTCTTTCCGGAGAGCTATGCGCCAGGCACAGCAGCGTGCAATGCGCTTAGGTGCTAAAGGTATTAAGGTAGCTGTCTCCGGTCGCTTAGGCGGCGCCGAAATCGCCCGTACAGAGTGGAACCCCGAAGGATCCATTCCCCTCCACACACTGAGAGCAGATATTGACTACGGATTTGCCGAAGCAGCAACAACCTTCGGTCAGATCGGAGTCAAGGTATGGATTTATCGAGGTGAGATTCTACCAGAAAGAGTCGAACAGAAGGCTAAGGGGGGCAAGTAACAGATGCTGATTCCAAAGCGTGTCAAGTATCGCAGAGTCCACCGTGGCCGCATGACAGGCAAGGCTCAGAGGGGTTCAACAGTAACTTACGGAGAATTTGGCCTGCAGGCTTTAGAGCCAGGTTGGATTAAAAATACACAGATCGAAGCAGCCCGTGTTGCAATGACTCGTCATATTAGAAGAGGCGGTAAGGTTTGGATTCGGATTTTCCCCGACAAACCGATTACCCGCAAGCCTGCCGAAACTCGTATGGGTTCCGGTAAAGGTGCTCCTGAATACTGGGTCGCAGTTGTAAAGCCCGGGAGAATTATGTTCGAGATCGGTGGTGTGCCTGAAGAACTGGCGCGGGAAGCTATGACATTAGCAGCTCACAAGCTCCCCATTAAGACCAAGTTCGTATCTCGTACAACAGCAGGTGGTGACGCAAATGAAGGCTAATGAGGTTCGGAAATTAACCGATACTGAGTTGGAACAGAGACTGTCTGAACTGAAGGAAGAGCTCTTCAACCTGCGGTTTCAACTGGCCACTGGCCAATTAGATAACCCAATGCGCATTCGTGCTGTGCGCAAGGACATCGCCCGGGTTAAAACCATCATGCGTGAACGGGCGCTGAACATTCAAAGAGCTTAGATACCCTTAAGGAACTGCGAAGGGAGGAGCAGATGTGAACGAAGACAGACGCATGAGACGGAGCAGAGTGGGCACTGTCGTCAGCGATAAAATGGATAAGACTGTTGTGGTGCAGGTCGAGCGGATTATCAGACATCCCCTGTACGGAAAGACAATGCGCCGCTCAGTAAAGTTCAAAGCCCACGATGAGAATAATGAGTGCAGGGTTGGCGATCGGGTGCGCATTATGGAAACCCGCCCACTCAGCAAAGACAAGCGCTGGCGAGTGGCCGAGATTGTGGAGAGGGCTCGCTAGTCAGCGGTAAATTCGCTGTTTGATGAAACCCTAGAATGGTGAAGGGAAGGAGGAGCTGACGTGATCCAGCAAGAGAGTCGTCTAAAAGTAGCAGACAATACCGGAGCACGTGAGATCTTATGCATCCGAGTGCTTGGCGGATCGGGACGGCGCTACGCCGGTGTTGGTGATGTAATCATCGCTTCAGTTAAGAGTGCTGTACCTGGCGGCGTAGTTAAGAAAGGCGATGTTGTAAAAGCCGTAATCGTCCGGACCAAGAAGCAGTACCGCCGGCCTGATGGTTCATATATCCGTTTTGATGAAAACGCAGCTGTAATCATCAATGATCAGAATAACCCGAGAGGCACCCGTATTTTCGGGCCAGTTGCCCGTGAACTGCGGGAAAAAGACTTCATGAGAATTGTCTCTCTAGCTCCTGAGGTTCTGTAGAAGAAAGGAGGATGGGAAGTGAGCAAAGTCCATGTTAAGAGCGGCGATCGGGTCAAGGTAATCACCGGTGACAGTGCCGGCAAGATCGGTAAGGTGCTGGAGGTTTTTCCCCGCCGTGGTAAGATAATTGTGGATGGCGTCAACATCCAGAAAAAGCATACTCGTCCGACTCAAACGAACACTCAGGGTGGTATTGTGGAAAAGCCGGGTGTGATTGATGCTTCGAATGTCGCCTTGGTCTGCCCAAGCTGCAACCAAGCTACCCGAGTTAGCAGGCAGCGTTCGGAAGATGGTAAGCTTACACGCCTATGCAAAAAATGTGGTAAGGCAATCGATTAGGATTTCGTTGGAGAAGGGGGGAGTAGCTCATGGCACGCTTTAAAGAAAAGTATTGGAATGAAGTAGTACCTGCCATGATGGAGCGGTTTGGCTACAAGAATGTTATGCAGGTACCCCGTTTTGATAAAATCGTCTTGAATATCGGCTGCGGAGACGCAGTGGCAGATCCAAAGGCACTGGAAGGAGCAGTCCGTGATCTGGAGACCATCTCTGGACAGAAGCCCGTTATTACACGAGCCAAGAAGTCTGTGGCTGCCTTCAGAATTCGCGAAGGGATGCCCATTGGATGTAAGGTAACCCTTAGAGGCGATAGAATGTTCGAATTCCTTGATCGGCTGATCAGCGTCACACTCCCACGGATTCGTGACTTCCGTGGAGTATCGGCCACATCTTTCGATGGACACGGCAATTACAGCCTTGGCCTGCGCGAACAGCTGGTCTTCCCAGAAATCGACTACGATAAGATCGAGAAGGTCCGGGGCTTAGAAGTTGTGATTGCCACTACAGCTGAGACTGACGAAGAAGCTTATGAACTCTTGAAGCTTATGGGAATGCCATTTAGAAGCTGAAAGGAGAGATACCGTGGCAAAGAAGTCAAAGATTATTAAAGCGCAGCGTACGCCTAAGTTCCAAGTACGCCAGGTTAATCGCTGCCGGATCTGCGGACGCCCCCGGGGCTACATGCGCCGCTTTCAGATGTGCCGGGTCTGCTTCCGGAAGTTAGCCAACGAAGGCCAAATTCCCGGAGTGAAGAAGGCCAGCTGGTAAAGACGTTTCATCCGAAGGGAGGTTTCCAGTATGGTAATGACTGATCCAATCGCCGATATGCTGACTCGGATCCGGAATGCTAATTCCGTCAAACATGAATCGGTGGATATTCCCAGCTCAAAATTAAAGGTTGAAATAGCCCGCATCCTCAAGGATGAAGGATTTATTCGGGAATATAAGGTTATAGAAGATGGTAAGCAAGGCATTTTGCGCATTTACCTCAAATACACACCCCAAAAGGACCAAGTTATTCAAGGTCTAAAGCGCATCAGCAAGCCTGGTCTGCGCGTTTACGCTAACAAAGATGAGGTTCCCCGCGTATTGGGCGGCCTTGGTATTGCAATTCTGTCCACTTCTAAAGGGGTTATTACAGACAAGACTGCCCGCCAGGAAGGCGTTGGCGGCGAAGTAATCTGCTACGTTTGGTAAGGGGGGGAAATAAATGTCCAGAATTGGCAAGATGCCAATTGCGATTCCAGCAGGAGTTGAAGTTAAGCTGACCGGCAACGTCATCGAAGTTAAAGGGCCGAAGGGACAGCTCACCAAAGAACTTCACCCTGACATGATCATAGAGCAAGAAGACGGTTTCATTCATGTCAAGCGCCCCAGCGAGTCGAAAGAGCATCGCTCTCTGCACGGCCTCACCCGTACCTTGGTCGCCAACATGGTTCAGGGCGTGACCGAAGGATTTTCACGCAACCTGGAGATCCACGGTGTAGGCTATCGTGCTGCCAAACAGGGTAACAAGCTCGTATTGACCCTGGGTTTTTCACATCCCGTTGAGATAGTACCGGAGCCGGGAATCGAAATTGATGTACCGGCACCCACAAGAATTACTATCAGAGGCATTGACAAGGAGCTTGTGGGTCAGACCGCTGCAGTTATTCGAGATCTACGCAGACCTGAGCCTTACCTCGGCAAAGGTATCCGTTACGAAGGTGAACGGATTCGTCGGAAGGCTGGTAAGGCTGGCCGAGCTGGTTCTTAGTTTGCAATAAGGATGGTGAGTATAGATGGCCAAATTTGATAGGCAAAAGGCACGCAAACGCCGCCATCTGCGTGTGCGCAGGAAGATTTCTGGAACTGCTGAGCGTCCAAGACTGTCTGTGTACCGCAGCCTGAAGCATATTCATGCTCAAATTATTGATGATACAGTCGGCCACACCCTGGTTTCGGCTTCGTCCACAGAACCTGAACTGAAGGCTGTGCTGCCCAATGGCGGTGGCAATAAGGAAGCTGCAAAACAGGTCGGCCTGATCATTGCTCAGAGAGCAAAAGAAAAAGGTATTACAAGTGTAGTCTTTGATCGGGGCGGAAATATCTACCACGGCAGAATCGCAGCTCTTGCTGAGGGAGCACGCGAGGGCGGCCTGGAATTTTAGGAGCAAGGGAGGGAAGTAAGCTTGGCAAAACGAATTGATGCTAGTGGATTGGAACTGGAAGAACGCTTAGTCAGTATTAATCCTGTATCTAAAACAGTAAAAGGTGGCCGGAGCCGTTCCTTCAGTGCTCTTGTAGTTGTAGGAGATGGCAATGGCCGGGTTGGTGCTGGCTTGGGTAAGGCTAAGGAAGTCGCCGAAGCCATTCGTAAAGCTTCTGAAGAAGCGAAGCGGAATCTGATTGAAGTTCCTATCATTGGAACCACTATTCCGCATGAAGTTACAGAGAGGTTCGCTGGTGCCCAGGTCATGCTGAAACCAGCTTCAGAAGGTACAGGAGTTATTGCCGGTGGTCCGGTCCGCGCGGTTTTGGAGGTAGCAGGGGTTAAGGATATCCTGACCAAGTCCCTTGGTTCTTCTAATCCGATTAACGTTGTGCGTGCAACCCTCAAGGGCATCCAGAAGCTTAGAACTGTAGAGGATGTAGCCCGCCTGCGTGGAAAAACTCCTGGAGAGATCTTGGGTTAGGGGGCGAACGTTGTGGCAAAATTAAAGATTAAATATAAGAAAAGTGCAATTGGTTATGCACAAGATCAGAAGGATACGATTGCTGCTCTTGGCCTGACCAAGCTCGGCAGCGAAGTTATCCATGACGACACCCCCTCTATCAGGGGTATGGTAAACAAGGTACGTCATCTTGTAGAAGTCGAAGAAATAGAAGAATAATTGAGGGGGTGAGACTGTGCGGATTCACGAACTTAAGCCTGCTGAAAACAGTCGTTCTTCACGCAAACGGGTAGGCCGCGGTATCGGTTCGGGACTCGGCAAGACTTCCGGTCGCGGACAAAAGGGGCAGCACTCTCGTTCTGGCGGTGGTAAAGCTCCTTACTTCGAAGGTGGTCAAACCCCACTAGTTCGGCGCCTGCCCAAGCGGGGATTCACCAGCATTTTCCAGGTGCAGTATGCAGAAGTTAATGTTGGCGAACTGAACCGTTTTGAACCGGGAACTGTTGTCACTCCCCAACTGCTGAAAGAAGCGGGGCTCGTCAAGAAGATCAAGGACGGCATTAAGATTTTAGGAGACGGTGAGCTTAACCATGCACTGACAGTGCAGGCTCATAAGTTTACAAAATCGGCGGCAGCCAAGATCGAAGAGGCTGGCGGCAAAGTTGAGGTGATCTAGTTGCTGGACGCGTTAAGAAACGCTATGCGCATTCCTGACCTGCGTCGGAAGATCATCTACACAGCAGCCATGCTAGCCATCTTCCGTGTTGGGTCATTCGTTCCTGTCCCAGGTGTGAATGCAGCCGCGTTAGCCGAACAGCTTGGCATTGACGGTGGAAACATTTTCGGTTTTCTCAACCTGTTTACAGGTGGAGCTTTGGCAAGATTTACCGTGTTTGCTTTGGGTGTAAGTCCCTACATTACGGCTTCGATTGTGCTCAACCTCCTGACAATTGTGATTCCAAAGCTGGAAGAACTGTCTAAGGAGGGGCCAGAGGGCCGTAAGGTAATCGAGCAGTACACCAGGTATGCAACTGTAGTGCTCGCTTTCATCCAGGCATTTGCGACAACCATGATGGCTCGTTCGTGGGGCGTGACCACAGTACCAGGCTTCTTTGGACTGGCACTGATCATGCTTACCCTAGTCGCGGGAACCATGCTGCTGATGTGGCTGGGTGAGAAGATTACAGAGAAGGGTATTGGAAACGGAATCTCCCTGCTTATTTTCATGGGTATCGTTTCGGAAATGCCTGGTAATGTAGTCAACTCCATCCAGGCGGCCAGGCTAGGCGCAGTCAGCGTTTTCAGCTTAATTCTGTACCTCGTTTTATCTGTAGTAATCATTGCCGCAGTTGTCTTGGTAGTACAGGGGCAGCGCCGGATTCCTGTGCAGTATGCTAAGCGGGTAGTTGGCCGCAGAGTATACGGTGGCCAATCGACTCACATTCCGCTGAAAGTGAACCAAGCCGGTGTTATTCCTGTAATCTTCGCATCATCGGTCCTGACCTTCCCACTGACGCTGACTCAGTTTGTACCAGCGTTGGACTTTATCAACAGATGGTTGGGTTACGGTACTTTCGGGTACAATTTGGTTTTTGTGATACTGGTCATTTTCTTCACTTACTTCTATACAGCGGTAACCTTCAATCCTGTTGAGGTTGCCAACAACATGAAGAAGAACGGTGGCTATATCCCAGGACTTCGTCCAGGCAGGCCGACTGCTGAGTACTTGGATAGAGTCCTGACCCGCATCACACTGCCGGGCGCCATTTTCTTGGCCATCATCGCAGTGCTTCCATTCTTGGTGGCGGCCGTTACACGGGTACCCACTAACCTTCTCTATTTCGGAGGAACAGGTATTCTGATTATGGTAGGCGTTGCACTTGAGACAATGCAGCAAATCGAAGCTCATCTGCTGCTGCGGCACTACGAAGGGTTCCTGAAATAGAAGGAGGCAGTTTAAAGATGCGGTTGGTGTTGCTAGGCCTGCCAGGTGCGGGAAAGGGTACTCAAGGAAAGCACATTTCTGAGAAGTACGGTATCCCGCACATTTCGACAGGGAGCTTGATTCGAGGAGCAGTGGCATCCGATTCGCCCTTGGGGCGGGAGGCAAACAAGTACATCAGTAAGGGAAACCTGATTCCTGATGAGTTGGCTATTAAGATCCTGCACGAACGGCTGACAGAACCCGATTGCGCCAACGGTTGGATTCTTGATGGTTTTCCTAGAACTGTGAGGCAGGCCGTCTTTCTTGACCAGCAGCTGGCTAAAATCGGATCTGAGGTACAAGTCGCTTTAGACATCCGCATTACCCCAGAGGAAGCCATTCGGAGAATATCTAAAAGGCGTGTCTGCAGTCAGTGTGGAGCCGTATACCACCTCACCCATTACCCTGCTAAAGGCGAGGGTGTGTGCGACAAATGTGGTGGGCAATTGGTACAGCGCCATGATGATACTGTAGAAACCGCCCGTAAACGCTTGGAGGTTCATATGATACAGACACATCCTGTGGTTCACTTTTATGCCCAAAGCGGCAGGCTTTACAGTGTTGATGGAGAGGCACTGATTGGTGATGTCTTTGCCGAAGTGGACCGGTTGATCGCTCACTTCGCCAACGGCAGCGATGGAGCATCAGCAGGTGGTGTCCTGTGATCGTACTGAAATCCTCTGATGAGCTGCTGGCGATGCGCAGGGCAGGTTTGGTCGTGGCCCGGGCCCACGAGATCGTGCGGGAAATGGTGCGTCCGGGAGTGACTACTCTCCAAATCGACCAAGCTGTAGAGGAGTTTCTCCGTAAAGAAAACGCCATTCCCGCCTTTAAAGGGTACCACGGCTACCCTGCCACTATTTGTGCCTCGGTCAACGAGGTGGTTGTGCACGGAATTCCAAGCTCAGATGTGGTTTTAGAAGAAGGTTCAATTATAGGTATTGATATCGGAGCATTTGTGGATGGATTTTGTGGAGACAGTGCTTGGACCTATCCTGTGGGCGAAGTGTCCGATGAGGTCAAGACCCTGCTTAAGGTAGGGGAAGAATCACTTTATCGCGGCATAGCTCAAGCAGTGGTTGGCAACCGCCTCTCTGATATTTCCCATGCTGTCCAACAATATGCTGAGAGTTTCGGATTCTCTGTTGTGAGAGATTTTGTCGGGCACGGTATAGGGCGTAAGATGCATGAAGATCCGCCAGTTCCTAACTTTGGACGTCCTGGACGGGGGCCGCGGCTTAAGGCTGGAATGACCTTGGCTATCGAACCCATGATCAATGCAGGAGATTACGAAGTGGAAGTACTGGAGGACAACTGGACTGCCGTTACTAGAGATGGCAGCTGGTCGGTGCATTTTGAACACACCGTTGCCATCACCGATGATGGCCCGCAGATTCTCACAAGTCTGCAGGAGTGATTAAATGGAACTCTTAAATCTAGGGCAGTTGGTGACATCTAGAGCCGGACGAGATGCAGGCCGGCGGTATGTTGTAGTTGGGTTCAGCGAACCTGGCTTTGCCTTGGTGGCTGACGGGAAGATTCGTAAGGTCAACCGTCCGAAACGCAAGAACGTTAAGCATCTCATAGCCCATCAGGCGCGTTTGTCGGAGGACTCGTTGTCTAATGGGAAGATCCGGCGTTTTATAGAGAGCCATTCTGCAGCGGAAAAACAAGGAGAGGAGGGTTCAACTGTCTATGGCGAAAGATGATGCTATTGAAGTTGAAGGTACAGTCATAGAACCGCTTCCAAACGCAATGTTCCGTGTAGAGTTAGAAAACGGGCACAAGGTTTTGGCCCATATATCTGGTAAGATGCGTATGCACTTTATTCGGATTCTCCCCGGTGACAGAGTTACGGTGGAATTGTCTCCGTACGATCTGACTCGCGGACGAATTACGTATCGGAAAAAATAGCAGCGGCTAAAGGGGGACAAAACAATGAAGGTGAGACCTTCTGTAAAGCCGATTTGTGAAAAATGCAAGATTATCCGCCGTAAAGGGCGCGTTATGGTAATCTGCGAAAATCCCAGACACAAACAAAAACAAGGCTAGTTGAGATAAGGGGGTGTCCATTTAGATGGCACGTATAGCAGGTGTAGATTTGCCGCGCGATAAGCGCATCGTGATCGGCTTGACCTATATCTATGGTATTGGCCGGAGCACGGCTGAGAAAATTGTTGATATCTGCGGAATCAACCCAGATACACGGGTGCGTGACCTCACTGAAGATGAGGCAAACCGCCTTCGCGATATCATTGAGAAGCAATTAGTTGTCGAAGGCGACCTTCGGCGTGAAGTTAACATGAATATCAAGCGGCTGCGGGATATCGGCTGCTACCGTGGTATCCGCCACCGCCGCGGCCTACCTGTCCGGGGTCAGCGTACAAAGACTAATGCGAGAACACGCAAAGGTCCTAAGCGCGTTCCTGGTAAGAAGAGATAGGCTGATTGAAAGGAGGATATTAAATGGCTAGACAACGTAGAGGACAGCGCCCACGCCGGAGGGAACGCAAGAATATCCCAACTGGCATAGCGCATATCCGTTCTACCTTTAACAATACAATTGTATCCATCAGTGACATGCAGGGGAATGTAGTTGCCTGGTCCAGCGCTGGTAACATGGGCTTTAAAGGTTCCAGAAAAGGTACACCATTTGCTGCTGGTATGGCAGCTGAAGCTGCTGCACGCGCCGCTATGGAACACGGCATGCGTGAGGTAAACGTTTATGTAAAAGGCCCCGGCGCCGGTCGTGAGGCCGCCATCCGTTCTCTGCAGGCAGCGGGTATGGAAGTAACAACGATCAAAGACGTGACACCAATTCCTTATAACGGATGCCGCCCACCAAAACGGCGGAGAGTCTGATCAGGTTTGCTGACAGACGTTGTGTGGCCCAGTGTGGGATGGTCCCACACAGCCTGCTTAAGAAGGAGGGTGTACCAGAGCTATGATCGAAATTGAAAAGCCAAAGATCGAGCAGGTAGAGTTAACAGAGGACTACGGCAAGTTTGTGGTAGAACCGCTTGAGCGGGGATATGGAATTACGCTCGGCAACAGCCTGCGTCGTATTCTGTTGTCTTCGCTGCCTGGAACTGCTGTGACATCCGTTCGCATCGATGGCATTCTCCACGAATTCTCGACTATTCCTGGAGTGGTGGAAGACACCGTTGATATAGTCCTCAATCTGAAGAAACTCCTGGTCAAGCTGCATGTAGATGAACCAGTAACAATCCATGTTGTCGCTGATAAACCCGGGAAGTTTTTAGCTGGCGATATTGTCGTGGACCCAAGTGTGGAGATTCTCAATCCGGAGCTCCACATTGCCACGCTCGAAGAAGGCGCCAAACTAGAGATGGAAATCACAGTGGCTAAGGGCCGTGGATACGTCAGTGCTGAACGGAATAAAGAGCCCGATCATCCAATTGGCCTGATTCCTGTTGACTCCATCTTTACGCCTGTAAAGAAAGTCAACTATTCTGTTGAAGATACTCGGGTTGGACAGATTACAGACTACGACCGCCTCGTTCTCGAGGTATGGACCGATCAGACCATCGCCCCAGACGAAGCGGTGAGTCTTGCAGCGAAAATTATGATGGAGCACCTGAAACTGTTCACCGACCTCACCGAGAGTGTGAGCGATGTTGAGATTATGGTGGAAAAAGAAGAAGAATCGATAGACCGCCTATTAGAGATGACAGTAGAGGAGCTCGACCTATCCGTACGTTCCTACAACTGCCTCAAGCGTGCCGGAATTAATACCTTGGCAGAGCTGACCAGGCGGACTGAAGAGGACATGATGAAGGTGCGCAATCTCGGTAAGAAATCACTCGCGGAAGTCAAAGAGAAACTTGCGGAATTGGGGCTCTCCTTGCGGAAATCTGATGAATGAGGTAGGTGAGTGAAGGTGAAACTCAGAAAACTGGGAAGAAAATCTGGTCATAGAAAAATGCTGCTGCGCAATCAGGTAACGTCCTTTATTCTGAATGGCAGAATCGAGACCACTGAGGCAAAAGCCAAGACCATTAAGCCGCTGATCGACAAGATGGTAACCCTTGGCAAGCGCGGTGACCTGCACGCCCGCAGGCAAGCTGCCGCCTATCTGCTCGACCCCAAGGCTGTTCAGAAGTTGTTTGATGAAATTGCTCCTAAGTACGCAGAACGGAATGGCGGTTACACAACCCTTATTAAGACCGGATTCCGTCGCGGCGATGCAGCACCCATGGCGGTTATCGAGTGGGTGTAATAGATAGCTGCCGGTGAGGTCGCAGAGGTTTATCCCTCTGCGTTCTCTGTTTTCGGCAGAAAAGCGTGAGCTTTGGGGAGTGGAGGTGTTTTTGTGGCCGAGCCGCTGATTCGATTTGAAGAAGTCCATTTTAAATACAACGCCGGTACAGAACGGGAATGGGCTGCATTGCAGGATATCAACCTGGAGATTTATCCAGGAGAGTTTGTGGCTGTCTTAGGACACAACGGTTCAGGTAAATCTACTTTAGCCAAGCACTGTAATGCATTGCTGATTCCTTCCGCAGGAAGAGTTTTTGTCAATGGACTAGATACCAGTGATGAGACTCGGGTCTGGGAAATCCGCCAGCAGATAGGCATGGTGTTTCAAAATCCAGACAACCAACTAGTAGCAACTACTGTGGAAGAAGATGTGGCCTTCGGCCCAGAAAACCTCGGCATTCCTTCCCAAGAGATTCAGCTCAGAGTGGATGAAGCTCTGCGAGCAGTGGGTATGGAAGAATACCGTCTGCATTCACCTCATCAGCTGTCTGGAGGTCAGAAGCAGCGGGTGGCTATTGCAGGCATGATCAGCATGCGGCCTCAATGCATCGTTTTAGATGAACCTACAGCGATGCTTGATCCAGTAGGCCGGCGGGAAGTAATGGAGACCATTCACCATCTAAACAAGACCGAGAATATTACCATAGTCCATATCACGCACCATATGGATGAAGTCATCGATGCCGATCGGGTAGTGATCATGGCCGGTGGTCAAATCGCCCTCCAAGGCACACCTAAAGAGGTTTTCTCGCAGATCGATCTCCTGCGTCGTCTTCACCTTGATGTTCCGCAGGTCACAGACCTGGCACATCGTTTGAAACGACATGGGTGTTCCCTACCTGATGGGATTACGAGAGTAGACGAGTTGGTGATGCACCTATGTCCATAAGAGTTGAGAACTTATCCCATATTTACAACGAAGGCACACCCATGGCCCGAGTGGCGCTTAGGGACGTAAACTTAAGCATTGAAGACGGTGAGTTCATTGGACTGATCGGTCATACAGGTTCAGGAAAATCCACTCTTATTCAGCATTTCAATGGTCTTTTAGCGCCCACAGAGGGTAAAGTCTATGTCGATGGTATAGACTTGAGTGCTAAGGACACCAGTCTGCGGGCAATCAGGCAGAAAGTCGGTATGGTTTTTCAGTATCCAGAACACCAGTTGTTTGGTGAAACGGTATACGAAGACGTGGCTTTTGGCCCCCGCAACGCTGGAGTTAATGAGGACGAGGTAGCTCAGAGAGTAAAAGAGGCCCTGGAATGGGTTGGACTAGATTATGAGGCGTTGAAGGATCACTCGCCTTTTGAGCTGTCTGGTGGACAGAAGCGCCGGGTAGCGATTGCCGGTGTGCTGGCGATGCGCCCAGGAGTCTTGATCCTCGATGAGCCCACGGCTGGACTTGACCCAGAAGGTTCAGCTGAAATTCTGGGAAAAATCCAGGATCTGCACAAGCGCAGAGGGATTACTGTTATCTTAGTAAGCCACAGCATGGAAGATGTAGCTCGCCTGTGCAGCCGTTTGATTGTCATGGAACACGGGGGAATTGTGCTGGATGGCACTCCGAAGCAAGTATTTTCGCAGATTGACCGGCTGCGAGAGATGGGGTTAGGGGTTCCACAGGTAACCGAGGTGATGCACGAACTTAAGCGTCGCGGACTGCCTGTTCAAACGGACGTCCTGACTCTGGAGGAAGCTGAGGCCGAATTACTTCGCGTATTGGAGCTGAGACGCCATGGCACTGTTTAAGAATATCACTATCGGCCAGTACATCCCCGGGAACTCGATCATACACAGGCTTGATCCCCGCACAAAAATCCTCGGTACCGTACTATTAATCGCTCTATTGTTCTTGGTTGATTCTGTGTGGGGCTATCTGCTGGCAGCGCTGGCGATCTTCGCTGTTGTCCATCTGTCTGAAATTCCAATTCGGATTGTACTCAGGGGACTGCGCCCGCTGTTTGTCATTTTGTTCTTGACGGTTTCACTACACCTTTTTATGACTGAAGGTACACCTATCTTTCAGATATGGATCATCAAGGTGACTTGGGAAGGTCTGCAGCGGGGTCTTTTAATGGGTTTCCGCTTAGCTCTTCTTGTGATGGGGACATCGCTGCTGACACTCACCACATCGCCGATCAACCTGACAGACGGCATCGAGAGCCTTCTGTCTCCAGGGAAACGGATTGGGGTTCCTGCCCACGAACTGGCGATGATGATGACAATTGCGCTGCGCTTCATTCCTACACTGCTGGAAGAAGCTGAAAAGATTATGAAAGCGCAGATGGCCCGGGGAGCAGACTTCCAGAGTGGAAACCTAGTGCAGAGAGCTAAGAGCCTAATTCCTCTCTTGGTGCCGCTGTTTGTCAACGCTTTTCGGCGAGCTGATGATCTCGCAGTAGCTATGGAAGCTCGAGGTTATCGGGGGGGCGAAGGCCGCACCAAGTTTAAGGAGCTTCACTTTAGAAGGGCAGATGTCTTTGCTCTGATCATTTCCTTCGGTTTCACAGCCGTGGTTAGTGTGCTGTTTTAGAAGGTGGGATGGTAGTGCAGAATTACCGCCTCACTGTGCAGTATGATGGAACAGATTTCGCCGGATTTCAAATCCAGCCTAAGCAGTCCACCATTCAGGGGGAAATTGAACGGGCTTTAGCCAAGTTGGCCAAAGAACCAATTCGGATAATCGGAGCAGGCCGGACAGATGCAGGTGTTCATGCTGAGGGTCAAGTAATCAGCTTTAAATCTGATGCTCTCACGGTGCCAGTCGAGCGCCTACCTATTGCAATCAACAGCTTGCTGCCGTTCAGCATCAGGGTACTCGATGCCAATTACGCTCCTCCCGAATTCCACGCACGCTACAGCGCGGTCCAGAAGACATATCGTTATCAAATCTTCCACGGACCAGTGGCAGACGTGTTTTTGCGCAGATTCTCGCACTGGATTAGGGAGCCACTTGATTGGGAGTTGATGACTGAAGCAGCGCAGCTGCTAGTCGGCAGGCATGATTTCCAAGGATATGCGGCCAGCGGCAGCAGCGTCAAAACAACAGTGCGGACACTGTACGCTATCGAAGTTGATGCTGCACCACGAATTAAGACCATCCGCTTTACAGCTGACGGATTTTTGTACAACATGGTGCGCAACATAGTGGGAACCCTAATCGAAGTAGGACAAAGGAAGCGTACGGTTGAGTCGGTACTTGAGGTACTGGCAAGCCGTAATAGAGCCCTTGCAGGACCCACTGCACCACCTGTGGGACTGCTCCTAGAGCGGGTGGATTATGCTTGACACGCACCCGTGGGTGCTGTACAATGATAGTTGGCGATTTTGCTTTTTTCAGCCTGAGAAGGATACGATTGCCCCGTTCGTTTCCTAATCTGGTTTACTAAACGAACTTGTTGAAGCAAAGGGGGGAATCCCAAGTGAAAACCTATATGGCAAAACCGAGTGAAGTTACCCGTACGTGGTACCTAATCGATGCCAAGGACAAAACATTGGGCCGGTTAGCCTCTCAGGTTGCCGCCATCCTGAAGGGTAAACATAAACCAACTTACACACCACATGTTGACACAGGTGACCATGTTATCATCATCAATGCGGACAAGATTCGCTTGACTGGTAACAAACTTCGGGATAAGAAATACTACCGGCACAGCGGTTATCCTGGTGGAATTAAGGAGATTACCGCTGGTGAATTGCTGCAGCGCCATCCTGAGCGGGTGATCAGAAGCGCTGTGTGGGGTATGCTTCCTCACAACCGGCTGGGCCGCAAGATGATCAAGAAACTCAAGATCTATGCTGGCGACCAACATCCGCACGAGGCACAGCAGCCTGTAACTTATGAACTCAAATATTAATTTCGTGATAAATCCCAATGTGAAGGGAGGGAGACTAGATGGACGTAATTCCAAAGAAAGAAGCGCATTACGGCACAGGCCGGCGTAAGAAGGCAGTTGCTCGTGTACGTCTTCTCCCTGGTAATGGTAACATCGTAATCAACAAGAGAAGTATCGACGAGTACTTTGATAGAGAGGTCCTGCGCACTATCGTCCGCCAACCTCTAGTTCTCACCGAAACAGAAGGTAAGTATGACGTGATCGTCAACGTGCGCGGTGGAGGAACCACTGGACAAGCAGGCGCGATTCGTCACGGTATCGCTCGCGCTCTCTTGACTGTGGACGGAGACCTGCGTGGTCCCCTGAAGAGAGCTGGCTTCTTGACCCGCGATCCTCGTATGAAGGAACGGAAGAAGTACGGCTTGAAGAAGGCCCGTAAGGCACCTCAGTTCTCCAAGCGTTAATTTGGAGTATCAAACAATCAACCCGGGAAAATCCCGGGTTTTTGTTTTATTCCGATGGCGTTTCCGGTACTGGCTCAATTGGTTCAGATGGAGTTTCAGGCAGTGGTTCGACTGGCTCAGCCGGCTGAGCCGGTTCAGCTGGCGGCGTCTCCGGCTGAGCTGGAACTTCGGGCTCCGCAGGTGTTTCAGGTATTTGAGGTTCTTCTGGAAGGATAGGCTCTTCTGGTACCGGCTCTATCGGTGGTTCTTCTGGAGGCGGCGTCACCCCCTGATCAGGGGGTGACTCTTCTTCTGGGGGCGGTTCTCGTTCAGGTTCAGGTTCGGGTTCCGGTTCAGGCTCAGGCTCAGGAACCGGTTCTTCCTCGATAGGAGGTTCTTCCTCAATGGGCGGCTCAGGCTCCGGTAGTTCCTCTTCTGGAACGAGTTCCTCCGGTACTGTTTCAGGCTCTTCAGGTTCTGGTGGCGGAGGAAAAGCACACGGCGCATAGGTAGTTGGAGCTGTACCCCTCACAAATGCATCGTACTCTATATGCTGACACCTTTCCGTAGCCAAGAGCCCGGTGAAGATCTCTATCATAATACCCGTTTCTATATTGGCAGGGACAGGGAAATCAGGTGCTTCTTCCTCATCCAGCACTTCTGAGAGAAAGTCCCACCAAATTGCGCCGGCAGTCGATGCACCGGTGCCTTCCACCGGCTCCCTATCATCGTTTCCTACATATACCACACACACAATCTCCGGTGTATAGCCGGCAAACCACAGATCTACATTGTCATTAGTGGTTCCCGTCTTTCCAGCGGCGGGAACTGCTGCTTCAATGGAACGCCCTGTGCCATACTCCATCACAGCACGGAGCATATCGGTCATCAGATATGCCTCTTCTTCACTGAGAACACGCTTGCCCTTGTCTTCCCACCGCAGCACTTCTTCACCACTGCTGTCAATGACTCGCACCAGGGCATGCGGTGCCCGGAAAACACCCCCGCTGGGGAAGATAGAATAGGCGCCTGCCAAAGCGAGGGGAGATACACCATTAGTAAGACCTCCCAAGGCCATCGCTAAGTGCTTGTCATCCTCACGGAGGCTCAGGCCCACATCTTGCGCGAATTGGAACGCTGTATCAACGCCGATTTCATTCAGTGTCCAAACTGCAGCACTGTTGAGTGACATCGCAATGGCGTGTTTCATCGTGAGGCGGCCCCAGTATTGGTCGTTGTAGTTACGCGGCTCGTAGCCAGCAAAACTGCGGCGAGTATCATCTACTAGCGTGTTGACCTGCCACCCTTCTTTGAGGGCAGCTGCATAGATGATCGGCTTCATGGCAGAACCGGGCTGACGCCTTGCCTGAGTGGCGCGGTTGAACTGACTCTGCCGGTAATCGCGGCCACCCACCATGGCTAAGATGCCGCCTGTTTCTGGGTCGAGTGCGACTAGTGCCCCCTGATTATTCTGAGCCCCAAACACCGCTTCTGCAGCCGCCTGGTAGCCTAAATCGAGGGTGGTGTGGACCTTCAGACCGCCCTGAAAGACTGCAGTCTCGCCAAGTTCTGCGATAAGTACGTTTGTAAGCCAATCAATAAAGTATCGTGCTCTCCCGCCTCTACGGCGCTGCACTGCAATCCGAGCATTTTTCGCCGCTTCGGCTTCGGCCGAATTGATTTTACCGGTGGCGGCCATGCGATCCAATACTATATTTCGCCTTTCTCGGGCTCGTTCTAAGTTGGTGTAGGGGGAGTAATTAGTTGGAGACTGGGGGAGGCCTGCAATCAAAGCGCTTTGAGGTAGGTCCAGCTCTGACACTGGTTTATCGAAATAAACGCGCGCTGCGGCAGCTACGCCGTAGGCTCCTTCCCCAAAATAGACTTGATTAAGGTACATCTCGAGAATTTCGTCTTTGGAATACTGCGACTCTAGAGCGAGCGCCAAGAATGCTTCTTGAATCTTTCTGCTCCAGGTCTTGTCGGGATAAAGAAATATATTGCGGGCGAGCTGCATAGTGATGGTGCTTGCCCCCTGGGAGCGCCTTCCTGATCGGAGATTGGCCCAGGCAGCTCGGAAGACGCCAATAACATCTATGCCCTTGTGCTGAAAGAAGCGGGCATCTTCAACTGCGACAACCGCGTCCTTGAGATGCTGCGGGATGAGCTCTAGGCTGACCATTTCTCCTTGTTCTCCCAGGCGATCAATCAGTTCGCCGTTGCGATCATAAATTAAGGCAGCCTGCAGGGTGCGGTTCGCTGCATAATCCTGCACCATGCGCACACTGCGGCTGAACATTACTGCTGAAGGAATGACAATCAGCAGAAGAAGCACCGCTAGAACGATGTACCACCGCCGCCGAAGGAAATTCCACATATCACTGCCTCCTCTATTGGTAGTATCTGCGCATACTGAGAGCCGCATGCGCATACCCTACAATCGATAGGGGGTGGCAAAAGGTGGAATGGTGGCAGATGTGGCTGCTCATGAGTGTCTGTCTCTATGTAGGTGCGTGGCTGCGCGTGGGCTATCGGCTGGGGTCGTTTGCCAGTGCTGCCCTGGTGTGTTCTGGAGCAGCATTGAAGGGCATAAGTCCTATGGCGCAGCTTCAGCTGTTCTTGGCGGCTAGTTATACCGGAATCGTCGTTTCTCCAAAGGTGCATGAACTGTTAGATAGATTTTGACAACCCTTTCCACCATGGGCTATAATTTAAGTGCTTTACTAAAAGGAGGGATTTGCATGGCACATATTATTGAGCTTGATGACAGCAATTTTGAGCAGGAAGTACTGCAGAGTGATATGCCAGTTCTGGTCGATTTTTGGGCCGTTTGGTGCGGGCCCTGCCGCATGATTGCCCCTGTTTTTGAAGAGTTAGCGGAGGAATATGCTGGTAAGGTTAAGTTCGCCAAAGTAAATGTGGATCAAGTGACAGAAGTAGTAGGCCGCTACGGCATTATGAGCATCCCTACTATTATGCTTTTCCAAGATGGGAATCCGGTGGAAACCCTGGTTGGTGTGCAGCCCAAGGAGCGTTATTCTGAGCTCTTGGACGAAGTCATCTCGTAATGGACAAGATTTACTATAATGCGCGGGTTTATTCTCTCGCCGAAAGGGAATCTTGGGCTCCCGCGATGCTGGTGCGCGCTGACCGATTGGTTGCTTTAGGCGACCGGAGAAGTCTGGACACCATTGCCAAGAACCCTGAGTATGTCGACCTGGAAGGCGGCTACGTCTATCCAGGCTTTACTGATGCCCATGTCCACTTACTCTGGCTGGGCCTAAACCTGCAGCGGATCAATCTTCAGGGGTGTTCCCTTCCTGAAACCCTTCAAAAGGTACGGGAAAGGGCTGCTGCTGTGGCACCAGGTACCTGGATTGAGGGCTGGGGATTTAACTATAACAACTGGCCCGAAGGGAAACCTCACAAGGCATGGCTGGATGAGGTGGCACCCCACAATCCTGTGGTTCTGCGTTCGAAGGATGCGCACCTGATTTGGGTAAACAGCGCTGCGCTCAAGAGCTGCCTTATTACTAAAGAAACTCCCAATCCAGCTAATGGTCTCATCGAACGGGACGATCGAGGTGAGCTGACGGGGCTCTTGATGGAGAACGCCATCCCACTCGTGACCGAGAAAATTCCGAAGCCATCTCGTGAGCTTTACTTAGAAGCAGTAAGAGATGCGGTGAAGTTCCTGAACAGCTGCGGAATAGTGGCGGTGCACGATATGGGAGACCCAGGGGATGGTTTGACTTTGTCTGTTCTGCAGCAGTACCGGGAACGGTTCGGTTTAGACCTGCGTATTACGACGGCTCTGCCCTACGACAAGCTTCAAGAAGCCGCAGCCTTGGGTTTTAGAGGCGGATTTGGCGATGAGTATCTGCGCATCGGTGGTATTAAGGCCTTCGCTGATGGCTCCTTAGGTGCGCAGACAGCCTGGACTCTAGATCCTTATGAAGGGACAGGAAGTCGTGGGATTCCCACGTTATCTCAAGGGGAGCTGAACAAGTTAGTGCAGGATGCCAATTCTGCGGGACTGCCAGTGCTGATTCATGCCATTGGTGACGCTGCAAATCGAGCTGTCTTAGATGCCTTGGAGGCATACGGCCATCGCGAACTGCGGAACCGGATTGAGCATGTGCAGCTCATCGCTCCAGAAGATCTACCCCGTTTGGCACAGCTCGGAGTGGTGGCATCCATGCAGCCTACTCACTGCCCGCAGGATCGCTATATGGCTGATAGGCTCTGGGGAGAGCGTTCGAAGAACGCTTATGCTTTCAAAAGCCTTCTGCAGCATAATACTATGCTGGCCTTTGGCTCCGACACACCTGTGGAAGAGGCTAATGTCTTGATTGGACTGTACAGTGCCGTTGCTCGCAAGCGCTGGGACGAGCCTCACAGCGAGCCTTGGTATGGCGAACAGAGGATTTCTATGTGGGACGCTCTGCGGGCCTTTACTTACGGCGGAGCGTATGCCGCCAGAGAGGAGACGTACCGAGGCACCCTGAGCCCTGGTATGCGAGCAGATTTCATCGTTTTGACGCATGATCTTCTTGCTGAAGAAGACCCAGAAGTATTAAAGGAAACACAAGTGATCGCCACCTTTGTGGGCGGCAGATGCGTATACAAACG
>CALKAR010000276.1 GCA_937988745.1 uncultured Peptococcaceae bacterium
ACTTTCTCTTTTTTCAGTGCCGCTGTTTGCCGTTCAAGGTTTTGGTCTTTGGAACTGACGCGCGCGTAGCCGATTTTCTGGCCGGCGATAGCCTCCGACTGTTCGGGAATGTCTAGAGGCAGCGGCGGTTCTGTTCCGTTAGTCATGAACCAACCTTACCGAACAGGCCGAACTTCCAACGGTTGCAATTCCCAAAGTGTTCTAATGGGGTGTACGACAAAATACATCCTAGTGCCAACAAAGGGTTCAAGTTCAGCATGCTTCTCTTTTATCTCAAAACCATAGCAACGAAGTCGATGATCGCCGAGGCGATCCATCTCACACGGACCGACTCAAGCGCACTAAGCTGACAGATATGAAGAAGATAAATGTTGCATTGAAAAACTGTCACGGCATCCGCGATTTAAGTGCAACATTCAATTTCAATAAACAAAACTCCATTGCGATATACGCACCTAACGGCACAATGAAAACCTCTTTTGCGCGAACCTTCAAGGATTTTTCCCAAGGCGAAGAGACCTCCGACCATATGTTCCCAACTCGTCAGACCGAGCGCTCTATCAGTGATGAGCATGGGAAGGAACTCGACCCTGACGATGTAGTAGTTGTGTCTTCCTACGATGAAGGACTGCAGCCAAATGAGTTAACTTCGACTCTTCTAGTGAACCCTAACCTGCGAAAAGAATACGAGGATCTCCAGGTCGACCTCATAGAGGCGCGTGATGATCTCGTCGAGGCACTGGAAAAGCAATCTAAAACTAAGCAAGACATCTTCAGTACATTGTCGCGAGTGTTCACTGGTGAAGACGACAGATTCTTCGAGGCCATGCTGCGAATCCGACACGAAGTCAGACAACTGGAAGGTCCACTTTATACCGACCTTCCGTACGACATCGTATTCAATGAAAAGGTCGTTACTATCCTCCGCAATCCCGAAGTTCAGTCAGAGCTAAGTCAATACATCACGCGCCTAAACGAACTCCTCGACGAATCCACTTTCTTCAATCGAGAATCGTTCTCTTTCTACAATGCGACAAATGTAACGAAAAGCCTAAGTAGCAACGGGTTCTTCACCGCGAATCACTCTTTGCTCCTACACGGGGAGAGTAAAACTCGGTCAGTGACTAACGAATCAGATCTGAAGAATCTAATCACTGAAGAGAAGAGGAAGATTACCCACGACGAATCATTACGAATAAAGCTCGATGCGATTGAGAAGGTTCTGCAGAAAAACGCGGATACCCGCCGATTCTTCGACTTCATCGCGAGCCGAGAAGAGCTTCTTCCAGAGCTGGCCAATATCGATACTTTCCAACAAAATGTCTGGAAATCTCATCTGAAGGCACAAGAGCATCTTTTCGAATACGTTGTGACGCGTTTTGAAGACACGGAATCTCGCCGCAAGACGATTGAGGAGCAGGCGGTAAACGAAAGCACCCAGTGGGAAAAAGTTATCGATATCTTCAATGATCGGTTTTTCGTCCCGTTCCGACTCAGCGCAAAAAACAGACACCGCGTCATACTTGGCCAGGAGAGCGTTTTGGAGCTTACTTTCGAATTCGAAGAAGGTGACGAGACTACCGACGTTGAGAGGGAGGAATTACTTAAAGTCCTTAGCAACGGGGAGAAAAAAGCTCTTTACATACTTAATGTGCTCTTCGAGGTTGAAGCGCGGAAGGCTGCTGGTCGCGCGACACTATTTGTTATCGATGATCTGGCCGACTCGTTCGACTACAAGAACAAGTATGCCATTATTCAATACCTCAAGGAGATTGTAAACTACTCCGATTTCAAGATAATCCTCCTGACTCATAACTTCGATTTCTTCCGCACGGTGGTTAACCGGAACGTCGCTGGCTACGGACAGTGTTTTATGGCACAAAAAGACGCTGGAAGGATAGTTCTCAACAAAGCGGACCATGTCAATAATCCGTTCATCAATCTCTTCAAGCGGCACTTCTTCACCTGTGGAATGCAGCGCATCGCATCAATCCCGTTTGTGCGAAACATCCTTGAATACACCAAGGGGAAAACAGACGAAGATTACAAGGTGCTCACATCGCTCCTCCATTGGAAGACTGACTCCCCCTCAATTACAAACAGGGATCTCGACCGGATTTTTGCGGATACGTTCCACGGGCAGGATGAGGAAAGCTGGGGATCACCGGAAGACAGAGTGATGGATCTGCTAAACCAACAGGCCGAAGAGGCCGTCTCTGCCAAAGAAGGTGTCAATTTCGAGAACAAGATCGTGCTGTCCATCGCTACTCGAATACTTGCAGAGAAGTATATGATAACCGAGCTCAACGATCCCCAATTTGTCGAACGGATCACAAGGAATCAGACCGCAGAATTATTTAGAGAGTTCAAAAACCGCGAACTCGGCACCCCTGAAAGTCAAAAAATACTCGAGGGCGTCTCGCTCATGACGCCAGAGAGTATCCACGTCAACGCGTTCATGTATGAACCAATCATCGATATGTCCGATACAGCCCTGCGAAAACTATACCGACAGGCAAAAAACTAGAGAGTCAGCCAAGCGGAGACGAAAATAGTTTAGGTAACCTCTTTACCTTCTAATTGAAAGAAAAGCTCATTCGGCTCTCATCGACTAGGAGCCTTTCACACCATCAATTGCTCTAACCTGTACAGCTAAATAAGCATTGATCCCCGGGCATCTACATAGAGAGCTTGTCCGTCCCTCAGCAACAGCAGATTCCATTTTTTGCCATACTCTTCCACCGTCTTACTAATGATGTTGATGGAATACGGACCAGTTGTACCTTGGGCATGAGGAACCACCACAAATTCAGTGAGATGAAGCCCGGTATAATCCCCGAGATCAGGAGCTATGGAAAGATTATCCATCACCGTGGCTGGCTCAATTGAAGGACCAGCAACCATCGCCCCAGCAGAACTACCCGCATACAACTTTCCAGCGCGCACAGCATCAACAAGAAGCTGGTCTGCCCCTGTGGATTTCAGCGCATGGAGCAAGCGGAATGTTTCACCACTCGCAACATAGACACAATCAGCTAGTTCAAGCTCTTTGCGGAAATCTGCCAGTGCCATCTGTGACACAGTGACAGGAACTAGCACCTCCGCCGCCTCGCCCACAGTTTTCAACTCCTCTTGGGCGAACGGGGCTTCCCGCATCTCAACTGCTGCATCATCGATATAGAGAATCCTGCCAGTCAGGTAGGTGACAAGGTCAGGGTGCAGGTAGGAAGCAAGAAATAGTCTCATGAAGCCAGCCTACGGCCTATTGATCCGCAGATCAGGGATCCTCGAGTGTTCAGCAATCCACTGCGACGCACCCGGATCGATCCACGTGGACAAAAGCCTGACGGCTTGCTGCGCACGATCAAGCCGAGCATTTTCATGCTGCCTGTTCCGCCTAATAATTGGTTCATGATGAGCACAACGGTTACGTAGTTTGTAGACCACATCAACCTCACGCTTGAAATCAGTCAAAGAAGGAACGAAGATGCCAGCCCCGCCCTCATCCGTGGCGGAAACCGGCGTGGCCACAAGACTATTACGAACTAGTGGCCAAATCGTCGACGCGTACGTATTGGTAAAAAGATACGCCCAGAAATCGAAGCTCAACTCAGCAATCACCCGTCCCGATGGTGGCACCTGACCTCGGCTAATTCCCGCCCGCCGTTCCGCCTTCTGAATAGACTTCTTCGCCTGCCGATCAAAAGGAATAGCCGGGTGGACATACCACCGCTGCCCATACCTTGGAGACACAGCAGTATCGACACAGTTACGCAAGAGCACCTCGACATGCTGAATATCTTCCAGGAAGGACTTGGTCACGCGAGTATTCCACAGGTAGAGAGCGTCGGGATCCGAGTGGAAGCTGTAGGTTTTCATCCGCTCGGATGAAAACCAAGCCTCAAGATCACTAACCGGATTATTCTTGGATGACATACGTACCAGTGTTACACTTGGAACCGAAGGCCCCGGAGCGATCCCTGCGTTTTAGACGCACATCACCGGGGTTATTGATTTTTCTTGGCCCGCCTCCCCAGAGGAATTCTCCTCTCGGAACTATTTCCTCTGTTTGCGGCGTCGCGGCGGAACTGCCCCACGGCTTTCGAAGAGGCTGACCATCTGAGCAACAGACAGGTCAGAGGGCAGCTGATGCGAATGCACACCGGACCGCTCGGCCCATTTCCGCGCCGCCTGTCGAGAGGGAAATATCTTCGCTTGGGTGACGATATCGACGATCCCACGACCCTTCCCCGTATAGACGGCGTGCACTAGAGCTTGGAACGCCTTTCGCTTTCCAACTGGTACCAACATTTTAGGACGGCGTCGGATGTGCAAAACGCCACCATCCACACTAGGACGAGGGGTAAACGCCTCCCGGCTAACACGTTCTCCAAGCTCAAAAGTGAACCACGGAGCCCACTGGGCGGTCATCATGGTTGACGCACCGACGCCAGCACGTCGGCGGGCAACCTCCCACTGCATAAGCAGCACAGCGTCGGTCCAGCCTGGGGCGCGAAAAAGGCGCCGCAAGATGGATGTGGTGATATGAAACGGGATGTTACCAACAATCACATGAGGGTGGGCTGGCAGACGGTATCTCAGAAAATCTTCGTTGATGACAGTCACAGCATCGTCAAGTTCCCGCCGCAGCGCACCTGCCAGCGCGGGGTCAATTTCAACAGCTGTGAGAGATCGTCCCGTACAAGACAACGGATGAGTCAGCGCTCCTTGGCCGGGACCAATCTCAATCAAGGGGCCGCTAGTGCTTCCCACACGCTCCAAGAGAGAGGCGATAACGCGGGAGTCAGTGAGAAAGTTCTGGCCGTTTTCGTGACGACCACGAGAATATGCAGACATGGGATGCTCCGAAAAGAAGAGTTTTGGAGCCGGGCATGGCAAAATGACAGCCCGGCTTAGTGACCGGAGCGGTGACCACTACTGGAAGGTCAACCGCTGTTAGCGGTTGCGGCGCAACCGCATCGAAGCAGTTCCCAAAATCAACATGTTCTCGACATTAGCATCCGTTGTATTCAGGGTCAAGTCCGACGGAGTGGTGTTTCTGCCTTTCGTTGAAACAAGCAGTGTGATGGCG
>CALKAR010000277.1 GCA_937988745.1 uncultured Peptococcaceae bacterium
ATCATTGATGCTGGTATGATGCGCACGGCCGCACTGGCGATTGATGGTGAGATTGTTATTGAAGGCAAGGTTGCTAATACGGATGAGATACAGCATTTGCTTCCCTAGATATCTTCAATTTGATCTAGCGCAACGGAGAGCGCTTTAAAGTGACTTGAGTCGCAAGATTCAGCCTGTGCAAAACTTTAACAGCTACTGCTCAGTGTTTTGGCGCTGAGCAGCTAACACTAAAGAGTAAGAAAAACAGCAAGTTTCAGGACTGAGGGTAAGTGAGGGGTTCTACCCGTATTCTAGGAATAAATATGATGAAAAAGACCTAATGACGGCACCTCTTGCACGGTCAACCAAGAAACATAGTCTTTATCAGGCCCTTGACCACGGCCTTGTTGAATACGACGGATAATCTGTATTTAAGAATCGGCACACGACCTCTTGAATGTAGGTAATTATGGTAACGTATCGGCCGATAATGAACATCACGATCCGAATGCACAATCAGCCCTTTCCTCGCATTCCGGCGGCCATAGACCATGCCCAGGGCATCGGTAATTAGTTGCTCTGTCATGCTCATATCCAGTGACCAGCCAACAATATAGCGTGAGTGAAGGTCCATCACCATTGTGCAAGTCTAGTTTAATTAACGGATCACTTCTAAACTCACACGCTCTGCCCATTTTTTAATTGACTCTTGATTCAGTAATCCTTGGTTTTCAGGGAGTGACTTGGGGTGTGAGATGCGTTTGTAATTATTCTCAAGTGTTCGCGTCAGAAAATAGGTTGGCCACACCAGCGAGTTCTTAATTAACTGTATTTCCAGTTCTCCAACATATTGCTGCGAGTTCAATGATACGTTTTTATGCTTTATCAGCAGGGTTGATAAGCTGCTTGGTTTGTCAGTCGTATCAACCTCGACTAGAGAGTAAAACTGATTACCTTTCTTAATCAGGTGCCATGCAAGGTAACGTGGACTTCCGTCTCTACGTAGGTTTTTAGAATAGCCGTAGATGGCCGGAAGCTTACGAATTTCATGATGTGTATGAACGCAATCAGATGTGTTTACTAACTGCTGAACCATCGCATCAAAAGCTTTAAATTTGTCAGTATAAATATCGGCGTTATCATTTTTTTCGCCAGTTGTGCTGTAGTCGGCAGGCGATAGAATCCCGTGAATACTTGATTCATCCGTACTTACTTCTAGGCTGTTTTTTTCAAGTGGATCTGTTTGTTCTTCTTCTGTTACAGAGCCTCCAGTTCGGGTTTTTCCTGCACTGATACGTGATGTTTTAAATGACTGCGCAAACTCAAGTATCACTGCAGGTGCATCAATCAGTACCTCTTCAAGGTCAGTGTTTGGCTTTTCATCGTCATCAATCGCTGGCTCTGCCCCTGTATGGGGTCTGGCTTTCCCTGAGCGCCCTTGTCCTGGCTGTCCAGTAGCATATCTGGGGTCAACAATATCTACGTGTGCAGGGCAGCTAGAAGGCAGTTTAGAGATGCCATCTATTTCGTAAACAAAGAATGCATTCAAATCTGGCTCATAATGACCGCGTAGTGCTAGCTCTGCTCCTGCTAACGCTGGCGGGTCAAACTGAAAATCCCATAGTCTATATTTATCACTGTCATAACCATTCTTGAGCTGATAAGTAGCAATACTCTCAAATGAATGCCGTGCATCCTCGTCTAATAAAAGCCAGGCGAGCCGTTGTCTGAGTGCGTCATCACTTCGTGCCTTTAGGGGCAAGCTAGAGGTTGGTAATATATTAATCCAGACTTTATTTAGTTCACTTTCCTGCTGGACATCGAATTCTTGGGATAGGCCATTGTGGATTAGCGATAGACGGGCAAGGTAGGCCGTATGCAAAAACAGTACACGAGCCAGCTCAATTTGCGGCAAGAAGTATCGGACTCCATTGAAGTCAAATACAAAGCACCATTGCTTAGCATCTCGTGCGCGGTTTACCGCTGGTATAGGGCATACCTTGATCTGCTCAACTTCCCAAGAGCGAGTGCTCGCTATGGTTACACTTCTCGTAAACCCTGCTTGTGTTAATGCCTTGGTTGCATTGAGTACTCGACGCCTTGCCAATATTGGTACTTGCGAAAAACCGAAATATTGCTTCTGTTGATGAGGAGTTAATTTAACATTAATATTCCAATCTGAGCCCCCATGGCGGCGGAATATAGACCCAATTTCTTTGATCCTGCTATCGTCTTTTAGACCTTTGAACTTCATGCTGTGTACTCATCAATATATCTAAATAAACTCTAGCCTGTTCTGTTAACCGCTCATCACTGAGGGTAGCATTTCTCAGCAGTCTCCATCGTGGCGGCGTATCAAATAGGGTTAGTAGGTCATTGTGGGCATTTTGTAAGCGTCGAATTTGGTACTGTGCGACGCTTTCCACGTGATCTGCCAGGAATGAATTGGATAAAGGCATTCGGCTAATATTTTTCTCAACGGTCGAAGCGTTGCCCAATAGTTTGAAAAAGCAGGCTTTAGAACGTCGAGGCCCTTGCGGATTAGATTGCAAGAAAACTGTTAGCTGTCGCAAAGCATGCAAATACTCTCTGTCCCGTTTGTCCCAGTCCACACGTCGACTGGTAGGCTTTGCTTTAGGAGCTGCATGTTGGTAGTTGGTATCCAGCAGCCACTCACGGTGCTGACGATACAGCCTAGCGTATAGGGCTTTAGAGTTTTGCCGAGCTTGCTTGGGTGAGTGTAATACTAATAAATTAAGCCAGTCTTCTTGATCAAGTGTCAGATTGATGTGTACTGGCGTTTTAACCTGAACAAGTTGTTGTTTATTACTATTTGTTGGGTATTGACTGGCTTCTTTAATGGCTTCAGTAATTTGCCAGTTATTTCCAAGTAAAGCTTGGTGCACAACAATGTGTTCAAGATAGTTGAAGCTTTTTCGGTGCTTACGAAAGATACACCTGAGCCAGTCAGACTCTTTTGTACTTGAACCTTGTGGCAAAAGCTGATGACTGCTGAGCCATTTCACTGGCCAAGCTTGCAAGACTTTGTCTTTTACTACTTGATGATTTATTTGTGTTTTTCTGTACGTTAAATTGAGTTTGCTGGCGAGGTTGCGATAGTACATTGACCACTGTTCAAAGCTTGGCGAAGTTTGAGCAGGAGACTGCAGTAGTTGTCGTACCTGATGATTGACCCATAGTGACGCTTGGCTGCCAGCGCGCTGTTTAGTCAGAGAGCAATGCTCTGGAGATGCGGCAATAAAATGGTGACGTTCAATAAGCGGCCTAGCAATACGTGTATTAATTAATACGCCATGCTTAGGGCATGCATCGATTCCTTCTGCTTGCCATTCTCTGAGCCAAAAATACTCACCATATTGGTTACGTTGTTCGATTAAGCAGCCTGGGCAGTAGCGGACAAAACGAGGTGTTTGGACTCGTGATGCGGCAACACCTAAAGCAAGCTGGGACGCTCCTTGAGAGCCAATTAGCCATTGCATACACTGTCTACGGCGACCTTCAGGAACAAATGGGGCATAGAGCGGGAATAATGTATGGCTGTAAATCAGTGCTTCTGGAGTGAGTGTGCTGGGTAGCCAGCGTGCAACTTTTTCGATATTACTGGGCAAGTCAATCGTTGCCATAACAGTACGCGATCCAAATACCTCATCCAGTAATTGTTTAGGGCTGATTAGCCCCTGCCGAACACCAGCTCTTGCGATTGTGCTGTACAGCAACTCTTCAGCGTAAGGGACTGGGAAATTCAGCATGCCACTTACCTGAAAGAGTTTACCCACTGCTCAGTATCGAACAATAAGCCTGCTTGTTGTAGTGATTTTTGAATATCCACATCATTGGCGGCTTGAGAGTTCAGGAATCTCAGGTCATCAGACTCTAACGTGTGCCAGTCTGTTTTCTTGATATTTTGTGCTTTTGGAGTTGTTAGCTTCGGTTTTACTGTATCAGTATTTTGATACCAGGACAGGATCAATGGCATAAGATCCTTCATGTGCATTTGCGGGTGGTCCTCAAAAGCTCTATTGATCAGCGGTTCTAGTAAATCCGATGCGTAACCCATATCAACCAGCATATTGTGCAGACGGATGGCTTGTTCATTGCCACAATATTTAGCCACTACATCAATACTTTCCTGATGCGAATGTAATAAGTTACTTAATTCCAATATTTTACGATCAACGTCAGGGATCGTCAGGTCTGAGTAACGCGCGATTTTAATAATATCTCCTGATCTCAGAGCATCTATCATCGGGTGAATCGGTTTGAGCTCATCTTCGTATACTCTTTTCATGAGTTCTGGAGTAATACGCTCGATCTTAGTTACGACCGCTCTGATTTGAGAGAGAACAAATAGCTTGATAACAACATCCATTATCCCTTGAGAAAGATCGTACCAAGTTTCTCTAAGCTCATCAGAAATCACAGGCGCTGCTTTAGTTAGCCACTGATACTTCCAAAGTTGATTGGTGAAAGCCCCCCATTCTGAGCGTGATACATTTTGCTCTGGCAAGGGTTTACTTAATGGCTCCCACAAAATGGAGCCATATCCAGCACCCCGGCGCGCTGAGCGTAAGTCCAGTTCAAAAACAGGCTTAGCTTTTGGTGTGCCTACCATTACAACTGGGACTGATATTTCGTTAACAAGAGTTACAAAGAAATTAAGCATGCGCTCTGAGCCACCCGAGCGCTTGACACTCAGGTGCTGAATTTCATCTATCACAAGAAGGCCAATCGCATGAGTGTTTGCAGTATGTGCCATCATTGCAATCAAAGTTTCTACACCGTGGCGTTTTTCAACGTAGCGGCGTACATAGTTAGTGCCCAGTATTGCGTCAATTTCTCTGAAAAAGTTATGACATAGGCTCTTTAGAGAACCGTCATGCGGGCAATCAATTTTAAGAAATACAATTTGCGTGAAATTGTATTTTTCGTGATAAAGCAGTTGTGGGTAAGTTGCTAGAATACGATTTAATGAGCTTGTCTTACCAGAGCCTGAGCAGCCAATAAATGCCATGCTTTTAGCAGTTGATTCGACATGCTCAAAGCGGAAAACACCCAGGTCACCTTGCATGACACGTTCGTAACCGTTTTGGATATGGGTATTTAAATCGCCATTAGCTAAGTTTCTACCGACATAACCTTGGCGAAGCAAAACAGATAGCTTTGATTCTAACTCTATATGGCGCGATAACGGTTGAAAAAAGCTATCTAACAACTGAGAAATGACGTGAATACGAGTCTGAACATCAAGATAGATATCGTTCGGACGAAATGTAACTTTGCCTGAGAGCCCATCTCTTAACTGAGTCCGATCGAGTATCGGTGGTAGTGCTTCAATAAGAGGGTTTCCGTCATACTGGCTGACTCCAGTCTGATGATATATGGCTTGAAGCATGCCTTTTGGTAGAGTCATTCATCATCTCCAAATAACTCATCAAGAAAATTAGGATAAGCAGCGTCTTCAGGCGGATTATGTAAGTATCTGACGTCGGCTTTTGGTTTTGAATCAGTAGTTTTAGAGTCGGGTCGGCGTTGCTGCCGTTCAGCATTGCGAGCCTCCAATCTGCTTTTCTTAATCCCAGCCAACGTTTCAGTTTTCGAGTCACCAAAATAGGCAGGACGCAGCTTTTCTGCGGCCCTGATTGTTTTATCAATTATATTTTCTAGCGCTCTCTTATTTTCTTGTTCAGACAGTTTGGCAGTAGCTATTGCTTTTTTCTGCTGTTGTTTGCTTGCCCACATCTCCCACATGGACTTGCCTCTGAACTCTCTGGAGCGATCTGTTAACAAACATTCCCAATAATCTGGCTGGCCCTTATCAGGGAAAACATAAATCACATCAGCCACTGCTGGGTCGTAAGCTGCTATAAAAGAGCTTGGACGCTGCTGCCGTGTTCTATGGAGCCAGCCCGTCTCGACTAACTCCCTGCAGGTATAATAAGCACCAAAACATTGGATACCATAATCTGATAGGGTCACTTTCTGGCGAGGAAGCAAGGCGATTTTCAGTGCAGCTGCAGAGGTGTTTCGTAGACGGCCACTGCGATTCTGAATACCCCAGCGCCAAATATTAATCGGAATAGGTGCCAGCGTGTCGGGCATCTCTGGATCACGATCATATTTAACTAAAACAGAGTGTTGGTTGCGCTGAAGAATGGAGCCAATAATGATTTTAGTGAACTCATGTAGCGTAAGAGTTGCATCCAAGCGGTAATCTTTTCCGCCACGTTTCCTTACGATATCTCCAGTCACTACACCCGGTACAAAAGGTTTAAAATCAGCTTGTAGGGTTTTAAAACTGCGCTCAACAATACCTTTAGCATCGCCTCGATAAGGAGGCGTGTTTTCAATTCTCACGCCAAATGCTTGCTCAAGAGATTCAATTTGATACCCGAGTAGCTCTCCCCTGTCTGCTAAAATGGCATCAGGGATACCTATCGAAGGCCAATCTTCTGGCTCAATATTATAACCGTATGATTGACACAACTGTACTTTGTCAGTCATCGCATTAACTAGAGCTAACATGGCTGTAACGTACGAAGGGTTCTCAAGGCCGACATAGAAACCAGCAATTAGCCTACTGTAAACATCAACAACAGCGTATAACGTTGGGCGACCGATAATGCTTTTTCGATCAGCCGATAGAAGATAAATATCTGCAATGGTGGCATCAATTTCGTATCGTGCACCTGGGCCATGAACACCAGCTGTCGCTGTACCCTGCAGTGGCTTGATATCCTTATGGTAATTGATCTTATTTGCTCTCAGGCGAATACGATCTGGCCGGATATATTCGCGCTCATAAAAATGGCGTAATTGTCTGATTGTTGGGAAGTTCTCTTTGAGCTCATCAGGGTTTGCGACTTCAAACATATCTTCAAAGCGGCGATGTGCATAAGGCAGAGAATGGCTTTTCTCTGTTAAATAATAACGATCCAGCACAATACGGAACATGCGCTCAATGCTGCTATCAATAATTGCTCCCGTTCCAGGGGCTATAC
>CALKAR010000278.1 GCA_937988745.1 uncultured Peptococcaceae bacterium
GCCCAGCGCGCTGCTGTAGGGATAGAACAGCAGCTTCTCACCTTCAGCACGCTGCCGTAGCGCCCAGAGCCAGTCGCTCACGATCATGTCGACCGAATCGCCTAACAGCGCAATCGTCGAGGCTTGATTGGAGGCAAAATCGACCCGCTCCATCTCCAAGCCTGCTTGAGCGTCCAGGTGTTGTGCCTCGATCGTGTGCAGGAGCCAGTTGACGGATCCGAAGCGCAAGCTGCCGACCCGGAGTGGCTGAGAAGCCACCGACGGCAGAGCACAGATTGCAGCTCCGGCCGCAATCACAGCCATGAGCTGGCGCCGAGTAAGGACTGACCTCCCGTTTCTCATGTTTTGCGTCTAGATCCTGTTCAGATCTTTCGTGCCTTCTTCGCACTCTACTATGTCGTGATTGCGCGCAATCCTCAATGCGCACCTGTTCTTATTAAACTATTAGTATTTTAAGCTGGTTGATTTGAAAGTGAGGCTCGTTCTAGCATGAAGTGGCTGCTATTCTGTTTAGAAGGGCTGTCACGGGCCGTTTAAAGAAGCTGGTGGCAGCCCGCCAAGCAGTGTCCGGGTCACTGGCTTGGATGGAACAAAGAAACTTCTGTGGGGAGGGTCCTGTGCTCAGCGACGAGTGCCCGAAGAGGTTTGGACGTAGGGGGCGAGGAGCCCTGCTCACGGCTTTGGCAATTGGTTTTGCCAGTTTCTACGCGCCGCCGCTGACTGCCCAGCAAGAGAAGCTTCAATATTCGATTGGAGTGCTGCGGCAATTGCCCGAGCCGCCGGCCTGGGAGACCGCCTTTACCCGCCCGCCTGAAGATGAAGGTATCGCCGGAGCTCGCCTCGCGATCGAGGACAACTCCACCACGGGCGCTTTCCTCAACCAGGAATTCTCGCTTACCGAGGAGGTCATAGGACCCGACGACGACCCCATGGAGGCTTTCGAGCGCCTCGTGGGGGCCGATGTCGCTTATCTCCTGCTGGACGTTCCGGCAGAGCAGATGACAGCGATTGCCGACGCGGCGCCAGAGGAGATGCTGCTGTTCAATGCGGGGGCGCATGAAGACCGGCTTCGGAATGAGGATTGTCGTTTGAACCTGTTCCACAGCGCTCCCAGTCACTCGATGCTGACGGACGCTTTGGCCCAGTACATGGTCACGAAGCGCTGGACCAACTGGCTCCTGATCGAAGGTACCCGCCCGGGCGACAAGCTCTACGCCGATGCCCTGAGACGTTCTGCCGAAAAGTTCGGTATTCGCATAGTGGATGAGCGAGTGTGGGATTTCGGCCCGGATACAAG
>CALKAR010000279.1 GCA_937988745.1 uncultured Peptococcaceae bacterium
CTGGACAAAATTCGTGTTGCATTTTATGCAATCAACTGCTATAATAGCGAATGTACCAAGTGTGCGCCTATAGCTCAGAGGATAGAGCACTGGCCTCCGGAGCCAGGAGCGCAGGTTCGAGTCCTGCTAGGCGCGCCATTTCTTTATTTTCGGCAGATAAGACAAAGGCTCAGCAGGTGTTTCCTGTTGGGCTTTTTATTATGTCCAATTCTAGACAGAGGGCAGTTTTGAAGGAGTTTAGGCAAAATTGTCCAACTAAATAAATGTAATACAAATCGGAAACGAGGGATGTACAGTGAAGATCGGAGTATTTGCTGTTTTATATGGTGGCCTTCCCTTGAGAGAAATGCTGAAGAAGGTCAAGAGCTTTGGCCTATCCACAGTGGAAATTGGCTGTGGTGGATTCCCAGGCAAAGCTCACTGTGATCCTGAAGTTCTTCTTAATGATGAAGGGAAACTGAATGAGTTCAAACAAGCTTTTGAAGATGAGGGTGTAATGATCAGTGCCTTGAGTGTGCACGGCAACGCTCTGCATCCCAACAAAGAAATTGCCAAAGAATTCCATGATGACTGGCGCAATGCGGTTAGATTGGCAGAGAAACTTGGTATCGACACCATATGCACTTTCTCTGGATGCCCTGGCGATAGTGAAAATTCCAAGTACCCGAACTGGGTAACATGTTCTTGGCCTAATGACTTTATGGAGATTTTGGAATGGCAGTGGAATGAAAAAGTCATTCCTTATTGGACCGAAGAAGCGAAGTTCGCTAACGATCACGGCGTAACCAAAATCGCCTTTGAAATGCATCCTGGCTTCGTGGTCTACAACGTAGATACACTTCTCAAGCTGCGGAAAGCTGTGGGGCCGAGCATTGGTGCAAACTTTGACCCCTCTCACTTGGTCTGGCAGGGTGTTGATCCAGTAGCAGCAATCCGTGCTTTAGGTAAAGAGAATGCTATCTTCCACGTACATGCGAAGGATACCCACATCGATCCGTATAACACGGCTGTAAATGGTGTCCTCGATACGAAACCTTATGATCGCTTACCAGAGCGTTCTTGGCTTTTCAGATCTGTTGGTTACGGTAACGACTACAAGTACTGGAAGGACATTGTGAGCGAACTGCGCATTGTGGGCTATGACTACGTTCTCAGCATCGAACATGAGGACGCACTGGCTTCTATCGATGAAGGCTTTGGTAAGGCTGTTTCGTTCTTGAAGGAAGTTATTCTTGACGAACCCATGCCCGAAGCATGGTGGATTTAAGAGGTAAGAGCCATGGCAGCCCAAATTATTAACGGCAAAGAAATTGCGGCCCAAATTCGTTCTGAACTGAAAGAAAGGGTAACGGCCCTGACCGATCAGGGCCGCACCCCTGGTTTAGCGGTAGTGCTGGTTGGTGATAACCCAGCCTCGCAGGTATATGTTCGTCAGAAGAAAAAGGCCTGTCAAGAAATTGGGATTTATTCAGAAGAGCACAGGCTGCCAGCATCCATTACACAAGAAGAGCTTATAGCACTGATTGACCGTTTGAATGCAGATCCAAAGATCCACGGAATCTTAGTTCAGCTTCCGCTTCCAGATGGCCTAGATGAAAACGAAGTAATTGAACGGATTGACCCGAAAAAAGACGTAGACGGTTTTCACCCGATTAACGTAGGCCGTTTAGCGATCGGCCTGAAGGCTTATGTGCCTTGTACACCTGCGGGCGTTCTGGAGTTGGTTAAGAGGACCGGAACAAGCATTTCTGGTAAAAAAGTGGTTGTGCTGGGCAGAAGTAACATTGTGGGCAAACCTGCAGCTCGCCTATTCCTCAAGGAGAACGCGACTGTAACTGTCTGCCATTCTCGGACTGAGAATATTGATGAAGAATGCCGCCAAGCCGATATTTTAGTTGTGGCGGTGGGTCATCCGCAATTGGTTAAGAAGGATTGGGTAAAGCCTGGCGCAGTCGTCATCGATGTGGGTATCAACCGCGTTGATGGTAAGCTTGTTGGCGATGTAGACTTTGAAGAAGTCAAAGAAGTGGCAGGGGCCCTTACGCCGGTTCCGGGAGGAGTGGGCCCAATGACGATTGCCATGCTTATGAAGAATACGGTGGGAGCAGTTGATGTGGATAATCAAGCGCCTTGAGCGCCTGGGCAGGATGGCCCAGCTTTTGGGAGAAACCTTTAGTTTGCTCTTACGGGGGCGGATTGACTGGCGAGAAGCGTTTTCGCACATGCTCAGTCTCGGAGTTGATTCGCTCCCCCTTGTGCTTATTATTTCTGGGTTTACCGGTATGGTCTTTTCGTTTCAAGTTTCTCAAGAATTCAGCCGGTTAGGATTAGTTTCTCTTATAGGTCAGTTGATGGGAATGGCGGTTATTCGTGAATTGGGGCCGGTCCTGGCCGGTGTGGCAATTGCTGGCCGCGTAGGTTCGGCGATTGCGGCTGAAATCGGCAGTATGAAGGTCACCGACCAGGTCGATGCGCTCCGTTCTTTGGCTACCGATCCCGTGGAATATCTGGTTGTGCCTCGGACAGTAGCCTGCGCTTTAATGGTTCCCGTACTGACCATTTTTTCTAACGCAATATCTCTCCTGGGTGGCTACTTAGTAGCTGTGTATGGTTTTAGGGTTGTACCTGTAGTATTTTGGGATGGGGCAGCGCAGTTCGTAAATAACTGGGACTTAGTTGGGAGTTTAGTTAAGGGTCTCGTGTTTGGTGTGCTGGTTGCTCTGATTGGCTCTGACTGTGGATTGAACGCGTCTGAAGGTGCCCAGGGAGTTGGCCGGGCCACTTTTTCGGCGGTTGTCTCAAGTCTGATCGCGGTTTTCGCCGCCGATTATATTCTGTCACTGGTTTGGTTCCGTTAAGTGGGGAGGATCAGTTTTGATCAAGCTGGAAAATATAGTGTACGAGGTTGATGGGGTCAATATTTTGGATGGTGTTAATCTCCAGATTGAACAAGGCGAAGTGTTTGTGATCATGGGCACGAGTGGTGCCGGCAAGACCACTATTCTGCGACTCCTCAACGGTTTGCTTCGCCCTACTTCGGGACGCGTAATTATCGATGGTGAAGACATCACAGAACTAACTGAAAGGGAAATGACCCCAATCCGAAGAAGGGTTGCCTTAGTCTTTCAATCGGCAGCCCTATTTGATTCTCTGCCTGTCTGGGCTAATGTTGGATTTGCATGGCGAAAACAGCGCATGCCCAAGGACGAACTGCGGCGCAGGGTGCAGAAGATCCTGGCTCTAGTGGGCCTTGATGGGGTTGAAGACCGAATGCCGGCGGAGCTGAGCGGCGGAATGCAGAAAAGAGTCAGTTTAGCTCGCGCGGTCGCTATGGAACCAGACGTGATTTTGTACGACGAACCTACCTCTGGACTAGATCCCATTACAAGCAGGAAGATTCTTGATCTGATGGTAGAGCTGCAGCACAGACTGCAGGTCACTTCAGTTGTTGTTACCCATGATCTGCAGGTTGCATCCCAAATTGGAACAAGGGTGGCACTTCTTCATGAGGGCAAGATTGCTTTTATTGGCAGTCCCACAGAGTTATATGAATCTCCGCAGTCTATTGTCCAGGAATTCGTCGCGGGAGGTTAGGGTATGCGGTTATCCCGTGAAGCAAAGCTAGGTGTTACTTTACTCCTTGCCATTGTGTTGTTCACCGCAATGGCTCTGGCAGTGGGCCGTTTGAATTTGGGAAGCAAGCCTGTTTTGGAGCTTCGAGTAGCCTACCATAATGTGGATGGCCTGCGCGAGGGTGCTCCAGTAAGGTATTCAGGAGTAGAGGTAGGAGAAGTACATTATATAGAACTCACGCCCCAGCGGGTGCTGGTCGGCTTGCGGATTTATCGTGATGTTCCTATTCCAGTTGATTCACGTTTTGTAATTGTCACAACCGGTGTAATTGGTGACCGGCATGTGGAGATTTATCCAGGAAGATCTGAAGCATATATTGAGACAGGGACCGAGTTGTTTGGTCAAGACCCGGTTGTCATGGATTCGCTTTTAACAGAACTGTACACTTCGCTTCAGACGCTGAATAATGTTGTAACGGATCTGTCTGAGTTGGCCGCATCTGAAGTTCTGCAGGAGAACTTGGTGCAGTCCACAGCTGCAGTTCGCGATATGGCTGTCAGCCTAAATACGATGCTTGATTCTGCTAACACTCTCGCTTTGGAGCTGCAGGGACTTACCCAGGATCTTTCCAGCTCTGATCTGAAGACTTTAATCACTGATTTGTCTGCTTTTGCTGCTGAGCTAAATCAGCTTGATGTGGTAGGGACTGCCGCTGGTATCGCACGGTTCACCGCATCTCTGGAGGAAATACCTCTCGAGCAGGTGGCGCAAGATATCCAAGCCTTCTCGGCCCAGCTGGCTTCCTTTGATCTGAGCCCTTGGACAGAAATTACCAACGACATTCAAGCATTTGCAAGTAAGTTTGAGGAACTTGATTTAGCAATAGTTACTCAGGCTGCAGAGGATCTGCAGACCTTCTCTGCCCAATTGGCACAGTTCCCCGTTGATGAACTCGCCCAGGATTTACTGGAAATTAGCGCGAGTGCTAAGGCGTTGCCTTTTGCCGAGTTTGCCGATGGAATCAACGGGGTAATTAAAGATATAGAAAGTCTACCCCTGTCTGACATGGCAGGTGACGTGCAGGTTTTGATCGGCGATCTCCAAAATCTGGCGTCTGAGCTGAATGCTATCGGATGGGCTGAAATGGCTGCTGATGTGAACCAGTTTACCCGACAGCTTGCAGCTCTAGATCTACGCACTCCGCTTGACCGGATCACTGCTGATCTCGATGTGTTAACCACTGACCTAGCCAAGTTGGACCTAGTGGGGTTGTTCGAACAAGTTGAGGACTTAATCGAGACTATCCATGCTGCAGCATCCGCTGTCGATGGTGAAGAGATCGAAGCAGCTTTGGCGGATATCAGTGTATCAGCCGGCAATATTCGCCAGCTTACTCAGGATGCAGAGGTGCTCTTAGGACAGTTGAGTACAGATGCTGTGGGAATTACTCAGGCGGCCGGCGGCGCTCTGGAACAGCTGCAGGAGTCTCTTAATGAACTCCACGCATTGATTGGTGATGTGCGGGTTTTCGCTCAAGATTTAGCTGCAGAAGGAAGTACGGCTCAGTCGCTGCAGGAGCTCTTGCACCACGGAACCGAAATCGGTTCGCAGCTGCAGGAGATCTTGGAGTCGCTGTCCCCAGACATGACTGAATCTGTAATGGACACTATGGAAAGCATTCAGCAGATTAATACGGACATTCAAAATCTGAAAAAGACAGCCACGAGCCTTAAGTTGACTGGAGCAGCAGGCGTCAATTACAGTACGCAGCAGCGTATAAGTGGCGATCTTCGTCTCTCTCTGACCAAAGAGGATTTCGGGGCCTATCTTCTCTTGGGGCTTAAAAGCCTAGGCGGCGAGAATCAAATCCAAGTGCAGGTGGGAAGAGAAGTGGCGCCCAATATGAGCGCCAGGGTAGGTCTGACAGGCCAACATCTAAGTCTTGGTGTCGATGCTTCATTAAGTGACAGGTTTGATCTTGGTGCAGATTTGGCCGTCGGCCAGAAACCACAGGTTTCGCTAAGGGCGAGCTATGGTCTAACGCCTGAGTGGTGGATGACCGTTCACGCATGGGATTTCAGCGAATCAAGCTTCAGCTGGGGGATGGAGTACCGGTTCTGAGTGGTAAGGGTTCTGCAAAGTGCTGGAATACAGTATATAGGTGACGGGCATATTCTATATCCCCGAGGGATGTGATAGCCCATCCCATTCTTTTCTGAAATGGGTCTGCTTCCCACAAGGGGGAGAAAGTCGCCGCGAAGCTAGGCAGCTCAGCCTTGTCGTAGAGCGGCTGCAGCAGGCCAGCTTCGTACAGTTCATAAGCCAGCTCTTCCTCGATGATGAGAAGATCAGCACGATAGCCTCCGTTGATGTGAGCTGCTAGTTCTTGCCGCGATTCGAGCGAAACGATCTCCCAATTGAGATTGCTGGCCATGATTTCTTTCTCCAACCAGAGCGTGATCAGTTCAGTCTCTTCAGGTGTTCCTTTAACTACGATGGTGGGAGGCCCACTCGATGTGGGCTGCAGTGGGGGCATTGTCAAGAAAAAGATGCCCCAGCCGAGCATCAGTATGAGGAAGAGCCCGATCATGATCGAGATAAGTGGGTTTGTCGGAGGAGGGGGCGGATCACGCCGTGGGGGCCGAGGATTTCTCTGGTTTTCTTCTTTCAACTTTTTAGCTTCTTTCTTTGTTCTGACTAGTTTGCGCTGCTGTTCTATAAAGTCACGATAGCTCACAGGCTTCCTCCCGTCTTTGACTTTGGTTTATTATCACCAAAAAAGAGCAGGATATTGTCAGTGCAGCGAGAAGAGTTATGTGAGACAACTTAATAAGTAGGTTTGGTGCTGTTGGAAAGCCAGCAGATAATAGGGAAGTTGGGCTCTTCGAAGGAAGAGAAACCACGCGGTCCCGCCACTGTATTCAGGGAGCTACCCATCATATCCACTCACTTCTTGTGGGGAAGGGATGGGCCAGCGATGAACTGGGAGCCAGGAGACCTGCCAAACCGAAGTTTGTCAACCATCTTGCGCGGAACAGGAGGGGTGATTTTTTCGTATTTATCTTGCTGATCCCCAGGTGCGTGGGGATTATTTTTTTGAAAGGAGATAGCTATGAAGAACAAAGCTAGATTGACGTTAAGTGTTATACTGCTCTTAATCTGTTTGGCAGCTGTGCCCGTTCTAGTTCAGGCTGCAGCACCAGAGCGCATAGTTTCTTTAGTTCCGTCGTTGACTGAGAATCTCTTTGCCCTTGGCGTTGGCGATAAAGTCGTTGGAGTTACAAGCTGGTGCACATATCCTCCAGAGGCTCAAGAACGTACTGTCGTAGGAGATGCCTTCAACCTTAACGTCGAAGTTCTTTTGAGTCTGGAACCAGACTTGGTATTGGCCGATTCTTCGCTGGTGGCCAGCCATATCGAGAGTTTAGAGTCATTTGGGATCGAAGTAGTAACCATAAGCCCTGCGACTGTCGAAGAGGTAATAGAAAGCATGGCTGCCCTGGGAGCAATTGTAGGGAAGGAAGAGGCTGGCAAGGCACTTGCTGCCGAGATGCGGGAACGTTTGGCTAAACTAACCAGTATGGTTCCGACTGATTCGTCCAAGCGGGTATTCGTGGAGATCTGGCACGAGCCCCTCTCTACCGTTGGCCCAGGAAGTTACTTAGATGAGCTGATCAATCTGGCCGGCGGCGAGAATATTGCAGCAGATACAGGCCAAGCTTGGCCGCAGTTCAGCGAGGAACTTGTGATAGCTCGCGATCCCGAAGTTGTAATTCTGACTAACTTTAACTTAGAGGAAGCCCTGCAGCGTCCCGCCTGGCAGGGGCTGACCGCCTACAGAGAAGGAGCAGTGTATGAGGTTAATCCCGATCTGTATGTAAGGCCTACGCCGCGCCTTTTGGACGGCTTGGCTGAGCTAATTTACCTAATCCATGGAGTAGAAATATGAGACGGCGAGGAGTACTGCATGGTGTGGTACTCCTCACCATGCTGTTAATCAGTGTCCTTGCCGCCTCAGCGGTGGGCTCGGTGCCTGTTTCACCAATTGATGTAGGTAAGATGCTTTTAAGCCGGGTTCCCCTATTTGCTCACCTTGAGCGAACCTGGACTGCTACTCAAGAAGTGATCATTTTGCAGGTGCGCCTGCCGCGGGTTCTTCTTGCAGCTCTTATTGGCGCGGGCCTTAGTGCAGCAGGCGTGTTATTTCAAGGGATCCTGCGCAACCCTCTGGCTGATCCGTATGTAATAGGGGTCTCTTCTGGCGCGTCGCTTGGAGCTGCTGCGGCCTTGTTGTTTGTTATTCCAGCTGGATGGGCTTGGTATGGTACGGTGCCTCTGTTTGCGTTCGTGGGCGCTTTGGGAGCAACGATCGTAGTTTATCGAGTAGGGCTCGTGAAGGGCCGGATACATCCTACTAACTTGATTCTCGCGGGTGTAGCGGTCGGATCTCTATTCACTGCTGTCGTTTCATTTATGATGGTGATGAAGATCCAGAATCTACAGGATGTATATATGTGGCTGATGGGCAGTCTCTCGGGGCGCGGATGGATGCAGTTGGGTGCAGCAGCTCCCTATGTTCTGGGTGGGTGCGCAGCTGCTGTATTACTTGCATCCAAACTGGATATTTATCTGTTAGGTGAGGAAACCGCACACAGTCTGGGTGTTGACGTTCAGCGTCTCCAAAAACAAGTGCTCATCCTCGGTTCTCTCATTGCGGCTGCTTGTGTAGCTGTTTCTGGAGTGATCGGATTTGTGGGCCTGATGGTACCCCATGCTGTCCGCATGTGGATCGGCCCCAAGCATCGGCGGTTGACGGTCTATTCTTGTTTGGTTGGTGCCATTTTCCTCTTGGCTGCCGATACCCTAGCGCGCACATTGCTGTCTCCGATTGAACTTCCGGTAGGTATCGTCACCGCCATGACGGGTGGGCCGTTCTTTATCTACCTGATGAAAAGGGGCTGACCGATGAAGAGTAGGAAGATTATCGAATTTCAAGACGTGTACTTCGGTTACAGCAGTAAGCAGGTTGTATCAGGGCTTACTTTCTCGCTGTCACCTGGACGCTTCATCGGGATAGTAGGGCCGAACGGAGCAGGTAAGTCAACAGTGCTTAAGCTTATGGATCGACTGCTGGTTCCCACAAGCGGACAGATCTTTGTCGATGGAAGGAATATTAGTGAGTATTCTCTGCTTGAGCTTGCCAGATTAATTGCTCTAATTCCTCAAGAACCGCAATACTTCCCATTTACGGTGCGGGAAATGGTTGCGCTCGGAAGGTCGCCCTATCGAAGGGGTTATGGTAGAGTGTCTCCCGAAGATGAAGCAATTGTGGAAAAGGCTATGGTAGAAGCGGGCGTAGTGGAGTTAGCCGATCGTACCGTAGATCAGCTGAGCGGCGGAGAAAGGCAGCGGGTAACAGTCGCTCGGGCTCTTGCCCAGGGAACAGATATCCTGCTCTTAGACGAGCCAACCAACCACTTGGATATCGAACATCAACTGCACATCTGCGAACTCCTGCGCACTAAGGCTTCAGCAGGCATGACTTGTATCGCTGTCCTGCACGACCTAAACCTAGTCGCCGCTTACTGCCACGAAGTGCTGGTACTGCACCAGGGCCGTTTAGCAGCACAGGGTAGTCCCGAAGAGGTTCTGACCCCTGAATTGATTCATGCGGTCTACAGCGTGGAGATCCCTGATATTCGACATCCTATCACAGGACGTCCCGTTATAGCCCCCTAAGCCCTTGGTTATACTACTCTTGCATGTAAACCAAGAAGCAGGGGGGTTTTCCTTTGCGCAGCAGCAGGATTTTCGTTGGAGTGCTGGCGTTACTAGTCATCCTTACCGCGTGGTTTGTCTTCAACCCCAAGTTAGACGATGTTCCTCAAGAAGAAGTAGCAGAATCACAGGAACAGGGTAATTGGTCCGAGCCTGTCGTGCAGGTGGTAGAGCGCGTAGGACCAGTAACTGTAAAGATCGAGACAGTGCGTGACGTTTTGGTAGATCAATTTTTCTTTTATGAAGTACGACAGCAGGCGGGAGTAGGGTCTGGTGTGATCTACCGGGAGGACGGGTATATTCTTACGAATAACCACGTTGTCCAGGACGCCGATGAGATCATAGTGCGGCTCCCTAATGGCCAGAGCTATCGTGGTGAAGTCGTTGGCCGGGACGCTCTTTCTGACCTAGCAGTCTTAAAAGTAGAAGCCTCTGGCCTGCAGGCGGCAGTTATTGGCGATTCAAATGAGCTCCGCGTGGGACAGGGTGTAATTGCTATAGGAAACCCGCTGGGGCAGGACCAGACTGTAACTACAGGTGTGGTTAGTGCCCTCAATCGCGATCTCTTGGTGGACCCAGAAAACAACCGCTATCTCGAAGGAATGATTCAGACTGATGCGGCTATTAACCCAGGCAATTCTGGTGGTCCCCTGCTGAACACAAATGGCGAAGTGATCGGCATCAATACAGCCATCATACAGCAGGCTCAAGGAATAGGTTTTGCCATTCCTATTTCTACAGCCCGCCAGATAGCGGATCAGATCATAGAACATGGGCGGCCGCTCCGTTTAGGTGTCTTAGGTGGTTCGCTCACTCCGGCTCTGGCTGCTGCTATTCGTGAACAGGCTGGTTTGGACTTGGCAGTGGAGCGGGGAGCGTTCATCACTCGGATCATCCCTGACTCACCGGCTGCTGCTGCAGGACTTAATCAAGGAGATGTAATCACTGCTGTCAATGGAGAAGAAATTGCAGGCATGAGGGAACTCCGGGATGCTGTGCAGCAGGCTGGTTTTGGCGGTCAATTGAACCTCACTTATTTCCGCGGCAGAGACCAGCGGCAGGCCCAGGTAACACTCTAAGAAGGACAGTTAGAAGGATCCTGCCTTTGGCGGGCTGCAGGCCAAAGGTAGGATCCTTTTGATTAAGCTCTTTTTTTTAGGTAAATCCTGTGTTATGATACACTTGGATATGTGCTAACCACAAGGGGGCTAGCCGCTGTGTATGTAGTATGTCGTGATCATTTAGAGCGGGCGTTGGACGAGTTTGTGGAAATTTACGAAATGCCGCCAGACTTATACGAGTTAGAGAAGGTAAGCCTGACCGATTGGGCTGCCCCGACCACTTGTACCTTTTGTGATAAACCACCAAAATATCTTGTGGTCTGAGCTTTTCGGAAAGGACGAGCGGATTGAACTTTAAGATTGTTGCCGTAGGCAAGATTAAAGAGCAATTTCTGCGCGCAGGAATTGCCGAATACGCGAAACGCCTTACCGCCTATGGCAAATTAGACATTGTGGAACTTAAAGAAGAGATGTTTAAGGAACCACTTTCTGAGAAAGAACGGTTGCAGATTGTGACGAAGGAGGGCGAGCGCATCCTCGGACAGTTGGGGAACCGTTCTTTTGTTTTTGTACTTGATCCTCGAGGTCGTTCCCTGTCGAGTGAGGAGTTTGCGCGTCGCCTATCAGACTTAGCCCTACGAGGCGTGAGTGATGTAGAGTTTGTCATTGGTGGTTCTCTTGGGTTAAGTCCCGCGGTGAGAGACCGAGCTGATTTCTTACTGTCCTTTTCAAAGTTTACTTTTCCCCATCAGCTCATGCGTTTGATCTTAGCGGAACAGATCTATCGAGCTATGACAATTAATCGTGGTGAGCACTACCACAAATAAAGCAGGAATCGCCTGCCAAAATGCAGAAAACAGGAGAAAATTAGAGCAATAGAGGTGAATCCTAATTGCGTTGGAAGAAAATATCAGATGCGGTTATTAGGCGTCTGCCTTTGTATCTGCGAGTGTTGGATGAACTAGCAGCCGATCCTAATGTTCAGCTGATCTCTTCGCAAGAACTGGGTGTTCGAGCAGGAGTTGGGCCGGCTTTGGTGCGGAAAGACCTGGCTTGGTTTGGTGAGTTTGGCAAACAGGGTGTAGGTTATGAAGTGCGCTTTCTCAGGGATGAGCTGCGGCGGATCCTTAACCTTGATTCTGAGATCAATGTGGCTCTAGTGGGTGTGGGAAGTCTTGGCGTGGCGTTAGCTCGCTACAGTCAGAAGCGTCAAGCCGAAGATAACAGCTTCACCTTGAATATTGCAGCTTTATTCGACAGCGATCCCAAGAAGATCGGTACTGAAATCGATGGGATTATGGTCTATTCCCCTGAAGAGCTGCCTGAGAAGGTTCGCGAAATTGACATTCGGATGGCCATTATAACGGTGCCGTCTGACGATGCGCAGAATGTTGCTGATAGATTGGTAGAAGCAGGAGTCAAGGCAATTCTGAACTTTGCTCCAGTCAAAGTTGATGTTCCTGAGGGAATACACTTAGCCAGTGCCGACTTATCTCTCGAACTGCAGCGCCTTGCTTACTACCTGCGTGATTAAACTCAAGGACATAATCCAAGGAGGACAGCCATGTCACAACCGGTTGATTTGTTGGTGATAGGCGGTGGCCCCTCTGGCTACTGTGGAGCAATTCGCGGGCGCCAGCTGGGCAAGTCAGTGGTGTTAGTCGAAAAGATATCAGTGGGCGGCACATGTCTTAATCGAGGCTGTATACCCACAAAATCGCTGCTGGAAAGCGCTGCGCGGTTTCGCAGTTTGAGTTCCATGTCCGAATACGGGGTGGAGGTATCTGAGGCAAAAGTTAATTTTCCTCAGGTGATGGCTAAAAAAGACTCTGTGGTGAAGCGCTTAGTCCAGGGATTAAGGTACCTGCTTAAACAGAAGGGTGTAGAAGTAGTCAGCGGCGAGGCTGAATTTTTGACTTCATCAACAGTGCAGGTTGGAGATGTGATTTATGAGCCGAGCTGCATCTTAGTTGCGACAGGTACAGCCCCCGCCGATCTTCCTAACTTGGCTTGTGATGGAACACGTATTCTCAACAGTGATCAGATATTAGAGCTTGAATCGCTGCCTGAGTCTCTTCTGGTCGTTGGAGGCGGAGTAATCGGTTGTGAGTACGCAACGGTGTTCAGCTCCCTTGGAGTAGATGTAACAATTGTAGAATTGGCTGAACGTATTCTACCTACCGAAGATCAAGATTTAAGCAGGACGCTTATGCGAGAGTTTAAGAAAAACAAGATAAAGGTGCTCACATCTGCTCAAGTAAAACAGGCTGACGTAGATGGAGATGCCGTTTCGGTTAAGGTAGAACACAAAGGCAGACTCGAAGAGTTTGTCGTTGACCAAGTGTTAGTTTCGGTCGGTAGAAAACCCGTTCTTCCTAAGGGGTTTCCCGGTGAAGTTGATGGTCGTGGCTATATAGTGGTAGATGAGAAGTTTCAGACTTCTGTGCCTGGAATTTATGCGGCCGGAGATATCATCGGCGGTATTCAATTGGCCCACTTAGCTTTTGATGAAGGAACAGCAGCGGTTGAATTTGCCTTTGGTGGCAGCCCAAAAGCTGAGTGGCAGGTTCCACGCTGCATTTATACCCACCCTGAAATCGCTGCAGTGGGACTAACTGAATCCGAAGCACGAGAACAGTATGGAGACGGGATTCGGCTAAGCCAGTTCAGTTTGAAGGGCAGCGGTAAAGCAGTGATAAGTGGTGCTGATTCAGGATTCTGCAAAGTGATTGCCGACAATAGAGGGAATGTACTTGGGGTCCACATGATCGGCCCTCAAGCCACAGAAATTATTGCGGAAGCAGTTGCGGTTATGGAGAAGGGAATCAGCTTGTCAGATTGGGCGGAAGTTATGCATCCTCACCCCACAGTCGCCGAGGCGGTGCGGGAAGCAGTCTTGGCTGGTTTGGGCAGAGGACTGCATTCTATTTAAATCATGAGCGGGGGAGGCGTTACCGTGCTGAGCGATATCGAAATTGCTCAACAGGCGAAATTGAGGCCAATTCAGGAAGTTGCGGCCGATATCGGCTTGACCGAAGACGATCTGGAGCTTTACGGTAAGTACAAAGCAAAAGTCAACCTCGATGTTTTGAGACGCAATGCCCACAAACCAAACGGAAAGCTGATCTACACGACGGCGATCACAGCGACGTCAGCTGGAGAAGGAAAGACCTGTACAACCATTGGCTTAACACAAGCTCTAGGCCGGCTGGGGAAGAAAGTCATGGCCTGTCTGCGCGAACCATCCCTGGGCCCAACAATGGGTATCAAAGGCGGTGCCGCAGGCGGAGGTTATGCCCAGGTAGTTCCAATGGAGGATATTAATCTCCATTTCACCGGCGACATTCATGCCGTAACCACGGCACATAATTTGATTGCGGCCCTGTTAGATAACCATATTGTCCAGGGTAATGCACTCAACATTGATCCCAAGCGCATTATTTTCCGCCGGGTACTCGACATGAATGATCGTCAGCTCCGCAATATTGTAATCGGCTTGGGCGGAATTGGCGATGGAGTAGTAAGGCAAGACGGTTTTGATATCAGTGTTGCTTCAGAGATAATGGCCATTCTGTGCTTAGCTAGCGATCTGCAGGATCTGAAGCGGCGGGTAGGAAATATCCTCGTGGGTTATACATATGAGCGCAAACCGGTTTATGTCCGTGACCTGAAAGCAGAAGGCGCGGTGGCAGTCCTCATGAAGGATGCGATCAAGCCGAACTTGGTTCAAACACTAGAAGGACAGCCTGTCTTCATCCATGGTGGGCCTTTTGCGAACATCGCACACGGCAATAACAGTGTCATTGCAACACAGATGGCGTTGAAGCTGGCCGATTATGTAGTAACTGAAGGCGGATTTGCAGCCGACTTAGGCGCAGAGAAGTTTTTCAATATTGTACACGGCTATTCCGGCCTCAAGCCAGATGTGGCAGTGATTGTAGCCTCGGTCCGAGCTCTAAATATGCACGGCGGTGTGCCGAAAGAAAAAGTAAGTGAGACGAATTTGGAAGCCCTGCGCAGTGGATTAGCAAACTTAGATAAGCATATTGAAAACGTCAAGAAGTTCGGACTGCCTATTGTGGTGGCCATTAACCAGTTCCCAACGGATTCGTCCGAGGAGCTGGAACTAGTGAAGTCTCACTGTGAACAATTGGGTGTATATTATGCTGTCAGCCGTGTTGTAGCAGAAGGCGGAGCTGGTGGCGAAGAGTTCGCCCGGGTAGTTCTCGATGTACTTGAGAAAGAGGAAGCTAAGTTCAAGCCCCTTTACGATTGGTCACTGTCAATTAAAGAAAAGTTGGCTATATTAGCTGAAGAGATTTACGGTGCCGATGGAGTGGTTTACACTGATAAAGCCGAAAGAGCAATCCGCAGCCTGACTAAGCTTGGTTACAGTGGACTGCCAGTGTGTGTGGCTAAGACTCAGCATTCTATTTCCGATAATCCAGCACTCAAAGGTGCACCTGAAGGCTGGACTCTCACGATCTCTGATGTGCGTCCTTCGTTGGGAGCAGGTTTCATTGTCTGCTTAGCTGGTGATATCATGACCATGCCTGGGCTGCCAGCAAGGCCAGCCGCGGAACTAGTCGATATTGATGAAGAAGGACGCATTACAGGTTTGTTCTAGAAATGGTAATTGGGTTGTCTATTTTATAGCCAAGTGGTATACTAAAGAATGGTTTGTGCAAGAAATGGCGCAGCCGATTTTTTCCCCTGTAGGTTTCCTACGGGGGAGTTCCTTTATTCTGGGAGGTAGTGGGATGAATATCGCATTAGAACAGAGAGAGAAGCTTCAAGCTATTATTAATGAAGCCATTGACCAAGCCGTGGAAAACGGGGACCTGACTTTGACTGAAGTACCTGAATTCACCTTAGAGGCTCCTAAGGATCCGAACCACGGTGATTTCGCCTCCAACATCGCGTTGGTGGCAGCCAAGGCTGCCCGTAAGCCTCCACGGGATGTGGCTGCTGCCCTTGTGAAATACATCCCTGTAGGTGGGTTCATCGAGAAGGTTGAAGTGGCTGGGCCGGGCTTTATCAATTTCTTCCTCAGTCATGACTGGTTGGCTGATATTCTGCGTTCCATTGAGACTCGCGGAGAGGATTATGGCACGAGCGACTACGGCAAGGGAGAAAAAGTCCTTCTCGAGTTTGTTAGTGCAAACCCTGTTGGACCGTTGAATGTTGTCAATGCTCGGGCAGCGGCTGTGGGCGATACTCTCGCTAGGCTCATGCGGGCTTGCGGTTATGTAGTAGGAACTGAGTTCTATGTCAACGATGCAGGTAACCAAGCAGATGTATTTGCCAATTCATTAGTTGCCCGCTGTCATCAGCAGGTTGACCCTGATTATCCTTTCCCTGAAGAAGGCTATCCTGGAGAATACGTAATCGACCTTGCAAAGCGTCTGCTGGAGGAAAAACCTGATTTCCTCGAGTGGCCCCGTGAGGAGCAGCTGGCTTTCTGCAAACGGTGGGGAACAGATCAAATGGTAGAATGGCAGGCAGCGGATCTGCGCAGCTATGGTGTAGAGTTCGACGTATGGTTTAGAGAGCGGGACCTCCATGCTGCTGGCGAGCTCGAGAAAGTGATCGAGTATTTTCGTGAAAAAGGCTACTTATTTGAAGAAGAAGGTGCGCTCTGGTTTAAGTCTACAGAGTTCGGTGATGATAAGGACCGGGTACTGATCAAGAGCGACGGTGCTTACACTTATGTCACAGCTGATATTGCCTATCATTGGGACAAACTGAAGCGTGGCTATACAAAGCTGATCGACATACTTGGACCCGACCATCACGGCTATATCGGCCGGATGAAGGCGGCCATCCAAGCGCTAGGCTATAGCGAAGATACTCTAGAAGTACTGATTCTGCAGTATGTTGCGCTCTTGAGAGATGGTCAGCAGGTTAAAATGTCGAAGCGCGCTGGCGAATTCGTTACAATGCAGGACCTTCTGGACGAGGTCGGTACTGATGCTGCCCGCTATTTCTTCTTGATGCGCAGTCCTGAGAGTCATCTGGACTTCGACCTGAACCTAGCAGTGGAGCAGAGCAGCGAAAACCCTGTTTACTATATCCAGTACGCTCATGCTAGGATCTGCAGCATCCTCAGGCAGGCAGAAGAAATTGGAGTTGCGGTTCCCAGTGCTTCCGAGGCTGACCTTATTCTGCTGACATCTGATTATGAAGTAAATCTGATCAAGAAACTAGGTGAGCTTCCCGAGGAGATTATTTTGGCTACCATTCAGCGTGAGCCGCACCGTATTGCTCGCTATGCCTTGGATCTAGCAAGTATTTTCCATAGTTTCTATACTCACTGCCATGTCCTGGGTGAAGAAGGTTCGCTGCGGGATGCCCGCTTGGTACTGGTCAAATGTGTGCAGATTGTATTGAAGCGAAGCTTGGATCTCTTGGGCATTTCAGCTCCAGAACAGATGTGATGAAGGAGAGACATTTATGAATTTATACCAGGGTTGGCAGGTGATTGTGCAGTCATTCAAGACACTGTATGAGCGGATCGGCTTGGTTATGGGAACCAACTTATTGTGGTTCTTTGTCGGCTTTGGTCCAGCGCTCATTGTCTTGTATATTCCGTACCAGCATCCAATCTTGTTTGTTGCTGGTATATTGGTTACCATCCTGACTCTTGGAGCATCAACTGCAGCGGTGAACCATGTGATGATCAAGATCATCAATCGCGACGAAGTTGGGCTGAGGGATTTCAAGGTCGGCTTCCGCAAATTCTTCGGCCGCGGTGCTCTTATGGCTCTAATTGCCATATTGGGAGCAATAATACTGTGGGTTGATCTGTTGTTTAGCCTAAGTCACCCCAACCAGATTTTTCAGCTGCTGAGCGGCATATGGATTTGGGGTATGATCTTTTGGTATGCAGTCCTGCAGTTTGTATATCCGTTTTTAGTGCAGCAGGATATTGGGCTGTTGAAAGCACTAAAGCGTTCTGCTCTAGTAGTAATCGATAATCTCTTGGGCAGCGTCATCGTGGTAGTTGTAACCCTTGTGGTATTGGTGCTCTGCATAATTCTAGCTGCTCCCCTCTTGCTCTTTGTGGCAAGCTTGCTGGCACTGATTCAAAATTACGCATACAACCAGATTTTGCAGAAATACGAGAAGGCAGAAAAAGAGGCAGAAGCGGAAGCCGAAGTATAAGGAGGACAAGGCATGGCCAAATATATCTTTGTTACCGGTGGCGTTGTCTCCAGCCTCGGCAAGGGCATCACCGTTGCATCATTGGGACGGCTGCTGAAGAGCCGAGGTCTGACAGTAAGCGTGTTAAAACTGGATCCCTATTTGAATATTGACCCAGGTACCATGAGTCCATTTCAGCATGGCGAGGTTTTTGTGACAGAAGACGGTGCTGAAACCGATCTGGACTTAGGGCATTATGAACGTTTTATTGATACTAATGTAAGCAGGAAAAGCAACGTCACTACGGGGAAAATCTATTGGTCGATTTTATCAAAGGAACGGCGAGGAGCTTTTCTTGGGGGTACTGTTCAAGTTATTCCCCATGTAACTAATGAAATCAAATCGCATATCACAGAGCTGGCAAAAGAAGAGTCTCCTGATGTAGTCTTGGTAGAAATCGGAGGAACCGTGGGTGACATTGAGAGTCTGCCATTCTTAGAAGCGATCCGGCAGATGAAGAACGATGTAGGCCGAGATTCATGCTTATACATCCATGTCACTTTAGTTCCCTATGTGGGAGCAGCCGGGGAGCTCAAGACCAAGCCTACTCAGCACAGCGTGAAAGAGCTGCGCAGTATTGGTATTCAGCCGGATATCATCGTCTGTCGCAGCGAACATCAAATTACGCCTGAACTACAGGCAAAAATAGCTCTCTTCTGTGATATCGAGGAACGGGCAGTCATTCCCAATGTGGATGTGGAGAGTATTTATGAAGTGCCCCTCGAATTTGCTAAAGTGGGCTTAGACCAAATCGTTTTGGAAAAACTAGGATTAGAGGGCGGCGAAGCCGACTTATCCGAGTGGGAAGCCTTAGTAGAGGCGGTTAAGAATCCGCAGCATGAGATCACGATTGGAATTGTTGGTAAATATGTTTCACTCCCAGATGCATACCTAAGTGTTGCCGAAGCACTGCGCCATGGTGGCGTTGCTAATGATACGGCTGTGAAAATCGAATGGATCGATGCCGAATCAATAGAGCGTGATGGCACAGCAGTTTTGAAAGATCTGGATGGAATTCTTGTTCCAGGAGGGTTTGGCAGCCGCGGTGTGGAAGGTAAGATCAAGGCTGTAGAGTATGCCCGGAAGAATAAAGTGCCTTTCCTAGGAATTTGTTTAGGAATGCAGTGTGCTGTCATTGAATTTGCTCGGAACGTAGCCGGGCTGGAGGACGCAGGCAGCTTGGAATATGGCAATTGTGCTCATCCAGTAATCGGACCAATGCCCGGAAGAGTTGATGTAGAACACATGGGAGGCACTATGCGTCTGGGCATCTATCCCTGTGTAGTAGAAGAGGGTTCGAAGACCCATGAAGCCTATGGTGTTCGGGAAATTGAAGAACGCCATCGACATCGCTACGAGTTCAACAACGCCTATCGCGACATATTAGCTCAACACGGACTGCGTTATAGTGGGCTTTCCCCTGATAGGGAGCTTGTAGAAATTATTGAGTTAGAAGACCACCCTTGGTTTGTGGCTACTCAGTTCCATCCTGAATTTAAGTCACGCCCCACCAACGCGCATCCTCTATTTAGGGCTTTTGTAAAAGCTGCCAAGGAGGCTTCTGGACAGTAGCGAGGCATGCGGAGGTGATAGGTTTGCTGCAGATGAACGTTAAGCTGGTTGGACTGGATCAAGCCAGCATGGTACCGGTGGTTATTCTCAGCGATGCTGAAGAGCGGTATTATGTGCCAGTTGTGATTGGCCCCGCCGAGGCAAACGCAATTGCGTTGGTCCTCGAGGGAGTCGACACACCTCGCCCATTGACTCATGATCTGCTGTTGTCGACAATTAAACAGTTAGGTGCAGCGGTGGACCGCATTGTGATCACTGAGCTTAAAGACGACGTATATTACGCACGGATCATTTTGTCTCGCGGTGGTCAGCGCATTGAACTCGATGCGCGGCCCAGCGATTCGATAGCCTTAGCTCTCAGGGCCGGCGCACCTATCTATGTATCGGAGCAGATTGTCTCTGAGTCGGCTATGACCAAGCCTGCTGAAGACCCAGAATTAGAAGCTTTTCGGGAATTCTTGGAAAACTTGTCTCCGGACGACTTTCGCAAACAGCAGTAATATTTTTGAATAGCTGAAGAAACTTGGGCACATACTCTGACTGAGAAAGGAGTATGTGCCATGTTTCGTAAAGCCCTCATGATTTTTGCTGCTATTAGCATTGTGGTTCTAGGTAGTTTTTCTGCACATGCATATCATCCAAGTGCCCTTCATGGCGACATTCTTGATGTATTACCAGAACAGGGGAAGATCCGGCTGCAGACAAAAAAGGGTATGTTCATCTTAGAACTTGAGCCCTCCTGTCAGATTTCCCGCGGTGGTCAGAGTGTAACCCTTGCTGCCGTTCGGCCCATCGCTCCAGGGCGGTATCAAGATGGGATATTTTTGTTAAATTCGTCAGGTCGTGTAATGGAGATTTTTGTCAATTACAACCTGCAGGAAGAAGCGGGTTTTCTCATATCTTATAATATTTTTGGGGAAATCAAGATGATGGAACCGCTAGACTAGCGAAAGGGAAATCTTCCTCCCTGGCGAATACTTAATAACGCGGTAGATGGGAGGAGTCCTACGTGATTTATGACGGCGAGAGGACATTGGCGCTCCAATGCCCTGCATGTCAGGGGATTCAGTTCCATGTCTTTTATGTATTTGAAATAAGTCACCGGCCTCATCCTTTGCAGTGTAAGTGTGGGTTTGCACACGGTCAAATCAGGCGTTCGAGCAAGCGTTACATCATTGATGCCTTTAGTCTTGCTGGAGACCGCGTGCGATTAACTTATTCTGCAAGGGAGTTTCTGCGCGCTACCTTGGTTCCGCTGGTTGAGCCCACATTTGGAGACATTGTGGGGTACCTCGGGAAGAATGACGAAGTGGCTGAGGCTGTGGCTTATTCGGATGACTTATCTGAGGTAGGGAGCCTTTCCAATGAACTGGAACAGTTTGAAAACCCTGATGTGATGTTTGCAATTTTGGCACGCCTTCAGCAGTTGGCAGGTATGAATAAAGTGGCCTGTCAGTGTGACCATCCGTCGGTAGGTATCGACATCTACAGCGATAAAGTTGAATTGGTGTGTTCTTACTGCGGAAGTGCGATGCTGATCGGCGCATCAACTGAAACCGATCTGCAGCGTGTCTTGAGTTTAAGTGAAATTGCGATGGAACCGTCATCGTACGCATCGTTGGGCGAGCGCCTGAGACCCCTATTTTAGATTGGTTTGAATTGTAAGGAGGTAGACCCCATTGCTAGTTTCCGGAAAGGAAATACTACAAGCCGCCAAGAAGGGCGGTTATGCTGTTGGTGCCTTTAACCTTAACAACATGGAAATCCTGCAGGCCATCATTGAAGCGGCGGAAGAAGAGAGATCCCCTGTTATTCTCCAAGCCAGCCAAGGAGCTCTCAAGTACGCTGGTATTGAGTACATAGCAGGTCTTGCACGTATTGCAGCCGAAAAAGCCACCGTACCGATTGCGTTAAACCTGGACCATGGTACAAGTTTCGAGCAGGTAGTCAAATGTGTGCGTCATGGCTTCACCGCAGTGATGATTGATGGCTCGCAGCTTCCTTTTGAAGAAAATATTGCTATCGTCCAAAAAGTTGTCGAAGTAGCGCACCCGAATAATGTCTCCGTCGAGGCCGAGCTCGGCAAAATTGGTGGAGTAGAAGATGACATTGTTGTTGATGAGCGCGAAGCCACGTTTACCGATCCAGACGAAGCAGCTGAGTTCGCTGAGCGCACAAAATGTGACGCTTTGGCTGTCGCCATCGGAACCGCTCATGGTCCGTACAAGGGAGAACCTAAACTCGATTTTGATCGCTTAAAGGCCATCAGCAGCAAGACAGATGTTCCTTTAGTTCTGCACGGTGCATCTGGGGTACCTGATGAAGCTATTAAGATTGCTCGCCAATATGTGTCGAAGATTAATATCGATACAGAGCTGCGCATAGCTTTTTCTAAGGCCATCGCTGAATTCATTCGCGAGAACCCGAATGAGATTGATCCGCGCAAGATTTTAGGTCCAGCCAAGGCTGCAATGAAAGAAGTAGCTCGTGAAAAAATGAGACTGTTCGGCTCGGCTGGAAAAGCATAAGATATTTAGTGGGGAGGGGTAATCCCTCCCCCTACTTTGAAGGTGGTGAACATTTGAATATTGCGGAATTAGAATCTAAAACGGCTTCTGAGTTGCAGGAACTAGCTCGCGAAATGGGCATCACCGGCGTATCTAAACTGCGAAAGAAAGATTTAATAATCGAGATCCTAAAAACGGAGACTGAAAAAGAGGGTTTGCTGTTTATCAGCGGTATTTTAGAGATAATGCCGGACGGATTCGGTTTCCTGCGCCTCGATAACTACACACCTGGGCAGGACGATGTGTATGTCTCTCCATCGCAAATAAGACGCTTCTCTATGCGGACAGGGGATGAAATCCTCGGTCAAGTAAGGCCCCCTAAGGATGGAGAACGCTACTACGCACTCCTCAAGGTACTCGCTATTAATCTTCTTGACCCAGAGCTGGCTCCCAAACGGCCCTGCTTTGATGAACTAACTCCAATCTACCCCATTGAGCGTATTCGCCTCGAAACTACTCCGGATGACTACACCACGAGATTAATCGATCTCTTAGCTCCTCTTGGTTTAGGACAGCGTGGTCTGATTGTGGCTCCGCCCAAAGCAGGGAAGACAACTGTACTTAAGAAAATCGCCAATGCTATCAGTGCAAATCACCCAGAGATAGAAATTATTGTACTGCTTATCGATGAACGTCCAGAGGAAGTCACAGACATGGAGCGTTCCGTCGACGGCGAAGTGATCAGCTCTACCTTTGATCTTCCTCCTGAAAACCACGTCCGTATCGCCGATATTGTTCTCAGCCGAGCTAAGCGCCTGGTCGAATCGGGTAAAGACGTGGTCATCCTCATGGACAGTATTACGAGGCTGGCAAGGGCTCACAATCTGGTTGTTCCACCGAGTGGGAGGACTCTTTCTGGCGGAGTAGACCCTGCAGCACTGCACAGGCCAAAGCGTTTCTTCGGAGCAGCCCGCAAGCTGGAGGGACACGGAAGTCTGACAATTTTGGCTACAGCTTTAATTGAAACCGGCAGTCGGATGGACGACGTGATCTACGAAGAGTTTAAAGGGACTGGGAACATGGAGCTCCATCTAGACCGTAAGCTTGCCGAAAGGCGTTTGTTCCCAGCGGTTGATGTGGATAAATCTGGAACCCGCAAAGAGGAGCTGCTCTTAACGGCAGAAGAACTGGATGCGTCCTGGATTTTGCGCAAAGCTATGTCTTCGCTTGGTTCTGTAGAAACTCTGGAATTACTATTGGAGCGGTTGAGCAATACTAAGACTAATGCTGAGCTGGTAGATTTAATAAGAACTTCCTCTTTCGCGGAAAATGTACGGAATAAGTAAAGGAAATTTGTGTTTGTTGTCGAATAATTGTTTGATGGAATGTGTTGAGGAGGAGCTGAAATGCACCGACGCCAAGCTCGAAATAGATTCATTATACTCCTAGCCCTAATGATTTTACTAAGCTTGGGGGTTCTCGGTCGTATTGACTCGCGCCTGCATATCGGCGGCAGCGATTGGGATACCGAGAGTTTCATGCATGTATACATAGATGAACTGCGTTATGAACCTGAAGAAATCGATGAATCGGCAATTTATGCCATCGCGATTGATGGGTTGACCGGGCATGCGTCGGAGCCAGAAGCGGTAATCGACTCTCCTGGTGAGGAAGAGTTGCATGAAGATGCAGAGACGGTCGAAACCGCTCCCGAAAGTTCTCCTACACAGATGGCTCAAAAGGTTGAACCGCCAACAGCAGAACCACCTAAACCGGAGGAAGCTCCCAAGAAGCAGCCAACCGTACTGGTGCACGTGGTCCAACAGGGTGAGACTCTCTGGGATATAGCGCAGGCATACGGTATTACGGTCGATAGTATCGTTTCGGCCAACGACCTCAGTAATCCCAACCGTTTAAGAGTAGGCCAGAAGCTTGAGATCCTGACCGTAAAGGGCGTGCTCCATGAGGTTGCTTCAGGTGAAAGTCTGTGGGAGATTGCCCAGCGTTACAAAGTTTCTGTTGATGAAATTGCCGAAGTCAACTCCATTTCGGATCCATCTCGGATCCAGCCTAAGATGAAATTGGTCATTCCTGGGGCTACTCGAGTTCTGCGCAGTGACGCATTGGTCGTCAATGGAAAGCTGCAGAAAGCCTTTGACTGGCCTGTTTCAGGTCGGATTTCATCGACGTTCGGTCCTCGCTGGGGTCGGATGCACAACGGCTTGGATATTGCAGTGAACACAGGAACCCCTGTAAAAGCTGCTGCCGATGGACGTGTAACATTTGCCGGTTGGAACGGTGGTTATGGAATTTTAGTAATCATCGATCATGGTAATGGCGTTGAGACGCGCTACGCCCACAACTCTCGCCTGAATGTAAAGGTGGGTCAGAAGGTATCGCGCGGCCAAGTGGTGGCTTATAGCGGCAATACCGGAAATTCCACCGGACCCCATGTCCATTTTGAAATTAGATATAAGAACAATCCTGTCAATCCTCAGTTATATCTGAAGTAGGCAGGGAGGATAAACTTTTCATTGTCACGGCTGGCCACTTGTGCTATAATGTGGTTTGGTCAGTCCGCAAGGAGAGTGAGGTGAAGAGGATGCAGACGGGTATCCATCCAAATTACGGCAAGAGTGTTGTTACTTGCGCATGTGGAACCACATTTGAGACTCGTTCGACAAAGCCAGAGATCAGGGTAGAGGTCTGTTCACAGTGTCACCCATTCTATACTGGTCAGCGGCAGACTCAGACCAGCACTGGTGGACGTATTGAAAGGTTCCTTGAGAAATATAACATGAACAAGTAAGTTGAAGAAATTTTCAAGCAGGGGTGTCCCCTGCTTTTTTCTGTCTTAAGGAGGTTAGTTTGTGGGAGTTTTTCTCGCCCCTATGGCGGGTGTTACTGATTTGGCGTTTCGTCTCATAGCGCGGGAGTTTGGGGCAGACTTAGTAGTAAGTGAAATGATTTCTGCTCAAGCGCTTGTTTATGGCAATCAACGGACTTTTAAGATGCTGGAGACGGAAAGCGAGGAGCGTCCTGTTGCCATCCAGCTCTTTGGTCACAAGCCGGAAGTGATGGCCGAGGCTGCTCAAATTGTGATAGATCACTGTCGCCCCGAAATGATCGATTTGAACTTTGGCTGTCCTACGCCGAAGATTGTCAAGAACGGTGATGGTGCTGCGCTGCTGCGCGAACCTGCCCTCCTGGCAGAAATTGTAGAAGCAGTTGTTGAGGCATCGAGTGTTCCTGTCACTGCCAAAATCCGGCTCGGATGGGACGAAAACTCGATTAACTGTGTCGAGGTGGCCCAGCGAGCAGCAGATGCGGGAGCTCAATGGATTACGATTCATGCTCGCACCCGGAACCAGTTCTACGCTGGTCAAGCTAATTGGGAGTGGATCAGGCGCGTTGTGGAGACATGCCCTGTTCCCGTCGTTGGCAACGGTGATATCTTCAGTGGTGCTGACGCCGAGCGAATGTTGGCGGAAACAGGATGTGCCCACATTGCGATTGGCCGGGGAGCCCAGGGAAATCCTTGGATTTTTCAGGAGATCCAAGCTGTTCTTAGAGGTGAAACTCCACCTCCGCCACCTTCTATCGAAGAAAAAGTCCAGGTTGCCTGGCGTCATCTCGAACTAAAGGCGGAATATGATGGAGTGCGAAGAGCGGTAAAGGAAATGCGGCCCCATTTGGCGTGGTATCTCAAGGGCGTTCCCAATTCTGCTGAAATCCGAGCTAAGTTGAACAGTGCGGTTTCAATGGAAGAAGTGCGGCAGCTGTTGATCAGCATTTTGCCAAATAAATAAGTGCTCCTTGGGAACACTGTTGTACAGCCTGCGCTGATTTGCTACAATGTATGTGTACAATATGTGCACATCAGGCGGTGATGCAGGAATGGATTTCTACCGCATCGGTGACAAGTTGATCAGCAAGGAAAAAGCGGTTCGTACCTTGGAGCGAATCTTTCAGATGCGTGCCTCTGGCATGTCGCAGCAGGAAGTGGCCAACCGAATAGGCTGTGACCGCACTTTCGTGTCGCGACTTGAGACAATGGCGGAAATTCGGAAAGGCGGCTCTGTGGCTGTCATAGGTTTCCCCCTTGCTAACGTGGAAGAAATCAAAGAGGTATGTGATTCCTTAGGGGTTGAATACACGCTGCTTCTTACCGATGAAGAACGTTGGGAATTTATAGAAAGCATGAGCGGTCAGCAGCTTCTTAATTGGCTTATGGAACTCATGTCGGACATGAGGGTGTATGATAATGTGATCATGATTGGGTCCGATATGCGTATAAGGCTGGCTGAGGCCATCTTTGGTGATATGGTTATTGGCGTAGAGATCGGCAAGTCGCCAATCAAAGAAGATGTTTACGTTTCGCCTCAGAAGCTAACTGAAATGATTACTACCATTAGAGGGGTCCTGTCATGAAGAGAGTAGTCAGTGTAAGTATAGGTTCATCGAAGCGTGATCATCAAGCAATTGTACGACTTGGAGGAGAGGAATTCTCTGTAGAGAGAATTGGTACCGATGGGGACATCGGGCGCGCTATCGACCTTATAAAGGATCTCGATGGAAAAGTGGCAGCCTTTGGCATGGGCGGCATAGACTTGTACTTGGTAGGCGGTAATCGCCGGTACATTTTGCGGGAAGCCAAGAAGATAGCTCGAGCCGCTCAGAAGACCCCGATCGTCGATGGTTCGGGCTTAAAGAACACTCTTGAGCGCCGCGCCATTCAGTATCTGGCTGAACAAGAACAAGGCTTCTTCTCCTCCACTAAGGTGCTCTTGACTTGTGCTGTGGACCGCTTTGGGATGGCCGAGGCTCTGCAGGCGACAGGAGCTGATGTTCTGTACGGCGATTTTATGTTCATTCTAGGGCTTCCTTTTCCTTTATACAGCCTCCAAGCCTTGGGATTGGCTGCCCGGATTGCAGCACCTCTCGTGGTACAGCTTCCATTTAGAATGTTGTATCCAATTGGAGACAAGCAAGAAGAGGAACCGAACAAAGGCAAGTTCGCGAAGTACTACGAATGGGCGGATGTGATTGCAGGAGACTTCCATCTTATTCGGAAGTATATGCCTGACAATCTACATGGTAAGAGGATTATCACGAATACAGTGACCGAAGAAGATATACACTTTTTACGAGAACGGGGTATTTCGACGTTGGTGACTACTACTCCGAATATTGATGGCCGTTCATTTGGTACGAATGTGATGGAAGCGCTCCTTGTAGCGCTCATGGATCGCCCTATGGCAGATATCACTCCGAGCGATTATCTAGATCTGCTGGATAAGGTAGGATTTGTTCCCCGGATCGAGCATTTACAGGCCGCAGAATCAGTACTGTAGTAATCCTTGACACCCTATATCTAGTTCCTTATAATAGATGAAGCAACATGGAAGACGGGTTTATTGAGCATATTTTCCCGCAGTCACAGCCATATTAACGATGATGCTCACGGAGCCTATTAATCTGCCTGTTAGTAATGGGAAAAGGAGACAGGAGCCGTATGAATGGTAAGGAAGTCTTGCTTACACCAGAAGGGTTGAAGAAGCTAGAAGGAGAGCTTGAACTCCTCAAGACAGTAAAACGCCGTGAGGTAGCGCAGCGCATTAAAGAGGCCCTGGAGTTCGGAGATATATCCGAGAATTCGGAGTATGACGATGCGAAAAACGAACAAGCCTTTATAGAAGGAAGAATTATTACCCTCGAGAAGATGCTGCGCAATGCTAAACTCATTGAACATGATGAAAACGAGCAAGACAATGATATAGTCACAATCGGTAAGAAAGTCTTGCTGCGGGATCTAGAAACTTCCGAAGAGTTTGAGTATCGGATTGTTGGATCTGCAGAAGCGGACCCAAGTCAAGCACGAATCAGCAACGAATCGCCTGTAGGAAAGGCGATCATGGGTAAATCCGTTGGGGATATTGTCCAAGTTGAGGTATTAGATGGGGTGCTCGAATACGAGATTTTAAAGGTGTCCCGTTAGAAGCCCCATTTACATGGGAGGTAACGCAGTGAAGGATCACCAAAATGAACATGTTGAAGAGCAGCATGTCGAAGACCAACTAGTTGATGAACAGCGGGAATTGAATGAGCTGTTGGCTGTGCGCCGCAGTAAGCTGCAGGCACTGTATGATGCGGGTATCGACCCATATGGAGAGAAGTTCGAACGCACTCATTCAGCACAAGAAATAATTGATAATTTCGATTCATTGGAAGGACAGGAGACCGTCATTGCTGGTCGTTTGATGTCTTTCCGAACCCATGGTAAAGCCAGCTTTGCCGATTTGATGGATGCCTCGGGTAGAATTCAGCTTTACCTGCGTGTCAATAATCTTGGGGAAGAAAACTATAAGTTCGCTACTCAATTAGATATTGGCGATATCGTGGGCGTCGGCGGCAAGATTTTCCGGACAAGACGAGGCGAAATCAGTGTTGAAGTCCAGACAATTAAGCTTCTCGCTAAGTCTTTAAGGCCCCTACCTGACAAGTGGCACGGTCTAAAAGACGTTGATCTGCGGTATCGTCAGAGATATGTGGATCTGATTGTTAATCCTGATGTTCGTGAAGTCTTTTACAAACGCAGCAGGATTATTCAAAGTATGAGAGATTTCCTCAACGCTCGGGGATTCATTGAAGTAGAGACACCGATGCTGAATGTGATTCCCGGTGGCGCTAATGCGCGTCCATTCGTCACGCATCACAATGCCCTAGACATGGATCTTTATATGCGCATTGCACCCGAGCTTTATCTGAAGAGGCTGCTGGTCGGTGGCTTCGAAAAAGTCTATGAAATAGGCAAGAACTTCCGCAACGAAGGCATGTCTACCAAGCATAACCCAGAGTATACGTCGATCGAAGTATACGAGGCTTATGCCGATGCCGAGGATATGATGAAACTAACCGAGGAGATCTTTGCTCACATAGCTAAAGAGATCCACGGTACAACCGTAATCACATTCCAAGGTCAGGAGATTGACCTGACTCCACCGTGGCCGCGCCTTCCAATGCTCGAGGCAATCCGTCAGTACGCGGGTGTTGACCTCGAAGGGCTAGACGATGAGCAAGCCCGGAAATTGGCGAAGGAAAGAAACCTAGACGTGCCAGAGAATGCTAATTATGGTCAAGTTGTGGAAGAGTTCTTTGATGAATATGTAGAACCACGGCTGATCCAGCCTGTATTTATTACTGAGCATCCGGTCGAGGTTAGTCCTTTGGCTAAGCGGAAGAAGGACAACCCGCGTGTGACTGATAGGTTTGAACCCTTTATTGTCACTTGGGAAATGGCCAATGGGTTTACCGAATTGAACGATCCAATCGATCAAGAAGGCCGTTTCCGCAAGCAGATGGAACAGCGGGAACAGGGTGACGATGAAGCCCACATGATGGATGCCGACTACATTCGTGCTTTGGAACATGGTATGCCTCCAGCGGGAGGATTAGGGATCGGCATCGACCGCATGGTTATGCTGCTTACCGATTCGCCTTCTATCCGCGATGTTATACTGTTCCCACATATGCGCCCACGGGAACGTGATTAAAGAGATTTTGGCCCACCGTAAGGTGGGCT
>CALKAR010000280.1 GCA_937988745.1 uncultured Peptococcaceae bacterium
GCGCAAGGAGAAGAACTTCTTTGAAACGCGGGTGATTGAGTACCAGACCGGGGCTGAGTTGGAGTGGTGAGGCTCGGTTGAAAGTCTGCTCCCTTTCTGGTGCTACACTTTTAATGGTTATGAATGTCGGGAAGGGAGCCCACAATGACACTGACTATCACAAGCAATATCCGCGCTGCCGCTAAACGGGCGTTAATGGCGGGCAGTGCGGACTACTTCAGTTGGACAGAGGAAGCGCAGGAACAGCTTCGCGCCAAAGCGGACGCGGAAGCCCGTTGCCGAATGCAGCAGGTTTTATAGAAGCATATTCTGGGCATCGACTGCACAGTGACTGAAGCCGCCGAGACCTGGCGCAACCTCAGCTTACAGCAACTTAACGATATCAACCCCGCAGACCTTCTTATCAGCGGCATTGGCGACGATTATGTATATTTGAATGAGTCAATGAAGGAAGGCGTAACCTTGCTGGATTTCGATACCCTCTACGACTACGATTTTGACGACTTCCTGTTTCAGGAAGAGTGGCGCCACAAAGATCTGAAAGATTACGTGAGCCCCGGTTACTTTCCCCTTCATCATCCACGCTGGATTCGGCTGTTGATGGGTGATGAGTTCGTATACGGAAATCTGTTATCCACGGCCAGCTACGTGAAGCCGGTGATGACCGCCTCGACGAATTGATTCCCTCTTCCTATGTGGAAGGCCCGAATCATGGCGAAGCGAGAGACGGCGGTTTTCTATGGGATTACCAGTTGGACGCTGGGGGCCATGAGCCACAGCTTGAGGAATTGAGACGGCGCTGGTATCAGTACCAGCAGGATGCGGAACTCGCCCTTCAGAAAGTAATCGCAGATGCTCCGCCGTATGCCTACATCCTGCGAGATGAATCGCTCGTGCCGGGTGAAATCAACGTCAACTTCGTTATCCACAACGAAAAAGCCATGCGCAAGATCCGCTGGAGAACATTCCTGGCAGATCTGCGAGCCATCGAAGGCAACAACAAAGACGTTGAAAGCCTGATCAAGCGCGAGACAGAAAGCGCCTTGCGTTTTATTGGGGAGCAGCACCAGGACATCCGCAAGAACTACATACCACCGGATATTGAGCCAGGCAGAAAGCGAAAAGTGGTAATGTCCAGCGGCGCGCTCGATGATTTAGAAAGGCTAAGCCGTGAAGACCCTCTGGATGATTAATGGTTCAACCGAGCGGACTGCGAACGCCCGCGAAACCCTGGCCTAAAACGTGGGTGTAAATCTGGGTGGTTCTCAAATCGGCATGGCCAAGTAAGTCTTGTACGGTACGGATATCATTGCCGC
>CALKAR010000281.1 GCA_937988745.1 uncultured Peptococcaceae bacterium
CGATCCTGTACATAAGATTTTGAAAATAGGCTCTTATAGTCTCATCTATTTCAGCCAGGATTACCTTATTGTACGAAATGTCAGCAATGCCTTTTCTGTATAAGAATGTCGAAAACGCTTCAAGCACCCTCCGCATGATGTTTCCGATAACCAGTTCTGTTTCGCTTGTTCCATTCAAGGCGTATTCATAAACTATTTCTAGTAAACGCGTGTATTCGTGATGCTTCCTTACTTGGAAAGGCTCGATTCCTGAGCAGCCAAGTTCTAATAGACAGTACTCTGCGGATTTATTTGCTTCTGCGCATTCCTTGGCGATTTCTTGAAGTACCTTTTCCATATCATAAAGAACACTAATGTCATGCGTCATCACAAGAACTTTTGTCGTAGAGCAACCCAAAAGTATCTGGCCGAGCTTCCAGCGCAGGAAAGATATAATCCCGATCCTGTTTTCCATGTCAAAGCTGGAAACGGGGTCGTCAATCACCAAGAACGTCTCATGTGCATAAATTGCTCTGACATCCGTTTCTTTGGCGATCTCCGTGAAGAAGTAACAGAGTGCGAGTGCATTGCGCTCACCACATGACACCTTGTTTGGATCAACTTTCTTGCCATTCGATCTTAGGTGATACAACTGGTCATCACTATTGAGTACTACCTCTAGGCGCTCCCTACTGAAGAAGATGTACGCTAGCGAATTATTAATGTCATCAACCGCGATCTTAAAACTCTGACGTTGTGCGTCCAATTTCAGCTTTTGCTCTTCTACCTCGGCGATTTGCTCACCCAGAAATACCAGTTGGTCGCCGGCTTGTTCTTTTGCTACTCGCTGTGCTACGAGACGTGAGTAATCATGACTTATGACGTAGTGAGCTACTTCATCGTTCAGCTTCAATAGATCATTTCTTAGCTTTTCCCGTCCGATAACGGCATCGTTAAATGCGATGCGATACACCTCAAGAACATCAAGGGCTTGGTTAAGGACATCGCAAGCGGCGTTCAAGCCTATCGATGTATCATACATCATGGCTTCGAATGGGTTGTCAATTTTGGCTTGGATTGCGTTGTTATGCTTTTCAACAGCTGTATTGAAGGCATCTATACAGCTTTGGACATTATAGTATGCTTCTTTCTCAAGCTCTTTGTAAACACTATAATCATCCTTGTCAATCGTCTTTTGTAGCAAACCTCTCAACTCTGATTGAAACGTCATAACATCTCGGTTCAGAATATTTTCGATAAGCAAGAGTGTTTCAGAACGGTACTCTTCTAAAACATCCTGCAAGCAGGTCGGACATTTGCTCTTAGTTGTGTCCGACAAAAAAACCCTCGCATCGGAAATCACCCGGATACCAAAAAGCTCTAGAAGCTCCTTTTCCCTTGCTGACGTCTGCGGCTTGTCAATTGATTTCTCAAGTAATTTTATCGATGCTTCTTCCAAGTTTCCGATGATCCTGTGTTGTTTAATCGGTTGTTTGATTTCTTGCCCCTGCATGCTGGCATTGCGATAGAGCACATATTGGCAATCAAACTCCGCCTTGGTCTGTTGCTCGTGTAGCACCGGTTGCAATAACCCAATTCTGTCTACTTCCCGCTCGTTGACGTTTGCCTTTTGTCTCCCACCGTTGATGTCAATACCTTTCTTTTCTGCCCAACCTCCATCCGCCTGTAACTCTCGAATGATCTTAGTTAACCAGAACTTCGGTGATGTTGCATCAGAGGCATCGATATGCTTCGCATATTCCTCTTTCTGGCGCGCTTCTTGCTCTTTCAGACCTTGGATATTTTCAGTGATTTGCTCAATCTGATCGTCAAGGGTGACTTGATCCCCAAAAAGAACAATTGCTTCTAGCCCTTGATCTTTGACCTTAACTCGTTGGTCAACGTATTCTTCGTCGACCACAAGAAACTTCTCGGGGCTGCTGTCGGGGCCTATATGTATCGGAGTTCCGTTTACTGTTGGCGATAAGTCGACCGTGCGAGGTGATGTGGAACCAGCATATTCACGAAAGCCCTGAGCAATTGTGCTCTTTCCACTTCCGTTTTTTCCGTAAACCATGGCAACCCGGTTTTGCTTCGTCAGTTTGCCGTGCGCGGGAAAAAAATCAAGTCTCTGTGCACTGGGATAAAGCCAGTTGCAGCGTATAGAAACTCCCGTCATGTTCTCGATTGTCGACATCGGCGCTCCCCTCCCTTACTACAAAACGGCTCTCGACGTAAACGATTCTTGTCCACAGCAAAGATTGCACCATTAGTTGCTAAATACAACTCTCTCCACCCTTACAGTCCTACTATTCTCCG
>CALKAR010000282.1 GCA_937988745.1 uncultured Peptococcaceae bacterium
TGCTAGAGTGGCTAGCTGGCCTCGGCCGCGACGTGCTCAGGTTCCTGGGATTTGATGGGTTGGCTGACAGCATCCAGACGGAGTTTGCTGGCCTCCGTGGCACAGTTGCAGCCGAGCACAAGGCCACGCTCGAGCAAATCCGCGCCGAGACTGCTGCTGAAGTGGAATTCGTCAACAATATCTATGCCGAGATGTTTGCCGACGTTGGCAAGAAGGCAAAGGAGGCCAGCTCCGGCATAAGCGACCTTGCGGACGGAGTCGGCAAACTGACGGTCGAGACAGTCAAGCTGACCGACGCTCAGAATGCAGCATCAGAAGCTGAAAAGAGACGTCTTGAAGGTATCCTCAAAGAACTGTCGGCCCTTGAACGGGCTATCGAAACGTGGGGCATGACTTCCGATGAGGTCAAGATTTACGACCTCGCATTGCAAGGCGCAACAGACGCGCAACTGGAATATGCCCAAGGATTACTCGACATCATAGCGGGCCTGGAGAAGGCAAAAGCTGAGGAAGAAGCCTATCAGCAGCTGGTGAAAGACCTGCGCACGGACGAAGAAAAATTAACTGACGAGTTCCATGAGCGCATTGCTGTACTGGACGCTATGGCCGCGTCGACACGCATTGCCAGCGACGAGTACGCAGAGATGGCCAGCCGGGTGGCGGAGGCAGCCTTCACATCTGCGCCAGAGTTCGGCGGCCTTGCCCCAGAAGTCGGCGGGCCGTTTGGTGAGCTGCTAAAAATCGACGAGGCGCAGGAAAAACTCCAATTGTGGTACGATACCCAATTGGAAATGCTGAACGAGTTCCGCGAGGCGCGAGCCGATCTGAATGCCCAGTGGGACGCGCAGGAGGAAGCGCTCAAGCAGCAGCATGAAGCCAAGCTAGCGGAGATCGAGAGGGCCAGGCAAATGGCGTCGCTGAGTCTGGCCGGAGACTTTTTCAAGCAAATGACCGTGCTTCAGAAAACCGAAAGCTCTAAAGCTCGGGCGATCGGTAAGGCCGCTGCTATCGCTGAGGTCACCATCGACACCTACCGAGCAGCTAACGCTGCCTACGCAGCTATGGCCGGCATCCCCGTTGTCGGTCCGGCTCTCGGTGCAGCAGCAGCTGGCGCGGCCATCGTGGCGGGTATGGCGAACGTGGCGACAATTCAGGGCCAGGCCCACGACGGCATCATGTCAATCCCCGAGGATGGCACCTGGTACCTGAAAAAAGGCGAGCGCGTCACGACTGCCGAGACCAGCGCGAAACTGGACCGCACGCTTGACGAGGTTATGGGAAGCATGCAAGCCCTGCCTACTAACGTGGTCCCGTTCCCCGCACAACCACCGAACAACGTCGGCAATAGCGCTAACGTAGTTGTCAACGTCCACAACGCTCCGCCCGGCACGCAAGTGGAGCAATCCACTGGGCAGGATGGCACTGATGTTATTGATATTTGGATCGCTGACTTTACTGCCGGCGGCCGCACGGCAAGCGTGGTGCAGAGCAAGTTCGGCCTGCAACCACAAGGGAGGTAAGCATGTCACTACTTGCTCAGGTGTACGCACAGGGCGGAGACGTGATTCTGCACACGTTAGAGCTGACCTCGACAGCTTGGGGCAGCGACCCCATCGTGCTGGTTAAGGACTATCAGGACCACACCATCACCACGGAAGACGGGCGGGAGTTGCTGGCCCGGGCCTCAGGCATGGCGGTGTCCCTGCCAAAACGTGACACCACAGGGGCGCAGGACTTGACGTTCGCACTAGACGGGGTGCGCCCGGAGGCAACCCGGCTGGTCCGGCAGGCGCAAGAGGTGCAGGCTGTTGTCCATGTAGTGTATCGTTGCTACCTGTACAGCGATCTGTCGGAGCCGGCAGAACCACCTCTTTACCTTATATCTCGCCGGTATAGCGCGCAGATGGACCACATCGAGGTGACGGCCGGGCTGTTCGACCTGATCGACATGCGATGGCCAAGAATGGTGTATGATAGCAACACAGCCCCGTGTCTGGAGTTCTCCTAATGATCGAGCGGTATTTGACAGCAGTTTACAAGGACGGCGCCAGGGGCGAGGTGGTCGGCGGTCGCGTGTTGTACGACTGCTGGGGGTTGGCCCGCGCAGCACGCGTGGATTAGATCGGAAGAGCACACGTCTGAACTCTAGTCACCGCTGATCATCTCGTATGCC
>CALKAR010000283.1 GCA_937988745.1 uncultured Peptococcaceae bacterium
AACTTCGGCTCGCTTCCCATGCCCAGAAAGAGACTCGGCTTTACGCCGAGGCGGTGAGCGAGATCATGGCTCGCTTATTCCCGGTGAGTTGGGAAGCTTTGTCACGCCACACAGAACCCAAGTAGAGGACACACCAATGGAGATCCCGTTCGATGTAGATCCGGTCTCGTTGCGGGTAACGGATCTGATTCGCCTTGCGTTAACGCTGAATCAGGTCTCTGATCCGGCCGCAGTCAAAGCCGTGAAGAAGGCAATGAAAGCGATGGTAGCGGACATCGACTACATGGTTTACCCCGCGATCCAGTCGGGCGAGCCGCGTAACAACATCATGGTCTTCCCCGGAGGTAGGGCATGACGGACCGCCAAAGTACTCACGGACCCGACTGTTGGAGCTGGGGACCGAAGCATTACGACTGCGCCGTGCGAGAGATCGAGCGCGACGAGGCCCTGCTACGGCAGGTGCTGGAAGTGTTGAGTCGCACACATCAGACGGCTATGGAGCAGGCCATGAAAGCAAGGGTTCCTGAATGCGCAGAGTTCGCGGAAATTTTCCAGGACTTGGATTATGTCGTCGCCACCCTGCGCGAGCGATTTGGCGAGCGGGCGCAGCTATGGCCGCCATCGCGGTGATGGACGGCGACGTTCTTGCCTACGAGGTTGCTGCTGGTAGCGAGGAGCCGATCAATTGGGGTGACGGGCTATGGACTCTTCATGCGTGGGAGGGCCCGGCCCGCGCCGCATTGACCTCACGCATCGAGCAACTGGCGGAGAAAGTGGGTGCCACTAGAATCATTGTGGCGCTCTCCGACACTGAGAACTGGCGGAAGAAGATTCTGCCTTCTTACAAGGAGAACCGCCAGTTCCAGCGCAAGCCGATGCTCCTTAAAGCACTCAAGGAGCATCTCTGCGAGTCTTTCGAGACCTGCGTCCAGCCTGGGTTGGAGGCAGATGATGTGCTCGGCATCCTCGCAACATGGCGTGGCATCAGGGGCGAGAAGGTAATCGTCACCAAGGACAAGGATCTCAAGACCGTCCCCGGGCTTCACTACCTCGCTCACAAGGAAGACCTCGGAATTTTCGAGATCTCTCCTTCGGAAGCCGACGACTGGCATCTAATCCAGACCCTCGCTGGCGACGTGTCGGATGGCTACTCCGGCTGCCCAGGTATCGGTGTCGAGACGGCTCGAAAGATTATCGAGGAGCCGTTCGGCTGGGAACAGTACGAGCATACCTTTGCGTCCGGTAAGCGAGCCGGAGAGACCGAACTCCGCTGGCGCAAGATCGAGGTAGCAACGAAATGGGAGGCGGTTGTTTCCCACTTCATTAAGGCAGGGCTTTCCGAAGAGGAAGCCCTAACGCAAGCCCGCGTGGCACGCATCTGTCGCGCTTGCGATTACGACTTCGAGAACGAGGAGGTCAAGTTGTGGAACCCTACACTTTAGACATGGTGAACAGTCCGCTTCACTACACTGGGGAGGTGGACCACCTTACGTTGTTTGTTAGGGGTCGCCTTCTGAAAGATGGGGTGGCCCCATTGAATATCGAATGCATCGAGGCGATGATCTCGATGCTATCTATCGAAGAACTCCGCGGTTTTTTCCGTGGAAACTCCCTCAAGTATCGCTGGCGTTATCGCTTGAAAAACGGGGTCGAAGATCTTCGGAAAGCAGAGTGGTACGAGAAGAAACTCCTCAAGCTTGAGGAGGCTATTCTCGAATGGCAAGAGATGAACAACGACCATGATTGAATCACTAGAAACCTCTATTTTGATCTGGGCTGAAGAACGGGGAATTTTCGAGAGCGGGACGCCGTTCAGCCAATTCCGTAAGACGGAAGAGGAAGTCACCGAGCTTCATGCTGCCCTCCTGTACAATGACAAGGAAGCAATCAAGGACGCCATCGGTGATATTGTGGTCACGCTAATCATCCAGGCGCACATGCATGGGCTGTCGCTCGGGCAGTGTCTTGCATCCGCCTATCACGAGATCAGGGACCGCAAGGGTAAGATGGTAGACGGGGTCTTCGTGAAGGAGGGGTGATGGAACTCGCTACGAAGATTCTCTCCGACATTACGGTCTTCTCGAAATACGCTAAGTACATCCCCGAGATCCGTCGGCGCGAGACCTGGGAGGAAATCTGCGAGCGTAACATGGCGATGCACATTCGCCGGTATCCGCATATCCGCGAGCAGATCAAGTCCGTCTACAAACACTTCGTCCTACCTAAGCGGATCCTCCCCTCGATGCGCTCCCTTCAGTTCGGCGGGCGTCCCATCGAGCTGGCTCCGAACCGGATCTACAACTGCGCCTATATGCCCGCCGAAGACCTGGCGACCTTCTGGGAGACTATGTTCCTGCTGCTTGGCGGTACTGGCGTAGGGTTCTCGGTGCAGCGGCATCACGTCGCAAAGCTGCCTCCGCTGATGGGGCCGATGGGGCGCAGTCGGCGGTATCTCGTCGGTGACAGTATCGAAGGTTGGGCTGATGCCGTGAAGGTGTTGGTGGAGGCGTATTTCTACGGTAAGCCTCCTCCGGTCTTCGACTTCTCGGACATTCGCCCGAAAGGTGCTCTGCTCATTACCAGCGGAGGGCGTGCTCCCGGTCCTGAGCCGCTGAAGGTCTGTTTGGAGAGGCTGGAAGGACTACTCGATCGTGCTCTTATTGAGCGCGGACGCGGAACCAAGCTCAAGCCTATCGAAGTCCACGACATGCAGTGTCATATCGCCGATGCGGTGCTCGCTGGTGGTATCCGTCGTGCAGCTCTCATTTCGTTGTTCTCGATGGACGACGAGGAGATGCTCAACGCGAAGGCTGGCGCGTGGTGGGAGGAGAACCCGCAGCGTGGTCGCGCCAATAACTCCGCCGTGATACTCCGCCATCGGGTCGGGCGCGAGGACTTCGACCGGCTCTGGGCCAGGGTGGAAGCCAGCAACTCCGGCGAGCCTGGGGTGTACTTCACGCACGACATGAATTGGGGGACCAACCCCTGCGCCGAGATCGCTCTGCGTCCGTATCAATTTTGCAACCTCGTCGATATAAACGCGAGCGACGTGTACGACCAGGACGAGCTGAACGAGAGAGCGGCAGCGGCTGCTTTCATTGCGACGCTCCAGGCTGGGTACACCGACTTCCACTACCTACGCCCGATCTGGCGGGAGACTACCGAGAAGGATGCTCTAATCGGTGTTGGGATGACCGGCATAGCCTCCGGTGGTGTTCTGTCGCTCGATTTGCGTGAAGCCGCTGCGAAGGTCGTAGAGACCAACCGGACTATCGCCGACGCTATCGGCATCAATCCGGCAGCGCGTACCACTACCGTTAAACCCTCTGGCACCAGCTCTCTCGTGCTCGGCTGCTCAAGTGGTATCCATGCGTGGCACAGCGAGTTCTACATCCGCCGGATGCGCATCGGGAAGAACGAGGCGCTCTACAAGTACCTCGCGGAGAATCACCCAGAGCTGGTGGCTGACGACCTCACCAACCCGTCTCAAGCCGTGATTGAGGTTCCGCAGAGGGCCCCCAAGGGAGCGATTCTGCGGCACGAGTCGCCGCTTGATCTCCTGGCCCGCGTCTCGAAGTTCAACCTGGAGTGGGTCAGAGCTGGACACATCGACGGGCAGAACGCTAACAACGTCTCCGTTACGGTGAGCGTGAAGCCGCACCAGTGGCGCGAGGTCGGTGACTGGATGTGGGAGCATCGGGATGAGTTTAACGGCATCTCAGTTCTCCCATACGACGGAGGCACCTACGTTCAGACACCGTTCGAGGACATCGACGAGGAGACTTATCTGCGGATGCTGGAACCCCTAAAGGCTGTAGATCTCACCCGCGTAATCGAAGATGAAGACAACACCGACCTGGCTGGGGAAGTCGCCTGTGCCGGTGGTGCCTGTGAGATCCAATAGACCTCCCTCAAGAGACTCGGCAGAGGGACTTGTCGAGTCTCCCTATACCTATCTCCTCCAATTACAACTCAGTTTTGGAGAACCAGGGAAGATAACCCCTATAGAGGTAACTAATGGATAACTTCCCTTTCGTTCCTAAAGACCTTCTCGAAGCTCTAGAGAAGCTCTACCCAGAGCGGACTCCTGAGCCTGAGTGGTCTGACCGAGAAATCTGGATGCGTGTCGGTGAGCGGCGTGTGGTCCGTTTCCTCAAACGCATCTTCGAGCAACAGAATGAGAACGTGTTGAGGAGTACGCATGTGCTTGGTCAGAATGCCCAGGATGCCTGACGTGAAAACGCCAGCACCTCCACCCTCATCACCTGAGAAGAGCGCGGCTGAGGTTCAGGGCGCTCCAGAAAACCCGTTCGATATCCGTCCGACCAATCGTCGGAACAAGCTCCGCATTGACTTGAAGGCCGACGTGTTCGGCAACGGTCGGGTCTTGAAGAGGGTCAGTTGATGGTCCCTAGGTACGTTCGCCTCGACGACGGCGTACCCACACGGATGACAGAGGAAGAGGTCAAACCCATCGTTTTGGCGGCGATGACCTATTACGTGGACACTCTAAAATCCGAGTATGGGGAGTTTATCGTGTCCCCGGAAGAGGCCACGGAGAGATCCCTCAAGGAGCACTACATCGTGCTCATCAACGGCGAGTATCTCCTCGCCTACATTCTCGGAACCGAGTGGTACGCGAAAGGCTACGTCTTGTCCGAGGAATACCTAATCCGAGTCAGGAAAGGGCCGACAACGCTCTCCGACGTTTTCTCCGTGATGAAGGCGCTGGCACTGATTCATGGAGCCAGAGGCTGCCAGATTGGCACTCGTGCAGCCAAAAACAAAGAAGCAATCCGAAGACTGTATCAACGACATGGTTCGACAGAAACCATGACGGTAATGAGGTTTTGATTCATGGGTGGTGTCGTTAAGAAAGTCAAAAAGGGTATCAAGAGCATCGGCAGGGCGGTGGAAAGGGCCGTCAGCAAGGCGTGGAAGATAACGGAGGATGTGGCGGGGGCTCCCTACGACGCGGTCAAAAACTTGGTAGACCCCCCGAAGCTCGAAGCGCCTACTCCAACGGCTCAGGCCGCTCCGCCGCCGGAGCAAGCAAAGCCCGAGATGGAAATGGCAGAGAACATCTCGCGGCGGAAGAGGAGACGGCGTAGCAGTCTGCGGATCGACCTCAATACGGGTGGTCCTCCCACTGGCACTGGCGTGAATCTGCCGGTGGGCTGATCGGCGAGGTAAGACCATGCAAGCACAGACGGCTGGCGGGCGCTACCGTGCGCTCGAAGGGCGTCGTGCGCCCTTCCTTGAACGCGCACGCGCAGCAGCCAAACTAACGATCCCGTCACTGCTTCCTCCCGATAACCATAGCGGATTCTCCAAGCTCCCCACACCGTTCCAGGGTCTCGGAGCACGCGGCGTCAATAACCTCTCCTCGAAGCTCCTCCTGGCGCTCCTACCTCCAAACGCCCCCTTCTTCCGGCTAGTTATTGACGACTACACGTTGGAGCAGCTCGCACAGCAGGGGGCGAGCTTACGCTCAGAGGTTGAAGAGGCCCTCGCCAAGATTGAGCGAGCGGTTATGACCGAGATTGAGGTTCAGGCGGTCCGTGTGTCTGTAGCGGAGGCGCTCAAGCAGCTTATCGTTGCGGGCAACGTACTCCTCTACCTGGCACCCGAGGGCGGTATCCGTGTCTTCCGGCTGGACCGATATGTCGTGCGCCGTGACCCGATGGGCAACGTGCTAGAGATCATCGTTCAGGAGCACGTTTCCCCAGAGGCGCTCCCCGATCATATCCAGGCGCGAATCTCCGATAGCGACAAGCAGGGGAAGGATAAGACCGTCGAGCTTTACACGCGAATCTACCGGCAGGAAGGCAAGTGGCGCGTTTATCAGGAGGTCAAAGGCGAGACCATCCCCGGCACGGAAGGTGAGTACCCACTCGACAAGTCGCCGTGGATCGCACTGCGATTCACCAAGATCGACGGTGAGGACTACGGTCGCGGTTACGTCGAGGAGTACATCGGAGACCTCCGCTCGCTCGAAGCACTGACGCAAGCCATTGTGGAAGGGTCGGCGGCTTCCGCCAAGGTGCTGTTCCTTGTGAACCCCAACGGCGTGACCGATCCACGTACCCTAACCGAGTCGCCTAACGGCGCAGTTCGGTCAGGCGATGCTAACGACGTGACGGTCCTGCAAGTCCAGAAGTTCGCTGACTTCCGCGTCGCCTACGAGACCATCGGTGTAATCGAGCAACGCCTGTCTTTCGCGTTCCTCCTGAACACAGCGGTTCAGCGAGACGGCGAGCGGGTGACAGCCGAGGAGATCCGATACATGGCGAGAGAGCTTGAGGACGCCCTCGGTGGAGTCTACTCGATCCTGTCGCAGGAGTTCCAGTACCCACTGGTGAATCGGTTGATCTTCCAACTGGAACGACAGCGCAAGATCCCGACGCTGCCGCGTGGGGTAGTCCGACCGACCATCACGACCGGCCTCGAAGCCCTCGGTCGTGGTCATGACCTCAATAAGCTCGACGCCTTCATTGCGGGCGCTCAACAGGCCATCGGCCCCGAAGCCCTGGCTCGCTACCTAGTCGTGTCCGACTACCTGATTCGTCGTGGGACGGCGCTTGGTATCGACATGAACGGTCTAGTGCGAACCGAGGAGGAAGTGATCGCAGCGGAGCAGCAGCAGCACGAACAGCTCCAGGCAGAGCAAGCGCAGATGTTGCTTGCGCAGGGCGGTATGGACATGGCGAAAGAAGCAGTCAAGGCAGGAATGAAGAATGGCGGACAGCGGTAGTAACGGTCGCCGCCGCCAGAAGCGTAAAGGGGCTGCCGATCAGGTGGCCCCTCCTGTTTCTGGGACCGGCACCGATCAACAGAAACCCTCTGAGAACGCCCGGAAGGAGGTCGAGAAGACCACGGGCTTGGTTGTAGTTCATCACTGACAGGAGTTTGTATGGCAGAAATTCTCAACACCGGCACTGGCGCGACCGACGTTACTCCAGCCCCTCAGGGCCACGACGAGGCGATGCTCGCCAAGGTGGATCAGAAGGAAGCGGAGCTGGCGCAGATCGGTCAGGACTCCCCGAAGCAGCAGGACGGCGAGTTGCTTCTTGGCAAGTTCAAGAGCGTCGAGGACCTGACCAAGGCGTATCAGGAGCTTGAGCGCAAGCTGTCTCAGGCGAACCAGCAGAAGGCGCAGCAGAAGTTCTCTGGTGACATGACCGAGGACAAGGCCAGCGAGTTGATCGACAAGGCTGGAATCGATGTGGAGGCCATGTCCGAATACTTCTACGAGAACGGCTCGCTGGCTGAAGAGCATTACGCCGCGTTGGAGAAGGCTGGTATTCCGCGCGCCTTCGTAGATCAGTATATCGCCGGAATCGAGGCTCAGGCTCAGGCGTACCGCGATCAGCTCATGGAGGAGATTGGCGGCGAGGAGGCGTTCGCTGCGATGGCTGCTTGGGCTGTGGCGAACCTGAGCGAGCAGGAGCTTGAGGAATACAACGAGGCTGTTGATAGCGGCGACCTGAGCATGGTGCGAAGCGCCGTGATGAGTCTCGCCTTCCGCTATCAGCGAGAGGCAGGTCGTGACCCGAAGCTCATCGGCGGTCAGGCTGGTGGCCCGGCTGGTTTCGAGTCGATCGCTCAACTCACCGCTGCGATGAAAGACCCGCGCTATGAGACCGATCCGGCTTATCGGCGCGAGGTCGAGCAGCGTCTTGCTCGTTCCAACATCTTCTGAGGTAACACATGATCGAGTTCATCATCGAGAACTGGGAAACCGTACTGGCCCTCCTGGCAGCTCTGCACGCGCTGGCCGTGGCGATTGTGAACCTCACTCCGACTCCGAAGGACGATGAGATTCTCGCCAAGGTGTATCGGGTGGTCGAAATCCTGGCCGGTCTATTCACCAAGCGGACCAAGGACGCTGGCACTGGTGACCGATGAGAGCCGTACTAGAGGCGATCACCAAGTTCCTCCAAACGTTTGTTCTCGTGCTCTCCCTCATCCGCGACGAATCGCTCCGGCGTGAGGGAGAGCGCAGGGCGCGACAGAAGGACTTGGAGAGTGCCTATGAGCAGCTAGGGGAAGCCCATGAGATCGACCTTAGGGTGGCTCGTGGCGAGTTGTCTGCTAGTGAGCTTGAGCGGATGCGCCGCTACGAGCGCACGTCCGAATGAGTGTGTCTGGGCGAAGCCAATCACTTGGCACCAGACCGACACCGAACAAACCAAGCGTGAAATCTTCGCGCACAATTTGAAGTGGGAGCGGTTCTGCTCCGCCGAGTAATTAACCTGAGGTATTACAACTCAGTTATGGAGAACAAAAGAGTTCTCCAGTCTCCTCTGTTCCCTCCCCTGTTGATTAGTAATATGACCTCCCCCTCTGGCCTAGCTACGGGGAGGTTCTCATGTCATCCGCCCCCGTCGAGTACGCCCGCTCACCTATCCCGAGCGTGTGCCGAAAGCCGGGGGCAATTCTTGGAGAACAAACGAGTCTCCCTCTGTTCCCTCTCCTGTTGGTTGATGTTTGGGGCGGTGCAACGCCGCCCCCGTTTTTACCTCTGAACGATCACATAAGTCACACTGGCAGCAAAGCCGGTGGCTTAGCTTCCGCACGGAATTCATGCGCTAGCCTTGGCCCTCTGCGGAGGACAACCTTGTGCGGAGCCGTGAATGACGTGGGAGCCAACTAATCTCCCAAATCGTTCACGAGGTAATTCTAAGAATGGCTGACGCAATCGTTTCACGCCTTGGCCAGATCAACGGCACTGGCCCTGTAGATGCGCTTTTTCTCAAGATCTTCGCTGGCGAGGTTCTGACCTCGTTTGAGAAAACCAACGTCACGATGGGCCGACATTTCGTTCGGACCATTAGTCATGGTAAATCGGCCCAGTTTCCCGTGATGGGCCGTGCTTCGGCCTACTACCACACTCCGGGGCAGGAAATTCTCGGTGGTCGCATCAAGCACGCCGAGAAGGTCATCACCATCGACGAGCTGCTAATTGCTCCGGCGTTTATCGCCAACATCGACGAGGCGAAGAACCACTACGACGTTCGCTCCGTTTACACCAAGGAGCTGGGCGCGAAGCTGGCAAACACGATGGATAAGCATGTCCTCCAGGTGGGCGTGCTGGCCGCTCGCAGCCCCAAGACCATCGACGACCCGGACCAGTTCGGCGGCACCACGATCTATGGCGTTGACCCGACGGATGGTGACTCTCTGGCCGACGCTATGTTCGAGGCCGCCAAGGTGCTCGATGAGAAAGACGTTCCGGCTGAGGACCGCACGCTCTTCGTCCGTCCTGCCGAGTTCTATGCTCTAGCGAAGAGCACCAAGGTTATTAACCGTGACTGGGGTGGTCAGGGTAGCTACGCGGAGGGTAACGTAATCCGTGTGGCGGGCATCACCATCGTCAAGACCAACAACCTGCCGAAGGAGAACGTCGCTCCTGGCACCCTCGAAGCAGGCACTAACGACAAGTATGCGGGCGACTTCTCCAACACCGTGGGTCTGGTAATGCACCCGAGCGCGGTCGGCACCGTGAAGCTGCTCGACCTGGGTATGGAGGCTGAGTACCAGATCAGCCGACAGGGCACCCTGATGGTCGCCAAGTACGC
>CALKAR010000284.1 GCA_937988745.1 uncultured Peptococcaceae bacterium
TCAGGAAATTCCATATTGCAGAGCCCATTTGAGCCCCTTCAAGGATATCCACTTAACTCACAGTTGTCAACTAATCCTTAGGTGGGTAAAATGTGGATAACCTAACCTAAACAGATGTTCCCCCCATTTGTGACACGATGAAATGGGGTTTTTTTATCCACAGCTTGTAGATAACTTGTGCATAAGTAGGTTTTGAACCCCTTTGTGGATAATTGAAACAGACTGATAGTGGCCATTTTGCGAAAATCAGCTTTCTGACATGTTTTCCACAAAAAATCACCGCGAAAAGTTATTCACATCGGTTGTGGACAGTTCTTTGGATGAAATATGGATAGTCGAGCTATCCCCACGAACAACAAAATTTGTGGATAAACTGTGGTTATTGTGGATAACTCTGGCTTGCTCGATTGGATCGGGTTTTTGGATTGGGATAAGATTGTGTATAACCGCAGGTTTTTCTGTGCATAGGTAAAAACTACATATCCACTAGAAGTTATCAACATCAAAATTAAAAGAAGGAACCTGTGGATAAATCCAGAAATCCACAATGATGACTGCAATTGTAGGAGGGCATTTCATGAGCCAAATTAATCAGTTGGAGCTGATTTGGCAGGAAGTCTTAGAAATCATGGCTTCTGAACTCGCCAAACCATCTTTTGACGCGTGGATCAAAGACAGCCGGCCAGTCCATTTTGAAGGAAATACGCTCTTTGTAGAGCTGCCCAACGAGTTTACCAGGGACTGGGTTGATGCACGCTACGCGGCTCCCCTGCGCAAAACGCTCCGCCATGTAGTAAATAAAGACTGGGACCTCAAACTCGTAATTCCCAGCAACGTTAAGCCCCTTACAGAAGCGCAGAGTTCCGAACCTGAAGTTTCCGAACCTGTATCACCGTCTGTGATGGATGAACCAGAAAGCGCAGCTCCCGCTCCGTCCCAAAGTCAAGGACAGGAGCCTATTTCTTCTATTCTTAATCCGCGCTATACTTTTGATACTTTCGTGGTCGGTAACTCCAACCGTTTCGCGCATGCTGCTTCTCTAGCTGTAGCCGAAGCGCCTGCGAAGGCTTATAACCCCCTGTTTCTCTACGGAGGGGTAGGGCTGGGAAAAACCCACTTGATGCACGCCATTGGTCATATGGCCATGGAAAGGGATCCTAATATAAATGTAGTTTATGTAACTTCGGAGACTTTTACCAATGACCTGATTACAGCGATTGGTAAGAAGTCAATGGTTGAATTCAGGAACAAATATCGCAATGTGGATGTTCTCCTCATCGACGACATTCAGTTCGTCGCGGGCAAAGAATCTACTCAAGAAGAATTCTTCCATACTTTTAATGCCCTCTATGAGGCAAATCGCCAGATTGTGATATCTTCGGACCGGCCTCCCAAAGAAATTCCAACTTTGGAAGAAAGGCTGCGGAGCCGGTTTGAATGGGGCCTCATAACTGACATTCAGCCTCCTGATTTAGAAACCCGAATTGCAATTCTGAAGAAAAAAGCTGATATGGAAAACTACCGGGTCGATCCAGAAGTCCTAAGCTACATTGCCACTCATATCCAGAGCAACATCCGTGAGCTGGAAGGAGCCTTCATTAGAGTAGTAGCCTATGCCAACCTAAATAATGTCTCAGTCACTGTAGAGACAGCATCTGAAGCTCTGAAAGACCTGATTCAGACACCGAAGAATCGGCCAATTACTATTGAGCAAATTCAGATGGTGGTCGCTAATCATTACGGCATCAAGGTCACGGATATGAAGTCTAGAAAACGCACGAAAAAGATCGCTTTCCCTCGTCAGGTGGCCATGTACTTATCTAGAGAGCTGACAGACAGCTCGCTGCCGCAAATAGGATCAGAGTTTGGCGGACGCGACCACACTACTGTTATCCATGCCTGTGACAAAATCCAGAGCGCTATCAAAATGGATCCAGCTTTGCAGGTAACGGTGCGGGAATTAATCGACACTATACGGCAGAATTCATAGGACAAGCTGTGGACAACTCCCTTTATATGCTTTCCGCGCGTTTTTTGATTTTCGAACACTGTGGATAACTTTTTTGTTTGATGCACAGCTTGTGATCTGTGGAAAACTGCGATTCTAACGGCAAACCTGGGTTTTCCACAAACTCACACAGCCTACTATTACTACGACTAAGAATATTTATGTATTTAACGCGATACTATCTCCCCAAGCGATTATTCCACAGGAGGTATAATTATGCATTTTCAAATTGACAGTACCGCTTTAACCGATGGTGTTCGTCTTGTCGAACGAGCAGTATCGACCAGCAGTACTCTTCAGATATTAAGTGGAATTCATCTGCAAGTTGATCGTAATAAACTCACTTTAACAGCTAATAATCTAGAAATATCTGTTCAAACAGAAGCTGAATGTACAACAATTGCTCCTGGATCAGCTGTTCTTGATGGCAGACTCTTTTCAGCATTAGTCCGAAAGCTGCCAGCAGGTACAGTCATCTTTGAAAAACGTGATAATCAAGTCATAATTACCGCGGGTACAACAGAATTTACCCTAAATGAACTTATTGGAGATGAGTTTCCCGCGCCTCCTATATGTGAACAAAAAATTATTTCATTGACAGACTATGAATTGAGCAAGTTAGCTCACAGCACCTTGTTCTGCGTCAGCAATGACGATCAGAGACCGATTCTCCAGGGAATTCTATTGGAAATCTCTGACGGAGAGCTTAAGTTCGTTGCAACTGACTCTAATCGTCTGGCATTCGCGAAAGCGGAAGTTCCTTTCTTAACCGCTGAATCGATGGAAGTTATCATTCCTGGGAAAAATATCAATGAACTGCTCAGATGCCTTCCGATGGATGAAACGGTCATTGATGTGTACTATGGTGAAAATCAGTTGGCTTTTCGCTTTAACAATACTCTTTTCACAACCCGCCTAATTGATGGCAAGTTTCCTAATTATCGTCCAGTGCTCTATACAGAGCAGGAAATTACTATTATCATGAACAGACAGCATCTACTGCATGCCATCGAACGGGCAGCGATTTTTGATCGCAAGGGAACACAGCCCGTAATCGTTCAAGTTACAGATGGTGTTTTGGAATTAGGAATGCAGACAGAACTAGGGCGCTCTGTTGAGCAGTTTAACGTAGAGCATACCGGTGGAAATGGTAAATCGGCTTATTCGCCACGGTTTATCATGGATATGCTGAAAGCTACTGATGCGGATCAAGTAATGTTCAAGTTTGAACCCGGACCTCGCCAGGCCTTAATTAAACCGGCAGACAGCGATAATCATCTTTACATTCTGATGCCGATCCGCATCTGAAAAGGGTGAGCTTATGAGAATTGTAACGATCAAAACTGAAACTATTCAGCTTGATCAGCTGTTGAAATGGGCCAACGTTGTTTCGAGCGGCGCCGAGGCAAAAATCATGATTCAATCGGGCTTGGTTTCCCTAAATGGCGAAATTGAAACCCGGCGTTCTAAGAAAGTTGTGCCTGGAGATGAGATCGCCATCGAAGGTTATGGTATAATCAAAGTAGCGTCTGAGTTGTGAAACATGAGAATTAAGCAGCTTCAGTTGAAAAATTTCCGAAATTATAAGCACGCCAATGTTGAGCTTCATCCAGTGCTCAATATTTTCGTGGGAAACAATGCCCAAGGGAAAACTAACCTATTAGAGGCCATGTATATTTTGGCCATGAGTAAGTCTTATCGGACTGGCCGGGAAACAGAGCTGATTTATCACCAAGAACCAGCAGCCCACATCCACGGCCGGGTAGAGAGAAATGCCGATGTTGATCTGCGCGTCATTGTACAGCAGGATAGCCCCAAGAAATTGTTTGTCAACAACAAGGCCACGACAGCCAACCGCTTTGTCGGAACACTAAATGTGGTCTTATTTACCCCTGACAGTATGCAGCTGATCAAAGGTTCACCAAGTGAACGGCGGCGATTTTTGGATATCCAGATATGCCAAACTGACGCTCTTTATCGAAATAACCTGCTGAAATATCAAAGGGTTTTGCGTCAGCGCAATCAACTGCTGAAAGATGCGGCTTATGACGCTGGATTGGTAAACCAGCTGCCCATTTGGGATGGGCAGCTCGCTGATCTAGCAGAAAGAGTAATGCAGCGCCGTCAAGAAGTTGTGCAGCAGCTCAATATAATTGCTGCAGAAATGCACAAGCACATAACTGGCGGTTCTGAAGAACTGCATATCAGTTATGCTCCATTTGGGACGGAGCCGTCTGAGTGGCATCAAGTAGAAGGCATTGACAATTATCGTGAATATATGCTTAAGCAGATTGCGAAGGAGCGTCCTCTAGAACTAAGACGAGGCTACACTCTAACAGGGCCGCATCGAGATGACCTAATTTTCTTAATTAACGGACAGGATGCGAAGACTTTTGCCAGCCAGGGTCAGCAGAGGACGGCGGTACTTTCGTGTAAACTAGCAGAAATGGAACTAATTCATCAGGAAACAGGCGAGTATCCGGTAGTGCTCCTTGATGATGTAATGTCGGAGCTAGATAAGTCGCGCCGTGAATTCCTGGTAGAATTACTGAATAGAAAGGCTCAGACCATAATTACCACAACTCATTTAGGTAGTTTTACTCAGGACATCCTCGCCGATGCGGCAGTGTTCAAGATAGAAGCGGGTAAAATAGGTTAGAGGGGTAGTTTGATGTTTCTGCATATCGGCAACGAGAAGATGATTTCTTTCCGTGAGCTTATTGCTATTATTAATATGCGCAAAGGTGGGGAGCTCAACCAGGGCTTCCTCAAAACCGCGCAGGAAGAGGGTTTTGTGGTAAAATTAACTGATGAGCCTGTTTCATGTGTAATTACTGAGAAGACTGTTTACTTATCTCCCATATCTTCCGCGACACTTCATAAGAGAGCGCAAGAATGGCTGAGAGACGTGAACACTTGCGAGGAGTAGATAGCTGTTGGAGAAGAATATGGCTACGAACTATACAGCAGAACAGATTCAAGTCCTGGAAGGGTTGGAGGCCGTTAGGCGACGCCCGGGAATGTATATCGGAAATACGGATATCTATGGACTGCACCACTTGTTTGTCGAAATAGTGGATAACTCTATAGACGAGGCAATGGCCGGCTACTGCGATCGGATCGATGTGGAGATCCATGAAGACGGATCTATGTCTGTGCGCGACAACGGCAGCGGCATTCCTACTGATATCCACCCGAAAACAGGCAAATCAACGCTGGAAACAGTACTGACAGTGCTCCACGCCGGTGGTAAGTTCGGTGAAGAAGGCAGCCACTATCGGATTTCAGGTGGTCTTCATGGAGTAGGTGTGTCAGTAGTTAATGCCCTGTCTGAATGGCTGGAAGCCGAAGTGTGGTACAACGGCCGTCACTATCGCCAGCGGTTTGAACGGGGTAATGCTGTTACAGAACTAGAAGATCTCGGAACAACTACAGAAAAGGGAACTCTGATTAGGTTTAAGCCTGATTCAGAGATTTTCGAAACTACCGATTTTCAGGCTGAGATGATTGTATATCGCCTACGAGAGTTGGCGTTCCTAAACAAGGGAATTCAGATGTATTTCACCGATCATCGTACAGGTCGGCGGCACTGGTTCCTTTATAACGGCGGAATTGTCTCATTTGTCGAATATATAAACCGCAATAAAAATGTGCTGCATAAATCGCCGATATATTTCAATGCCGATTCTGATGATTTGGAAGTAGAAGTAGCTATGCAGTACACAGATGGCTATTCGGAGATCATCCTCAGTTTTGCTAATAATATCAATACTCATGAGGGTGGAACTCACTTAACCGGATTCAGATCTGCTCTAACCCGTACTTTCAACGATTACGCCCGCAAGAGGAATCTTTTGAAGCAGAACGAAGAAAATCTCTCTGGTGAAGACGTGCGGGAAGGCTGTACAGCAGTGGTCAGTGTGCGCATTCCTAATCCTCAGTTTGAAGGTCAGACTAAGACCAAACTGGGTAACAGCGATGTGCGTGGGACTGTAGAGTCGATTGTTGCGGAACAGCTTGCTATCTTCCTGGAGGAAAATCCCACAGAAGCCAAGCGCATCATCGAAAAATGCATCCAAGCTCAAAGAGCTCGTCAGGCTGCTCGTAAGGCTCGAGAGCTTACCCGCCGGAAGACGGCGCTTGATGTTTCATCACTGCCCGGTAAGCTGGCGGACTGCAGTATTACCGATCCTGAGCTCTGTGAAATATTCTTAGTGGAAGGTGACTCTGCGGGTGGTACTGCTAAGCAGAGCCGTGACCGTCGTTTTCAGGCTGTCCTACCCCTTCGTGGTAAGATTCTCAACGTGGAAAAAGCTCGTTTGGATCGGATTTTGAACAACCAGGAAATTCGAGCCATGATTACGGCCTTTGGTACAGGCGTTGGTGAGGACTTTGATTTATCCAAAGCCAGATACAATAAGATCATTTTGATGACTGACGCCGACGTAGACGGTGCCCACATCAGAACACTACTGCTGACCTTTTTCTACCGGTATATGCGGCCTTTGCTTGAACATGGATATGTCTATATTGCGCTTCCGCCGCTGTATCAGGTGAAAAAAGGCAAACAGGTCCACTATTTATACTCAGATCAAGAGCTGGACCAACTGTTGGAGGAAATTGGACGTCAGGGAGTCACCATTCAAAGGTACAAGGGTCTTGGAGAAATGAATGCAGAACAACTCTGGGAAACCACCATGGACCCAGAAAGACGCACAACCTTAAGACTGAAAGTAGACGATGCGGTCTATGCCGACGACATTTTCACAACGCTGATGGGTGAAAAGGTTGAACCGCGCCGAGAGTTCATCGAGACACATGCTAAGGAAGTTACGAACCTTGACGTCTAAGAGATGGGGTGGAGTTAGTGAGTGTTAATTTAGGTGGGGGCAAAGTTGTTCCCATTAATATAACTGACGAAATGAAAACCTCGTACATCAACTATGCTATGAGCGTCATAGTTGAGCGTGCCCTACCAGATGTGCGCGATGGTCTCAAACCGGTGCAGCGCCGCATCTTGTACGGAATGAGTGAGCTTGGTACTAGATATGACCGGCCCCACAAGAAATCAGCGAGAATTGTGGGCGAAGTTATGGGTAAGTATCATCCCCATGGCGACTCAGCCATTTATGATGCGATGGTACGTATGGCCCAGCCGTTCTCTTATCGGGCTATGCTCGTTGATGGACAAGGTAACTTTGGCAGCGTAGACGGAGATCCGCCTGCTGCTATGCGTTACACGGAAGCGCGACTCTCCAAGATTGCCATGGAGATGCTCCGTGATATTGAAAAGGATACAGTAGATTTCGTTCCCAACTTCGACGATACTTTAGAGCAGCCCAGCGTTCTGCCTAGTAGATTTCCCAATCTTTTGGTGAATGGTGCGCAGGGTATCGCCGTAGGTATGGCCACTAATATTCCCCCCCATAATCTGGGAGAAGTAATCGATGGTCTTGTGGCTATGATCGACAATCCCGAGATCACTACCAAGGAGTTAATGCGTTATATTAAAGGACCCGACTTCCCAACTGGGGCAGTGATTCTCGGCCGTGAAGGCATTAAAGAAGCCTATGAAACTGGTCGAGGTAAAATCAGGGTTCGGGCGAAAACTCAGATCGAGCAGATGTCGAATGGTAAGACCCGGATTGTAGTTACTGAAATTCCCTACATGGTCAACAAAGCCAGATTGGTCGAAAAAATCGCCCAGCTGGTGAGGGACAAAAAGGTCGAAGGCATTACAGATCTACGGGACGAGTCGGATAAGACTGGTACACGAGTTGTCATTGAGGTACGCCGTGATGCCAACCCACACGTAGTGCTTAATCGTCTCTACAAACATACCCAACTGCAGGAGACCTTTGGCGTAATTATGCTTGCTCTGGTGGACAATGAACCCAAGGTCTTATCTCTGCGGGAAACACTGCAGCACTACCTTGAACATCAGAAAGAAGTAGTGGTCCGCCGCACAAGATTTGATCTACGCAAAGCGGAAGAGCGGGCACATATCTTAGAAGGGTACCGAATTGCCCTTGACAATATTGACGAGATTATCAACCTGATTCGCTCAGCTGAAAACGATCAGGTTGCTCGCCAGCAGCTCATGACTCGGTTTGGTCTTAGTGAACGACAGGCTGTAGCCATTCTGGATATGCAGCTGCGCAGACTGACCGGGCTTGAACGTGAGAAGATTGAAGCTGAATATGCTGATCTGCAGAAAACCATTACCCGCCTGCGGGAGATTCTCGGCGATATTCGTTTGGTTTATGAAATAATCAAAGAAGAACTTCTCGAGGTCAAGGAACAGTTTGCCGATGAAAGGCGTACAATTATTGGACGTTCTGCTGGCGATCTTGATTTGGAAGACCTAATTGCTGAGGAAGATATTGTAGTTACCGTCACTCATGATGGTTATATCAAGCGTCTACCGGTCGATACTTACCGGCCGCAGCATCGAGGCGGAAGAGGTATCACTGCCCTAAATACTAAGTCAGACGACTTTGTGGAACAGCTCTTTGTTGCAAGCACACACAGCACGGTGCTCTTCTTTACTAACCAAGGACGAGTTTACCGACTGCGCGGCCACGAGATTCCAGAAGCGGGCCGCAATGCGCGGGGCACGGCGATTATTAATCTCTTGAGTCTGATGCCGCAAGAGCGTATTCAGACCACTATACCGATTACAGAGTACTCCGATGATCAGTACTTAGTGATGGCAACTAAGTATGGAGTCGTCAAAAAGACCGTATTAAGTGAGTTCGATACAAATCGAACTGGAGGCATCATCTGTATCACCCTCGATGAAGGAGATGAACTGATCGGTGTAGAGCTTACCGATGGCGAACAAGAAATTATGCTGGTCACAAGAGAAGGACAAGCAATTCGCTTTTCGGAAGAAGAAGTGCGCAGCATGGGTCGCAATGCCCGCGGCGTAAAGGGTATCACCCTTGAGGAAAATGACTGGGTAGTGGGCCTCGGTGTAGCTAACGGTTACGATCTCTTAGTTGTCACTGAAAATGGCTACGGTAAACGTACACCTACAGCAGAGTATCGCCGCACCAGTCGCGGTGGAAAAGGAGTTAAGACGCTGAATAAGACCGAAAAGACAGGCGCGATTGCCGATGTCTTAATGGTTCAAGAGTCTAACGAAGTGATGATCATATCCATGGAAGGAATCATGATTAGACTGCGTGCCAGTGACATATCAGTCTTGGGACGCAATACGCAAGGCGTCACTTTAATGCGGCTTGATGACGGTGATAAGGTGGTTGCTGTAGCCAACATAGTCGGTGAAGATGAAGAAGAGAAGAAAGACGAAAAACAAGAATAAGATCCCAATTGACATTTGTGCAACAACGATGCTATGATAAGAGTCCATTCGGCGGGGAACCGCAGAATGGCAAAAAAAGTTCGTCTCAGAAAAAAACCTGGTTGACGAAGCACAGAAAATGTGTTATTATGATTTCGCTGCCGCCCGGAGATGCAATCCAGGCGGCAGTACTAAAGAGTGAGTCAAGCAGACGAGCTCTTGAACCTTGAAAACCAAACAACAGAAACAATCACAGCCAAGAGTTTGTGTAAGCCT